>NZ_JBSNCC010000007.1:0-37625 GCF_053764715.1 Methylobacterium sp. Gmos1 | reverse complement strand
CTCCGGCCCGGCCACGAAGGCGCCGGCCACCGCGGCGAGGATCGCGCCCGCGCGCAGGGCCGGCGGGACGCGGCGCGACCATGAGGCCCGAGCAAGCTTGCCCGAGGCCGGTCTACCCGGGATCGAGCAAGAGCCGCGCCAGATCCGTCCTCACTCCGGCCGCGTCGCCTGCATCGAGGGGCGCTCGCCGAACCGCGCGTACCACTGCGCCGCCGCGGGCGCGCGCTCGCGCCAGCCGAGATCGGGCAGGCGCAGGTCGAGGTAGCCGAGGGCGCAGCCATAGGTGACGGCGGCGATGTCGACCCGCTCGCCGAGGCCGGGCGCCGTCGCGTCGATCCGCGCCAGGGCGTCGACGATCTTCTCCCGCTGGCCGCCGACCCAGGCCGGCGAGCGCTCGCCCTCCTGGCGCACCCGGGTCTCGTAGACGCAGAGCAGGGCCGCATCGAGCAGGCCGTCGCCGGTCGATTGCGCGGTGAGCGCCGCCCAGCGCGCCGGGCCCGGGGCCGGGAAGAAGCCGCCTTTGCCCAGATGGTCGAGGTACTCGCAGATCACCCGGCTGTCGGCCAGCGCCGTGCCGTCGTCGAGGAGCAGGGTCGGCACCTGCGCCAGGGGGTTCTGCGCCCGGATGTTCGCGTCGCGGTTGATCGGGTGGGCCGCCGCCGGCAGCAGCTCCAGGCGCTCGAACAGCCCGAGCTCGTGGGCGACGACCAGCACCTTGCGGACGAAGGGCGAGGTCTTGGCGTAGAAGAGTTTCATGCGTGTCCTCCGGATTATTTTGTTCGACGATCGATGTCGTGCTTCAAGCGCTGATCTGGGAGTTTTTTCCGAGTTTCGAGGCTGCGCAGCGAAGCACGGCGGCATCGAGTGATTCGGTGGTGAGATGATGCCGCGCAGGGTGCCCGGCCCGGATGGCCATCCGGACCAAGCGCGGATCGGCGAGCGTCCCGGGATGGGTCTCGCGCCCGTGGTCGCCCGGCCCGCATTCCGTGCACTGCTCGATCGATGGCCCGGGCCCCTCTTCGACGCCCGCCTCCGACCGCAAGCCACGACAGGATAGACCCCGACGACGCGATCCGTCACCACGCCGGGCGCGCCGATCCCCACCAATGGATGGCGGATCCGCCGGCACACCCCCGCCCGGGGGCTCAGGGCGGCGGGATCCGCCCCGGCGGAGTGCCGCGGATCAGCGCCATGACGGCCTCGTCGCGCTCCGAGATCAGGCGGGCGCCGCGCTGGAAGCTCAGGTAGGCCCACAGCCAGCGCAGGGTGACGACGATGCGGTTCTGGAAGCCGACCAGCAGGTAGACGTGGGCGACGCCCCACACCGCCCAGGCCAGGAACCCCTTGAGCTTGACGTGGTCCCACTGCACCACGCCGGAATTGTGCCCGATGATCGCCAGGTTGCCGCGGCTGCGGAAGCGGAAGGCTTGCGGCGCCTTGCCGTGCAGGATGCGGTCGCGCAGCGCCCGGCCGAGGTAGCGGCCCTGCTGGTCGGCGACCTGGGCGAGGCCCGGCAGGGGCTTGCCGTCCTCGGCCTTGGCCATGGCGAGGTCGCCGAGGGCGTAGATGCCGGGACGGCCGACGACCGCGAGGTCCGGCCCGACCGGCACGTGGCCGGTGCGCGTGGTCTCGACCCCGAGCCATTCCCCCGCCGGCGAGGCGCGCACGCCCGCCCCCCAGACGATGGTGGCGGCCGGGATCAGCTTGCCCGCCACGGTGACGCCCTCCTCCGACACGTCCTCGACCGCGTGCTCGGTCAGCACCGTGACGCCGAGGCGTTCCAGCGAGCGGCGGGCATAGGCCGAGAGGTCCTCGCTGAAGGTGCCGAGCACCCGCGGCGCCGCCTCGATCAGCAGGATCCTGGCCTGCGTCGGGTCGATGCGGCGGAAATCCTTCGACAGGGCGTGGTGGGCGAGTCCCGCGATGGCGCCGGCCATCTCGACCCCCGTCGGCCCGCCGCCGATCACCGCGAAGGTCATCAGCCGGGCGCGGTCGGCGGAATCGTCCTCGCGCTCGGCGGCCTCGAAGGCCAAGAGCACCCGGGCACGGATGCGGCGGGCGTCGTCGAGGGTCTTGAGGCCGGGCGCGTAGCGCTCCCATTCCGGGTGGCCGAAATAGCTGTGGGTGGCGCCGGTGGCCAGCACCAGCGTGTCGTAGGGCACGCGGGTGCCGTCGCGCAGGCGCACGGCGCGCGCGTCGGTGTCGACGCCCTCGACCTCGCCCATCAGCACGCTGACGTTGCGGTCCCAGCGCAGGATCGCCCGGATCGGCTCGGCGATCTCGCCCGGCGCGATCACCGCGGTGGCGACCTGGTAGAGCAGCGGCTGGAAGAGGTGGTGGTTGCGCCGGTCGATCAGCGTGACGGCGATGCCCTCGGCGCCGCCGAGGCCCCGGGCCGTGGTGAGGCCGCCGAAGCCGCCGCCGACGATCACCACCCGGTGCGGCCCGGCCGCGGGCGGCGGGACCGGCGGCACGCCGTCGAGGGGGGCGGTCTCGAGAGGGGTGCGGTGCAGGGTCTCGGGCATGCGGCTCTCTCGGGCGGATCGGGGCTGCCGGATCGTCGGTCGCCCTGGCGGAACTTGCCGCGTCGGGTCGTACCGTGTCGGGTCTTGCCGAAGCGACATTCTGACCCAAGGTTACGACGCTGGCGAGAGCCGCGGACCGACCGAGGATCTCGCAGCGGTGCCGCCGGTCAACCCGGCCGCGCTGGCGCCGTTCCGGCTCGCCCCGCCCGACGGACGAGCGCCTAATTCACAGTCGAAAACTGTATAAATCGGCATACCTCGACGGCAGTCCGGATTTCCGCTACCCGTGCGGCGGACGACGCACCCCTGAGGGAGAGACACATCATGGCCGACGCCACCGCCACTTCGGAATCCGGCCGCCCGATCGGCCACGGCCGGGTCTACGACTCGATCACCGAGACCATCGGCAACACCCCGCTGGTGCGCCTCAACCGCCTCGCCAAGGAGCGCGGGATCGACGCCGAGATCCTTCTGAAGCTCGAGTTCTTCAACCCGATCGCCTCGGTGAAGGACCGCATCGGCGTCAACATGATCGACGCCATGGAGGCCTCGGGCGTGCTCAAGCCCGGCGGCACCCTGGTCGAGCCGACCTCCGGCAATACCGGCATCGCGCTCGCCTTCGTGGCCGCGGCCCGCGGCTACCGGCTGATCCTGGTCATGCCCGAGACGATGTCGCTCGAGCGGCGCAAGATGCTGGCCTATCTCGGGGCCGAGCTCGCCCTGACCCCCGGCCCGCAGGGCATGAAGGGCGCGATCGCCAAGGCCGAGGAGCTCCTGAAGGAGATCCCGGGCGCGATCATGCCCCAGCAGTTCAACAACCCGGCCAACCCCGAGATCCACCGCAAGACCACCGCGGAGGAGATCTGGAACGACACGCAAGGGCAGCTCGACGCCTTCGTGGCGGGCGTCGGCACCGGCGGCACCATCACGGGCGTCGGCCAGGTCATCAAGCCGCGCCTGCCGTCGCTCCGCGTCGTCGCGGTCGAGCCGGAGGATTCCCCGGTCCTGTCCGGCGGCCAGCCCGGCCCGCACAAGATCCAGGGCATCGGCGCCGGCTTCGTGCCGGGCGTGCTCGACCGCGGCGTGATCGACGAGGTGGTGACGGTCTCCAACCAGACCGCCTTCGACACCGCGCGCCTGCTCGCCCGGGTCGAGGGCATCCCCGGCGGCATCTCGACCGGCGGCAACGTCGCGGCGGCCCTCGAGATCGCGGCCCGGCCGGAGTTCAAGGGCAAGCGGATCGTGACGGTCGCCTGCTCGTTCGCCGAGCGCTACATCTCGTCGGCGCTGTTCGAGGGGCTGTGAGCGCTCTTCAGGCAGAGCCCTCCGGGGCTTCGCCTTGAACCGTCCACGCGACGGATGACGCATCCTCCGCGTCTTCCCGGGGCCGCGAAAGCGGAACCCGGATTGACGCGGGGGGTGAGCAATCGACGGCGAGAGCCGGGTGGGCGGCTCAGGCCACCAGTTCCGGCCGGCGCTCCTCGTGACGCACCTCGTGGCGCTCCTCCTCGCAGGCGCCCCGGCGAAACAGCGCGGCGCAGCGCGACTCGCGGTGGACGCTCAGGATCGAGGCCCTGTCGATGTCGGGATTCTCGGCTAGGATGCGGCGCACGTCCTCGACCAGGCGGCCGTAGCGGCCGGCATCGAAGCCGCCCTCCAGCGGGCTGACCGCGATGTAGGCCTCCACCACCAGGACCTTCTCGGACTTCTCGCGGGACACTTCCGCGGCGATCCAGGCGGATTTCACGAGGCGATTCGGATTGACCATCGGCGTACCTCCATTCGCGTCGGGCCGCTCTTCGGCGGCTTGTTGAATGCGAGACTGCGACACACGGCGCCTTCTGCCAACTCCGCAGCTGCTGCAAAGCTCCGTTATGTCGCAGCTAAATCATGCGCTGGGCGCATGGCGCGCGGGCTTCAGAGCGGCAACAGCCCGTCGCTCTTCACCTCCTCCATCACCGCGTAGGTCCGGGTGTTGTTGACCCCCGGCAGGGAGAGCAGGCCCTCGCCGAGGAAGCGCCGGTAGGCCGGCATGTCGGCGACCCTGGCCTTGACCAGGTAGTCGAACCCGCCGCCGACCATGTGGCATTCCAGGACTTCCGGCGCGCGCCGCACGGCGACCGCGAAGCGCGCGAAGGCGTCGGGCGTGGTCTTGTCGAGGGAGACCTCGACGAAGACGAGCAGGCTCAAGCCCAGACGCTGCGGATCGAGCCGCGCGCCGAAGCCGGTGATCACCCCGTCCTTCTGCAACCGACGCAGGCGCTCGCCCGTGGCGGTCGGCGACAGCCCGACCCGCTCGGCCAGCTCCACGTTCGGGATGCGCCCCTCGCGCTGGAGGATCTTCAGGATCTGCCGATCGACCCGGTCGAGCCCGTCCGTCATTCTCGCTACCAGATCCCGGTTTCGCCGCCGATCCTACGGCGAATCGGCGATACGCGCCATCGAAGCGCGGGTTGAGGCCGATTATCCTGAGAATCGTCGAACGCCGCCCGGATCCGCCCCGATGCCCGCTCCCCTCCCCGTCTTCCACGCCCCCTACGCCGCCGACGATGCCGCCCTCGCCCGCCTCTTCCTCGAGCGGGCCAGCCTCGCCCCGGAGCGCGAGGCGAAGGTCGACGCGCTCGCCCGCGACCTCGTCGGCGCGATCCGGCAGGAGACGGGGGGGCTCGGCGGCGTCGAGGCGATGCTGCGGGAGTACTCGCTCTCGACCAAGGAGGGCCTGGCGCTGATGGTCCTGGCCGAGGCCCTGCTCAGGGTGCCGGATGCCGCCACCGCCGACCGGCTGATCGAGGACAAGCTGCGCTTCGGCGGCTTCGAGCAGCACGCCACCCGCTCGGACGCCCTGCTGGTGCGCTCCTCGGCCTGGGCGCTCGGCCTCTCGTCCCGGATCATCCAGCCCGGCGACACGCCCGAGGGCATCCTCGCCGGCCTCGCCAAGCGCCTCGGCCTGCCGGCGGTGCGCCAGGCCGCCCGCCAGGCGATGCGGGTGATGGGCGGGCACTTCGTCCTCGGCGAGACGATCGAGGCGGCGCTCAAGCGCTCGGCGAGCGGCCAGGGGCGGCTCTACCGCTACTCCTTCGACATGCTCGGCGAGGGCGCCCGCACCGCCGAGGACGCCCGGGCCTACGCGGCCTCCTACGCGAGTGCCATCGAGGCGATCGGCCGGGCGGCGGGCAACAAGCCCCTGCCCGACCGGCCCGGCATCTCGGTCAAGCTCTCGGCGCTGCATCCGCGCTACGAGGCGGTCGGCCGCGAGCGGGTGATGGCCGAACTGGTGCCGGTACTCCTCGACCTCGCCAAGGCGGCGAAGAGCTACGACCTCAACTTCACGGTCGATGCCGAGGAGGCCGACCGGCTCGAACTCTCCCTCGACGTCATCGCCGCCGTGCTCGGCGATCCCGCGCTCGCTGGCTGGGACGGGTTCGGCCTCGCCGTCCAGGCCTACCAGAAGCGCTGCCTCCAGGTGATCGACCACGTCGCGGACCTCGCCGCCCGCCTCGACCGGCGGCTGATGGTGCGCCTCGTCAAGGGCGCCTACTGGGACACCGAGGTGAAGCGGGCGCAGGAGCGCGGCCTGCCGGACTACCCCGTCTTCACCCGCAAGAGCATGACGGACCTGAGCTACCTGGCGGCGGCCGAGCGGATGCTCGCGCACCGGCCGCGGCTCTTCCCGCAATTCGCCACCCACAACGCCCTCACCGTCGCGGCGATCGTCGAGCGGGCGGGGCCGCAGGCCGGCACCTACGAGTTCCAGCGCCTGCACGGCATGGGCGAGGCGCTCTACGCACGTCTCCTTGCCGCCGTGCCGGGCGCGGCCTGCCGCACCTACGCGCCGGTCGGCGGCCACCGCGACCTCCTGGCCTACCTGGTGCGGCGGCTTCTGGAGAACGGCGCCAACTCCTCCTTCGTCTCCCAGGCCGCCGACCCGGCGGTGCCGGTCGAGACCCTGCTGCGCCGCCCCGCCGAGAGCGTCGGCAACCCGGACCGCGCCCGGCACCCGAAGCTGCGGCGCCCCGCCGAGATGTTCGCGCCGGAGCGGATCAACTCCGCCGGGGTCGAGTTCGGCGACCGGGTCGGCTTGGAGCGCCTGACCGCGGCGGTCGCCGCCGGCCGCGGCCCGGCCGAGGCGGCACCGGTGATCGACGGCGTCGCGAAAGCCGGCACGGCGCGCGACGTGGTGAGCCCGAGCGATGCCCGCACGGTCGTCGGCACCGTCACGGAGGCCTCGCCCGAGACCGCTTCCGCCGCGATGCAGGCCGCGCGCAAGGGCGCGCTCGCCTGGGGCCGCGTCCCGGCCGAGCAGCGCGCCGCGGCGCTGGAACGGGCCGCCGACGCGATGGAGGCCGCGACCGGCCGGCTGATCCACCTGCTCCAGGCCGAGGCCGGCAAGACCCTCGACGACGCGGTCGCCGAACTGCGCGAGGCGGTGGATTTCTGCCGCTACTACGCGGCGCAGGGGCGAAAACTCTTCGGTGTGCCCCAGGCCCTGCCGGGCCCGACCGGCGAGAGCAACCGCCTGAGCCTTCGCAGCCGCGGCGTGTTCGTGGCGATCTCGCCGTGGAATTTCCCGCTCGCCATCTTCGTCGGCCAGGTCGCCGCGGCGCTCATGGCCGGCAACGCGGTGGTGGCGAAGCCCGCCGAGCAGACCCCGCTCGTCGCCGCGGAGGCCGTGCGCCTGCTGCACCGGGCCGGCGTGGCACCGTCGGCCCTCCACCTCGTGCCGGGCGACGGCGCGGTCGGGGCGGCGCTGGTGGCACACAAGAGCGTGGCCGGGGTGGTCTTCACCGGCTCGACCGAGGTGGCGCGCCACATCAACCGGGCGCTCGCCGCCAAGGACGGGCCGATCGTGCCGCTCATCGCCGAGACCGGCGGCATCAACGCGATGCTGGTCGACGCCACGGCTTTGCCCGAGCAGGTCGCCGACGACGTAGTAATGTCCGCCTTCCGCTCCGCCGGCCAGCGCTGCTCGGCCCTGCGCCTGCTGCTGGTGCAGGAGGACGTGGCCGACAAGGTGATCGGGATGGTGGCGGGCGCGGCAGGCGAACTCCGCCTCGGCGACCCGCGCGACCCCGCGACCCATGTCGGCCCGGTGATCGATTCCGATGCCCGCACCCGCCTCGACCGCCACGGCGCCGCGATGCGCCGCAACGCCAAAGTGCATTACGCCGGCGAGGTGCCGGGCGAGGGCCACTTCGTGGCGCCGCAGATCTACGAGATCCCGGGCGCCGAGGCGCTGACCGAGGAGGTATTCGGGCCGATCCTGCACGTCGCCCGCTACAAGGCCGCCGACCTCGACCGGGTGCTCGACGCGATCGAATCGAGCGGCTACGGCCTGACGCTCGGCGTGCATTCCCGCATCGACGCCACGGTCGAGCGGGTGGTCTCGCGGCTATCCACCGGCAACGTCTACGTCAACCGCAACATGATCGGCGCGGTGGTCGGGGTGCAGCCCTTCGGCGGCCACGGCCTGTCGGGCACCGGCCCGAAGGCCGGCGGGCCGCACTACCTCACCCGATTCGCCACCGAGCAGACCGTGACGGTGAACACCGCGGCGGCGGGGGGAGACGCGGCGCTGATCGCCATGGAGGGGTGAGCGCGGCCGCGCAAACCCCTCGCCCGGCCTCCCGGAGGAGGTTGCGGGTGAGGTGGGAGGCTCCCTCGGGATTCTGCACGGGCGGTCAGACGGAGTCTGGGACGGCCCCGCGCTGCCAGGCCGCCCAGACTTCGCTCCAGGGCACGCCCGGGGTCGATCGGCGCAAGACGGAGATTGGATCAACATGAAGGCCCGCGCGGTTTGCGCCACCGCGCCGCTCGTCCCCTGACATCGAAGACGGGCCACCCTCGGGGCGGCCCTTTTCGCGTCGAGGGACGCCACCGTCACCCGAAATACACACCCTTCCCGGAACCGTGGGCGTACCCGGAAATCGCCGCAAACCGGCACCACAGATCGAGCCCGACGGCGCGAGGCTTTCGTCGGCCCCGGGCCGTGCCGTTCGACTGATCGGTCGGGCGGCGAGCTTGGGACTTCGTTAAGCACTCACTCGCATTCTCGCGCCAACACCTTCGGGAGATCCTCAGCGTGCGCGCTCTGACCTCATACGGCCTTCCGCGTCTCGGCGCGGGCGCGGCGCTCGTCGCCGCCCTCTTCGTGACCGCTGCACCCCAGGCCCAGGCCCGCGACAACGTCGGCGCGGCGATCATCGGCGGCGCGGCGGCCGGCGTGCTCGGCGGCGTCGCGGCCGGCGCCATCATGAACGGCATGCAGCCGCCCCCGCCGCCGGTCTACGCCGCGCCGCCGCCGCGCCGGGTCTACGTCGAGGAGCCCGAGACCGTGATCGTGCGCCCGCGCCGCGGCCCGATCTGCCACTTCGAGCGCCGCAAGGTGTGGCTCGACGACGAGTCCTTCACCTACAAGCGCGTCGAGGTCTGCGAGTAAACCTCGCAGACCCTCCGAGAATTCAGGGGCCGGCACCCGGGGACGGGGCCGGCCCTTCTCACGTCTTCACCCCCTCCTTCACCAGGATCCAGTCCTCGATCACTACCGCGTCGAGCCCGGTGGTGGAGAACATCAGGATCGCGTCCTCGGCGGTGTGGAGGATCGGCTTGCCCATCACGTTGAAGCTGGTGTTGAGCAGGATCGGCACGCCGGTCTGCGCGGCGAAGGCGCGGATCAGCGCAGCGTAGGCCGGGTTGCGCTCGTCGGTGACGCTCTGGAGGCGGCCGGTGCCGTCCTCGTGCACCACCGCCGGCACCTTCTCCCGCATCTCCGGCCGCCAGACCAGGGTGCGCTCCATGTAGGGGCTGTCCTGGTAATCCTCGAACCAGTCCGGCCCGGCCTCGGCCAGGATCGAGGGCGCGAAGGGCCGGAACGCCTCGCGGTACTTCACCTTGCCGTTGAGGATCGCCTTGGCGTCGGCCGGGCGCGGATCGGCCAGGATCGAGCGGTTGCCGAGCGCCCGGGGCCCGAACTCCGCCCGCCCCTGGACCCAGCCGACGAGCCCGCCCGCCGCCAGGATCCCGGCCGCCGCCTCGGTCACCCCGTCATGGCCGAGATGGCGCAGGCGCGGCTCCCAGCCGACCATCCGCTCCAGGGGCTCGGTCGAGATCCGCGAGCCGAGATAGGGGCTGGCGAGTTGTCCCGGCCCGGTCCAGCCTGGATTGTCCTCCTGGAAGGCGAGCCAGGCCGCACCCAGCGCGTTGCCGTCGTCGGCAGGCGCCGAGGGGACGTGGAGATGCTGGAACCCGCAGCGCTGGAGCAGCCGGCCGTTATAGGACGAGTTGAGCGCGCAGCCGCCGGTGACGACGAGGTTCTCGTGGGGTGCCAGGCGCCAGGCCTCGGCGACGAGCACGTCCATCATCTCGGAAAAGATCGCCTGGCCGCAGGCCGAGAGGTCGGCCCAGCCGTCCCCGTCGGCGTCCGCCGGGCGGCGGGCGCGGATCTCCTCGGCCACCGCCTGCACGGTGGCGGCGTCCGAGAAGCGCAGGCGGCCGTCCTCGATCCGGTAGAGCCGGCGTAAGAGCGCCATCAGCGCCGGGTCCTGCCGGCCGTAGGGGGCGAGCCCCATGATCTTCCATTCCTCGCCCTTGGTCTGGTCGAACCCGGCGAGGTCGGTGACGAGGCCGAAGAAGAAGCCGATCGATTCGCGCCCGCGGTGGCGCTTCACCTCGGAGAGGCGCCCCGCCTCCATGCGGTAGATCGCCGAGGCGCCGGTCTCGCCCATGCCGTCGACGACGAGGCAGGTGGCGTCCCGGAACGGCGAGCCCCACAGACCATAGGCCGCGTGCGTCAGGTGGTGGGGGTAGCGCCGCAGAGCCGCGATGGTCGAGCGCCCACCATGGGCCCGGTCGAGGCCGAGCAGGGTGCCGTAGCCGGCGCGCCCCTGCGCCAGGGCCAGCTCGGCGATGAAGGTGCGCTCGGCCCGCTCCGGCACCAGCGAGCGGTTCAGCGCCGGGGAATGGGCGCGCAACGCCTCCAGCCCGAAGGCCCCAGTTCCGGCCTGGTCGGCGAGGTAGCGGCTGAATTCCGGCCCCCAGGTGGTGGCGAGGACGAGCTCGGCGCCCGGCGGCAGGTGGGCCTTGAGCAGGCCGGCCATCCGGGGCGCCGAATCCGGCTCGCAGTTCGGGGCGCGCTTGTATTGCAGGTAGCGCTCCGTCGCCTCGGCGAAGAGCACCGTGCCGTCCGGCCCGACCAGGGCGAGGGCCGGGTCGTGGAAGGTGGTGGCAAGGCCGAGATAGTAGCGCATCGGGTCCGTCGATCTGGTCACGCCGCCGCTCTAACAGTGTCGGCTCCCCCTGTCAGGCGTGCGCCAAGCGTTGCGCGGGTGCATCGGGGGCCTGCTGTCGCTGCGTGATCGCGCCGGATTTCGCCCGCGTTTCCGATGCCGATATGCTAGCGCTGTCATCGGGGTACGGCCCGTCGGGCCGTCGACAGAACATGAGGCGGCGCTCTCCTCGCGGGGCGGCACGGACAGCACGGTGCGCGACATCCTGACCGCCCTGGCGGGCCTCGTCATCCTGATCCTAGCCGCGGCCCTGGTCGCGCCGCCCTTCATCCCGTGGGAATCCTACCGCACCGCCTTCGACGCGGCGCTCGGCCGCTCGCTCGGGGTCGAGGCGCACAGCGACGGCCGCCTCGAGGTGCGGCTCCTGCCCTCGCCGCGCCTGCGGATCGATCACCTGCGGCTCGCGACCGGGCGCGACCGGCCCTCCCTCGACGCCCGCTTCGTCAAGGCCGAGATCGCCCTCACGCCCCTCCTCTCCGGCGAGATCCGCTTCACCGAGACCCGGATCGGCCGCGGCGAGGTCACCCTGCCGATGACCGAGGCCGGCAGCTTCCTGCCGCCGCCGAGTGTCGACGAGGGGCGCGAGCTGGCGGTCGAGGATCTCAGCATCTCCCAGCTCCTCGTCACCACCCGGGTGGCGGCGACCGGGCGCACCGACCAGGTGTTCGCCGAGAACGTCCGGCTCGCCGCCCCCCGCCTCGCCGGCCCGTGGCGGGCGGAGGGCAGCGTCGAGGCGGTGCCGTTCCGCCTCACCACCGGGGCGCCCGCCCCGGACGGGACGATCCCGGTGAAGCTCGGCGCGGGCGGCGACACGGTGCCCCGGCTCGACCTCGACGCACGGGTGAGCGTGTCGGCCGGCCCGGAGGGCGGGGGTGTGCCGGAGGCGAGCGGCACCGCGCGCCTGGTGGTGGGCCCGCCGGCCCAGGCCGCGGGCGCCGCCCTGCCGGTCGCGGTCCAGGGCGGGTTCAAGGCCAAGGGCCGGCTCGCCACCTTCGACACCTTGAGCGTCGAGGTGCCGGGCGAGGCGCCGTTGCGCTTCACCGGCCGCGGCAGCCTCGACCTCGCGGCGGCCCGGGCGACGATGAGCCTGGAGGCGCGCCGCCTCGACCTCGACGCCTTCCTGATGAGCGCCACCGGTCAGGCGCTGCTCGGGCGGGGCGTCGCTCCCGCCTCGCTGCCCGGCACCCTGGTGCTCGACGTCGCGGCCGACAGCCTGGCGCTCGCCCGCGAGGAATGGAGCGGCGCGGCCTTGAGTGCCACCTTGCGCCCCTCCGGCGCCGTCACCCTGCGCCGGCTCGCCGGCACCGCCGCCGGCGGCCTCTCGCTCGCGCTGTCGGGCGACGTGACGCCGAGCGGCGGCTTCTCGGGCCACGCCGCCCTCGACGCCCCGGCCTCGGACCGGCTCGCCCGCCTCCTCGACCGGCTCGGGCTTCACGGGCCCCTCGCCGGGCTCCTCGACGGCCGGCCCTTCTCGGCCGAGGCCGACGTGGCGGCGGCCCTGCCGGTGCTCTCGCTGCGCAACGCCCGGGTGGCCCTCGGCCCCGCGAAGATCACCGGCAGCGCCCGCTACAGCCCGCCCGGCCCGGACCAGGCCCGTCCGCGCTTCGACGCGCAGATCATCGCCGACGGGCTCGACGTCGCCGAGCTGCCGCCGCTGCGCGGGGCGGTGGCGGCGCTCCAGGACCACGATGTCGGCCTGACCCTGCTCGCCCGCGACCTGCGCTACGGCCCGACCGGCACCCGCACCGGCGAGATCGCCGCCAGCCTGCAATCGGAGGGCGCGGCGCTCCGCCTCGACAGCCTGGAGGTGCGCGACCTCGCCGGGGCCCGGGCGAGCCTCGCGGGGCGGATCGGCGCCGACGGCGCCGGGCGCATCACCGGGCGGGTGAGCGCCCCGGTCGCCGCGCCCCTCATCGACCTCGTCGCGCGCACCTTCGTCGACGAGGCGCGGCTGCTGCCGGGCTTCCTGCGCGATGCCCCCGTCGCCCTCGACGTGACGCTGGAGCGCGAGTCCGGGTCCGATGCGGGCCGCCTGCGTGGGCAAGCCAGCGGCAGCGCCGCCGGCGGCCGGCTCGGCCTGTCGCTCGCCGCCCGGGCCGGGCGGCTCGACGACCTCGACGCCCGCCTCGACGGCGTAGCCTCCGGGCGCTGGCTCGGCCGGCCCACCGACCCGGCCCTGGCGATGCCGGCGAGCCTGCACCTCGCCGGGCGCCGGCCGGAGGCGAACGGGCCGCTCGGCCTGACCCTCGACGCCGAGATCGCCGGGGCCGCCATCGCCACCGCCCGGCCGCTGGTGCTGCCGGCGTCAGGCCCCTTCCAGGACGGCGCGCTGACTCTCGCCACGCCCGACCTGCGGCCGCTCGCCGGCCTCCTCAGCGCCGGCCCCGCCCTGCCGGACCCGGTGCCGGCGCGGCTGAGCCTCGGCGTGGGCCGCGCCGGCGACGCCGCGCGCCTCGTCGTGACCGGCACCCTTGCCGGATCGGCGCTCGACGCGACGCTGACCCGGCCGGAGGGCGGCGAGGTCTCGGGCAGCGTCTCGCTCGAACGGCTCTCCCTGCCCTGGCTCGCCGGGGCGCTGGTGCTGAACCCCGGCTCGCCGACCGGACCCGACGCGTGGTCTTCCGCGCGCTTCGGGCCGGCCCCCGCCGCAGCGGTCACGGGCCATGTCGCCATGACGGTGCGGCGGCTCGATCTCGGCCGCGGCCTCGCGGCGGATTGGGCACGCTTCGAGCTCGGGCTCGGGCGCGACGGCCTGGCGCTGCGCGAGTTCTCCGCCGGCCTCGCAGGCGGGCGGCTCGCGGGCAGCGCCACGCTCGCCCGACAGGGCGCCCAGGCGACGCTCGCGGCGGAGGGCGGCCTGACGGCGGCGGCGCTTCCGGCGCTCACCGGCGGCGACGCCCTGCGGGGCCAGGTGTCGCTGCGGCTTCGCCTCGGCGCGGCGGGGGACAGCCCGGCGGCTCTCGTGGGCAACCTCGCCGGCAGCGGCACCCTGGAACTCGCCGGGCTGACGCTCCGCGACCTCGACCCGGCGGCGGTGCAGCGCGCGCTGTCCCGGCTGCTCTCCGAGGAGGATCCGCTGCGCGCCGGCCGGGTCGAGCGGGTGGTTACGGAGGAGTTCGACCGCGGATCGCTGGTGCTGGCGGGGCCGGTCTCGGTGCCGGCCGCGATGGTCGGCGGCACCTTGCGCACCGGAAGCCTCACCCTCGATCCCGGCCCCGCCACCTGGACCGGCCTGATCCAGGTCGACGCGAAGGCGATGCGCCTCGACGCCCGCGGCACGCTCGCCGCCACCGCGACGCCCCGGGCCTGGACGGCGCCGGCGCCGACCCTCGGCCTCGCCCTCGCCGGCCCGCTCGCCCGGCCGCAACGCGAGCTCGACCTCGTGCCGCTCAGCAACGTCCTGGCCGCCGTGGTGCTGCAACGCGAGCTCGACAAGATCGAGACCGTCGAGGCCGACCGCAACGAGATCGCCCGCCGCCGCAGCCGCCTGGAGATGGACCGGGCGCGCGCGGCCGAGGAGGCGCGGCAGGCCAGGCAGCGGGCCGAGGAGAAGCAACGGGCAGAGGAGAAGCAGCGGGCGGAGGAGGCGGCCAGGGCCTCCGAGGCCGCGAGGGCGGCGGAGGCGGCGCGCGCCGCGGAGGCCGCACGCCAGAAGGCCGAGGAGGCGCGTCGGCAGGGCGGCGGGGTGCCGGAGGCCGACAGTCCGTAGCGGCGGCGGCCCGGTCGGCGGCAGCGTCTCGTGGCCGGGTGGCGGTGGCGTACCGCAAGGCCGTGGCGCTCGCCTTCGACGCCGCGCGTCTCCAGCCGCCGGCCGGCCGAGGCCGATGGCCTCGATCCTGCGTCGCTTGCCGCCGCGCTCTGACGTAAAGTCAGCATCACCCACCCGTGCCCTCTCCCGCCACCGAGCCGCCGATGACCGACCCCTCCCCCGCCCCTCGCGCCCCCGATGCCGGCTGGGGCCCGCCGGTGATCCGCACCATCGCGATGCCGGCCGACACCAACCCGGCCGGCGACATCTTCGGCGGCTGGCTGATGGCGCAGATGGACCTCGCCGCCGGCAACGTCGCGGCCCGGCGGGCGCGGGGGCGCTGCGCGACCATCGCGGTCGAGGGCATGACCTTCCTGCAGCCGGTGGTGGTCGGGGACGAGGTCAGCCTCTACGCCCACATCGTCTCGGTCGGCCGCTCCTCGATCCGCATCCAGATCGAGGCCTGGCGCCGCGCCCGCGAGAGCGAGGAGACGATCAAGGTCACCCAGGCGCTGTTCACCTTCGTGGCGATCGACGAGAACCGCCGTCCGCGGCCGGTGCCGCCGGAGGCCGCTCCGGCCTGAGCGCACCTCACAAAACTCCCGCTGCGCTGGTGCCGCCACATCGAGCGACGCCAGTGACCGGGAGTTTCGTGAGAGACACTGAGCCCCAGGGCCAGCCATTCCCGGTCTTTTCCCGCCCGCCGATCGGGCGCAGAATGGGATAAAAGATCGGGGAGGACACGGATGCGCTCGGCCGTGATGGCCCACATCGACGAGCTCGTGCGGGCCGCGAGCGACGGCGGCGGCGCCCGCGATCCGCTGATCGACCAGTCGTGGCGGCGCTGCATGGCCGAGTACCGCCTCGACCCCGCCGCGCCCCGGCGCGCCTACATCCACACGCACGAGCGCCTGCGCGAGCACCGCGACGCCCTCGACGACCTGATCCGCGTCGCGCGCTTCGGCGTCGAGGCGCTGTACCGGCAGGTCTCGGGCCTCGGCTACGTGCTGATCCTCGCCGACGCCCGCGGCGTCGCCGTCGACTTCATCGGCGATGCGGGCCGCGACGGCGACCTGCGCCGCGCCGGACTCTATCGCGGCTCGGACTGGAACGAACACCTCGCCGGCACCTGCGCGGTCGGCACCTGCATCGCCACCGGCGAGGCCTTGTCGGTCCATCTCGACGACCATTTCGCCGGCGACCATATCGGGCTCACCTGCACGGCCGCCCCGGTCTACGCCGCCGACGGGACGCTGGCGGCGGTGCTCGACATCTCGGCGCTGCAGGCGCCGGTGCCGAAGGCGAGCCAGCACCTCGCGCTCCAGCTCGTCACCTCGTTCGCCCACCGCATCGAGACCGCGAGCCTGCACAACGGCTTCCGGCGCGAGTGGATCCTCCACCTGTCGCGCTCGCCGGAATTCGCCGACATCGAGCCCGAGCTGGCGCTCGCGGTCGATGCGGGCGGGCGCATCCTCGGCTTCAACAGCCGGGCGCGGGCGCTGATCGACCGGGCGCTGCACCGCCCGCGCGGGCCGTCGGACCTCCGCCACGCCGGCCTGGGCCTGCGGCTCGATTCCCTGTTCGAGGCCTCGGTCGACGACCTGCCGCGTTTCACCCGGGCGGTACCGGTCGAGCGGCGGGTGCTGCGCCTGCGCGGGGGCGAGCGCTTCTACGCCCTGGCGCTGGAGCCGGCCGAAGCCCCGGCCCGGACGCCCGCCCGCGATCCGCGGCCGGCCCGGACGCCCGTGCTCGCGGGTGACGCGACGCTCGGCCCGATGGCCCGGCAGGCCTCGCGCCTGTTCGCGGCCGGCGTGAGCCTCCTCGTCGGCGGCGAGACCGGCACCGGCAAGGAGTTCTTCGCCAAGGCCGTGCACCGCGGCTCGCCCCGTGCCGGCAAGCCCTTCGTCGCGGTCAATTGCGCGGCTTTGCCCGAGAGCCTGATCGAGTCCGAGCTGTTTGGCCACGTGGCGGGGGCGTTCACCGGGGCGGCGCCCAAGGGCCGGACGGGTCTCGTCCAGCAGGCCGATGGCGGCACCCTGTTCCTCGACGAGGTCGGCGACATGCCGCTCTCCGCCCAGACCCGCCTGCTGCGCGTGCTCGCCGAGCGCGAGGTGACGCCGGTCGGCGCCGCGACCCCGCAGGCGGTCGACCTCCGGGTGATCGCCGCGACGCATCGCGACCTCGCGGCGCTGGTGCGGGAGGGCCGGTTTCGCGAGGACCTGCTCTATCGCCTCGCCGGCGCCCGCTTCGTCCTGCCGCCCCTGCGCGAGCGCGCCGACCTGCCGGCGCTCGTCGCGCGGCTGCTGGCGGGACGGCCCGGCGCGCCCCGCCTCTCGGCCGAGGCCGCCGCAGTCCTCGCCCGCCACGCCTGGCCGGGCAACGTCCGGGAACTCGTCAGCGTGCTCGACTATGCCTGCGCGCTGGCCGAAGGACCGGAGATCGGCCTGTCCGACCTGCCGCCGACAGTGCTGCCCGGTCCTCGCGCGGCCGCCCCGCCCGCGACGGCGACGGCGACGGCGACGGCGACGGCGGGCGACGATGCGCTCGAGGCGGCCCTGCGCCGGCGCGCCTGGAACGTCTCGGCGGTCGCGCGCGACCTCGGGCTCGACCGCTCCACGGTGCACCGGCGCATGCGCAAGCTCGGGCTCGTCTCGCCGAACCACGGCGGTTGAGGGACTGCGCCACCTGTCTGTGGCGGAGGCGGGTCGCGTGCCACGGGTGAGGCGCCACAGGTGGGGCGCCGACCCGTCATCCCGTCGGAGGCCAGCGAGGGATAATCGCATGACGGTCGAGATGATCGTCACGAACACTCAGACATCGCCCGTCCTCCCCACGACCTCATCCTGAGGTGCGAGTGAAACGAGCCTCGGAGTAGGCCTCCAGGGATCTTGAGGAGATCTGGAGGCCTACTTCGAGGCTCCGCGATCTTCGATCGCTCCGCACCTCAGGATGAGGTCGCAGGAGGGATGAACGGTCAATCAGTCTCAGTGAGACTACCGGCGAAGTGTAACCTCCGTTCGACCTTGCCCTGGCACAGCGCTTGCGAAACCCGCCCCGCATAACAAAAGGAGGAAACCCCATGGACGCCATGGTTCGGGATGTCGAGCGCCTGTCGCCCGCGGACGCGCGGGTGATCGCCTGGCTCGACCGGTTCGAGGCCGCCCTGAAGGCGCGCGACGCCGCCGGGGCGGCGGCTCTGTTCGCCGAGACCTGCTTCTGGCGCGACCTCGTCGCCTTCACCTGGAACATCACCACCCTGGAGGGGCGCGGGGCGATCCGCGACATGCTGGAGGCGCAGCTCGGCGCCGTCTCGCCCGGCAGCTTCACCCTGGAGGAGGCGGCGAGCGAGGCCGACGGCGTCACCGAGGCCTGGATCGCCTTCGAGACCGCCACCCTGCGCGGGCGCGGCTACCTGCGCCTGAAGGGCGAGGAGGCCTGGACCCTGCTCACCGCGGCGCGGGAACTCAAGGGGCACGAGGAGCCGGGCGGCCCGCGGCGCGAGCGGGGCGTGCATCACGGTGTCGAGCCCGGGCGGCGCTCGTGGGCGGAGCGGCGGCGCGACGAGGAGGCCGAGCTCGGCCGCACCCGCCAGCCCTACGCGCTGGTGGTCGGCGGCGGCCAGGGCGGCATCGCGCTCGGCGCCCGGCTGAAGCGCCTCGGCGTGCCGGCCCTGATCGTCGACAAGCACGACCGGCCGGGCGACCAGTGGCGTAAGCGCTACAAGTCGCTGCACCTGCACGACCCGGTCTGGTACGACCACCTGCCTTACCTGCCCTTCCCCGATCACTGGCCGGTCTTCGCCGCCAAGGACAAGATCGGCGACTGGCTGGAGATGTACACCAAGGTCATGGAGCTGAACTACTGGTCGAGGACGGAAGTCCAGTCGGCGCGCTACGACGAGGCGGCGGGCGAGTGGGAGGTCGCGCTGACCCGCGACGGCGAGCGGCTGACCCTGCGCCCCAAGCACCTCGTGCTCGCCACCGGCATGTCGGGAGTGCCGAACCTGCCGAGCTATCCCGGCATGGAGCGCTTCCGCGGCGAGAGCCACCATTCGAGCCGGCATCCGGGCGGCGAGGCCTATCGCGGCAAGCGCGCGGTGGTGATCGGCTCCAACAACTCGGCCCACGACATCTGCGCCGACTTCTACGAGAACGGCGCCGACGTGACGATGGTGCAGCGCTCCTCGACCCACATCGTCAAGTCCGACACGCTGATGGAGCTGGCCCTCGGCGGCCTGTACTCGGAGGAGGCGCTGGCCAAGGGCATCACCACCGACAAGGCCGACATGCTGTTCGCCTCGGTGCCCTACCGCATCATGCACGAGTTCCACGTGCCGGTGTATGAGGCGGCGCGGAAGCGCGACGCCGAGTTCTACGCGCGGCTGGAAAAAGCCGGATTCAAGCTCGATTTCGGCGACGACGGCTCGGGCCTGTTCATGAAGTACCTGCGGCGCGGCTCAGGGTACTACATCGACGTCGGCGCCTCCGACCTGATCGCCGATGGCAAGATCAAGCTCGCGCACGGCAAGGTGCGCGAGATCACCGAGGACGCGGTGGTGCTGGAGGACGGCACGCGGCTACCCGCCGACGTGATCGTCTACGCCACCGGCTACGGCTCGATGAACGGCTGGGCGGCCAAGCTCATCAGCCAGGAGGTCGCCGACACGGTCGGCAAGTGCTGGGGCCTCGGCTCGGACACCACCAAGGATCCGGGCCCCTGGGAGGGCGAGCTGCGCAACATGTGGAAGCCGACCCGGCAGGAGGCCCTGTGGTTCCACGGCGGCAACCTGCACCAGTCGCGCCACTACTCGCTCTACCTCGCGCTTCAGCTCAAGGCCCGGATGGAGGGGCTCGACACGCCGGTCTACGCCCTGGCCGAGACGCACCACGCGGCCTGAGCCGACGGCTCATACCAACGGCCTAAGATGCTGACGCATCAACTTCGATCTCGGGCAGGCCCGAGATCGACGAGGCCGTTGACCCATCTCAAATTTTCGACACCAAGCCAGAAGCTTGGCGAAAATTCGAGAACGGAACCAAAGGTCGTTTGCAACGACCGTTGGTATCACGCGATGATCAGAACCGCGCCTCCGTCAGGTGCGCGAGCTGCGCGCCGACCTCGTAGGCGGCCTCCCTCAGCCGCCGGCGCGGCGCCGCGACCGGATCGGTGACCGGCAGCGGCAGGTCGCCCTCGCCGATCTCGCCCGAGACGAGATCGGCGAGGCAGCGGCCGAAGACGGTGCCGGGCGCGATGCCGCGTCCGTTGTAGCCGCTGAACGAGATCACGTTGCGGCCGAGGCGGTGGAAGCGCGGCAGGTTGTTCGCCGTCATGCCGATCTGGCCGTACCACTCGGTCTCGAACGGCACGCCGGCGAGCTGCGGAAACAGCCTCGCCAGCGCCCGCCGGCCCCAGCCGCGGTGGATCGCCAGGCCCGGACCGCGCAGGGCCCCGACGCTGCCGAAGATCAGGCGGCCCCGGCGGTCGAACCGGAACGAGCTCAGCACGCTCCTCGTGTCCCAGGCGCCCTGGCGCTCGGGCAGGATCGAGCGGCGCAGGTTGTCACCGAGCGGCGCGGTCGCCATGTTGAAGTACGGCAGGTGGACGAGCTCGGCCCGGATCTCCGGCCAGACCGCACTGGTATAGGCGTTGGTCGCCACGACGACGTGGGACGCCTCGAGGCTGCCGTGCGGGGTGTCGAGGCGCCAGCTTCCGCCCTGGTCGGTCGCGGCGACGACCGGGCTTGCCGTATGGATCCGGGCCCCGGCGGCGATCGCGGCACCCGCGAGGCCCCGGGCATAGGCGAGCGGCTGGATCGTGCCGGCCCGCCCGTCGAGAAGCGCGCCCGCATAGGCCCGGGTGCCGACCATCCGGGCGGTCTCCTCCGCGTCGAGCAGCCGGACGTCCGCGCCGCGCGCCTGCCACTGCCGGGCGCGCTCCTGCACCTCCGCGAGGCCCGCCTGCCCCACGGCGCAGTGCAGCGTGCCCTGCCGCTCGGGCTCGCAGGCGATGCCGTGCCGCTCCACGAGGGCGAAGACCTCGGCGGGCGCACGCCCGAGCAGGTCGAGGAGGCGCGGGCCGTAGAGAGGCCCGAGTTCGGCGGGCAGGTCGTCGGGCATCACCCACATCCCGGCATTGACGAGCCCGACGTTCCGGCCCGAGCCGCCGAACCCGATCTCGACCCCTTCGAGGACAGCGACGCGGGCGCCGCCCTGCGCGAGGTGCAGGGCGGCGGACAGGCCGGTGAAGCCGCCGCCCACCACCGCCACGTCGACCGTGCTCCGCCCGTCGAGGGGCGTCGTCGGCGGGGCCGGGGGCGCCGATCGCTCCCAGAGGCCGTGGCTGCGCGGATCGTCGTTCATGGTTCGCCACTCTCGGGACCGGTCTCGCCGGCGACCGCCGCGGATCGCCCGGCGGGACAGGCATAGCCGATGTCGGGGCCGGAGGCGTGAATCCGGCCGCACCATTTCTCGCCCCTGACAGCCATGCCTGCCGCTGAGAGCCTGCTTGATGAGCCGGCACAGTCTTGACACCCTCGGGGGCATTCCAAAACCGCGAATACCTCGCAGGGTACCAACACCGTCGATAAAACCAAACAATCTCTGAAATTTTTGCCGCTTCTTCAGCTACTATTTGACTCTGCCGCAGAGGTATATAAATCGATATTTCCGGGCAAGTGCCACGCTGCGTATTCCACCTGGACAAGGCGCAATGCAAATGGCGTCAGATCGCTCCATCGAGGACATTCTTGCGGCGATCCGCAAGGTTCTCACCGAGTCTCCGTCAGCTCCAGCCGATGCATCCCCGCTACCAATGGCCGACCAGCCTCGGCCGAGGGATGAGCCCGATATTCCGCCAGCACCAGCTCCTTCGCCGGATGCCGAGGACCTGAAGCGTCGGGTGCTGATCCACAACGAGAAGACGAAGCTGACCGCAACGGCCAGGAACACGACGGCCGTCGCGCTGTTCGGCGGCGGCTTCGTGTTGCCGGTGATCGGCCTCAGCTTCCCGCTAGCGGCGGCGCCGCCGACCGGTCAGGTCACGGCCATCACCATGATCGTTTGGGCTTTGGTGGCCGGGAGCCTACATTGGTGGGCGCGATCGATGCTGGAAGGGCTGCGGTAATGGACGGCTACTGGCTCCTGCTCTTCGTCCCGCCCCTGGTCGCCGTGTTCGCGGCCTGGCTCGGTTCCCGCGCGATCAAGCGCGGCGCGGCGCAGATCGATCGGGACCGTCAAGCGCTGCGCGACGGCCACCCGGCGAACCGGGAACGGGAGACGATGCGCACGCCCGTCAGCGGGTGAGATCCATGAGACGATTGCATCCCGGATCCACGCCTGCCCGGGCCGGGTCACGGTGTCCGCGGTCGAGGCCAGTCGGATATCGGCGCGTGGAGGCGGGCTCGGCCTCGTCGGGGGCCGACTGAGACGCACGATCCGGCCGGACGAGATACGAGCTCCGGCAATCTCAAGTTGCGCCAACGACCCACATAACGCAACATAACCTGACCAAAAGACATACACTCGTCTGCATTATAGCTAGTCATTCCCGCTATTAACTTGCCGTCAACGGCCCCGCCATCTCATACGAGGAACGATTTCCGTTCCCGTACGCGACGCGACGTCGATCCCCGTGGGACCTTCCGTGACAGCCAGACTGGAAGACTGCATCGTCGGCCTCCTGTCCTTCGTGCTCGCCGCCGGCACGATCCACCTGACGAGCGACGGCCGCGACGTGGCGGCCGTGTGGCCGGCCAACGCCGTGCTCCTCGCCGCCCTGCTCGGCCGTCGCCAAGGTTCGGGGACAGGGGTGTTCGTCGCCGGGTTCCTGGCCAACGTGGCGGCGAACACGGCGATGCGGGGGCCGAGCCTCGGCCACGGTCTCTACGCCCTGTGCAACCTCGTCGAGATCGGCGTCGCCGCCCGGCTGCTCCGGCCCGCCCTGGCCGAGGACGGGCTCCTCGGCACACCCGCCGTCGTCGGGCGGTTCATCCTGGTCTGCGGCGGCGTCGCCCCGGCGCTGAGCGGGGTCGGCGGCGCCGTCACCACCTGGCTGCTGTTCGGGCAGGACGTGCTGGACGCCTTCGCCGCCTGGCTCCTCGCCGACGGCCTCGGCCTCCTGATCCTGACGCCGTTCTTCTCGGCGGTCCTCGGCGGCGAGTATCTGCGCTGCTTCTCCGGCAAGGACTGGCGCCAGCGCGCCGAGGCGCTGGGCGTGCAGGCGCTGACCGCGGCGGTCGCCTACGGGGTGTTCTTCGTCACCGTGCGGCCGATGCTGTTCGTGCTCTTCGGCCCGGTGATGCTGGCGACGTTCCGGGTCGGGCGGCTCGGCACGACGCTCTCGGTGCTGATCGTGGCCGGCATCGGCGCCGTCGCGACCCTGGACGGCCGCGGCCCGATCGCCGCCATCGCGCCGGATCCGCGCGAGCAGGCGGTCCTGTTCCAGGTCTTCCTGGCGATCCTCCTTCTGACCGGCCTGCCCGTCGCCGCGGCCCTCTCCGCGCGGGGCGCGCGCCTCGCCTCGCTGTCGCGGAGCGCCGAGGCCCTGCGCGAGCGGGAGGCGGTGCTCGCCCGCCTCGCCGCCACCGATCCGCTGACCGGCGCGCTCAACCGCGCGGCGTTCCGCGACGCGGCCGTCGCGGCGATGCAGGACCCGGCCCGCGCACCGTCGAGCCTGATCGCCCTCGACCTCGACCTGTTCAAGCAGGTCAACGACCGGCACGGCCACGCCGTCGGTGACCGGGCGCTGGTCCATCTGGTGGCGGTCCTGCGCGCGGGCTTGCGCGAGCACGACGCGATCGGCCGCGTCGGCGGCGACGAGTTCCTGGTCCTGCTCCCCGGCCTCGGCCTCGACCGGGCGGGCGCGATCGCCGCACGCCTCCAGGAGGCCCTGCGCCGCGAGCCCCTGGCGCTCGACGACGGCACCGTGTTGCCGCTCGCCATGTCCTGCGGCGTCGCCCTGCACCGGCCGCGGACGAGCTTCGAGGCCTGCGCGCACGAGGCCGACATGGCGCTCTACGCCGCCAAGCGTGCCGGGCGCGGGGCGGCGTGAGGCGGAAGCGGCAGCGTCGACCCTCGATCCGCCGATCGCCTCAATAGGCCTTGCCGCGCGCCGAGACCGGCCAGAGCGTCTCGACCCGGCCGTCGCGCACCCCGACATACCAGTCGTGCAGGTTGCAGGTCGGGTCGCAATGCCCGGGCACGAGGCGCAGCTTCTCGTTGACCGCGAGCACGCCGTCGGGATCGTCGAGGACGCCGTGCTCGTCCGAGCACTTGACGTAGGTCACGTCGGTCCGGCCGTAGACCACGGACAGGCCCGAATCGACCGACTGGACCTTCAACCCGGCATCGCAGACCGCAAAGCCGGGCCTGGCGCGGCTCATCACGCTGGTGAGGATGAACAGCGCGTTCTCCCACTCACCCCTGTCGAGGCGCGTGCCGTCGCCGTCGCGGATCCGGCCGTAATCGGCGTCCATGAAGGCGTAGCTGCCGCACTGGATCTCGGTGTAGACGCCCGAGCCGCTCTCGAAGGCATAGCTGCCGGTGCCGCCGCCGCTGACGATCTCAGGGGGAAGCCCGTCCGCCGTCAGGGCGTCGACCGTCTCCCGGACCCGCGCGAGCGCGGCGTCGAACTGCGCGCGGCGCTCGTCGTGGCGCTCGATGTGCTGCATCGCCCCCTGGTAGGCCTGGAGGCCGGCAAAGCGCAGGCCGGGAGCGGCCGCGACCGCCCGGGCGATCGCCACCGCCTCGGGCGCGGTCCCGACGCCGCAACGGCCGGCGCCGCAATCGATCTCGACGAAGCAATCGAGCTCGGTGCCGTGGCGCTGCGCCGCCGCCGAGAGGTCGGCGACGTTGGCCGGATCGTCGACGCAGACGGTGACCCGGGCGCCGTAGCGCGGCAGCCGCGCCAGGCGGTCGATCTTCCGGGGATCGCGCACCTCGTTCGAGACCAGGATGTCGGTGATGCCGGCGCGGGCGAACACCTCGGCCTCCGACACCTTCTGGCAGCAGACGCCGACGGCGCCGCCGAGATCCTGCTGGAGGCGCAGCACGTCGACCGACTTGTGCATCTTGCCGTGGGCGCGGTGGCGCATGCCGTGGGCCCGGGCGTGGTCGCCCATCCGGCGGATGTTGCGCTCCAGCGCGTCGAGATCGAGGATCAGGCAGGGCGTCTGGATCTCGTCCTCGCGCATCCCGGGAAGCGCCGGAACGTCGTAGCCGACCTCGAGGCCGGCGAACGGGTCGGCAAGTGGGGCGGCCTGCGGGGCGGCCTGCGGGGCGGCGGTCATGGGCTCGTCTCCTTCACTGCCGGAGGTTCGTCGTGCCCGGGGGCGCGGCGGGGGACGGCCGCGCCCCGCGAGCAGGGACGCGCGGCACGACTGTGCTTGCCGTGCCGTGCTCGTCTTGCCAATCTTGCCTGGCCAATCTTGGCTTGCCGGTCTTGCCTTGCCGGTCTTGCATCACCTTCGCTGCCGAACCGGTCGGCCGCCCGGGCGGCGGCCGCTCCCGGCTGTCGGACCGATGCTCACGCGGACAGCGCCCCGGCCCGCGTCTCGGGCGTCGCGAGCATCGCGGCGACGCCGAGGAGGCTCGTTGCGATGACGTAGTAGGCGGGCGCGAGCGGGTCGCCGGTGACGCCGATCAGCCAGGTCACGACGAGCTGCGTGGTGCCCCCGAACACCGTGACGACGAAGGCGTAGGCCACCGAGAGGCCGGCGCTGCGCACGCTGCGCGGCAGGAGCTCGGGGATCGCCACCAGGCTCGCCGCGCCGCTCATCGCGCCGAGCGTCGCGATCAGGGCCGACATGCTCAGAAGCGTGGCGGGGCCGGGATCCCGCGTCATCAGCAGGAAGGCCGGATAGGCGGCGAGAAGCAGCAGGACCCGCGGCACGATCATCACCAGGCGCCGGCCGTAGGCGTCGGCGAGGGCGCCCGCCAGCACCGAGAAGACGAGGACGCAGAGTCCGACCACCGCCGTCGCGGCGATCGACAGGCTCGCCGGCAGCTTCAGCGTCGTGATCGCGTAGGTGGTCATGTAGTTGCCGACATAGGTCGAGACCGTGCCGCAGAGCAGGATCGGCACCATCAGCGCCAGCTTCCCGCCGTGATCGCGCAGGAGCCGCGAGAGTACGGCACCGGTCGTCGCCTCGGCGTGCCCCGCCCCCTCGCCCGCGGTCTCCGGCATGGCGCGCCGGATGTAGACCCCGACCGGGATGATGAGCAGGCCGAGCAGGAACGGGACGCGCCAGCCCCAGTCCTGCATCTGCTCCGCCGTCAGCGCCAGGGACAGGGCGAGGCCGATCGCGCCGGCGGCGAGCGTCGCGAGGCCCTGGCTCGCGAGCTGCCAGCTCGCGTAGAGGCCGCGCTTGCCCGGCGGCGCGCTCTCGATGAGGTAGGCGGTCGAGGGGCCGACCTCGCCGCCGAGCGCGAAGCCCTGGATCAGGCGCCCGACCACGATCAGTGCGGGCGCGGCCATGCCGATGGTCGCGTAGCCGGGGGTGAGCGCCAGCATCAGCATGCCGACCGCCATCAACCCGATGGTGAGCATCATGGCGGGCTTGCGGCCGGCGCGGTCGGCATAGGCGCCGATGAACACTCCGCCGATCGGCCGGGTGACGAAGCCGACACCGAATGTCGCGACCGAGGCGAGCAGGCTGACCCAGGCGTCGCCGGTGGGGAAGAAGGTGCGGCCGATCGTGACGGCGAAGAAGGCGTAGGTGGTGAAGTCGTAGAATTCGAGGGTGTTGCCGATGACGGCCGCGACGACGCCGCGCCGGCGCGCGGCGTCGTCCGAGACGGGGGCGGCCGCCGCTGCGCCGGGCAGGGGCGTGAGAAGGGCGGCATTCGTGGCAGTATTCATGGGCGTTCCTCCGGCCGGGTCGCGGCTCGCTCGTTGTAATCGTTGCGTCGTGATTCTTGCGTCGTGGTCGTCGCGCGGATGGTTCCTGCCCGCGCATGGTTGGCGTGGGCATGTTTCGGCCTGATGCACGGCACGCGTTGCGCCGTGCAGCAAGCATCTCGTGTCGAAGGCGGGGCACCCTGGCCAGGATGTCGGGCGCGCCTCCCCCGGGCGTGCAAAGCTGTCCGGAGACGGAAGTGGCGCCGGCAATCCCCTCTCCCCGCGGGCGGGGAGAGGGCCGTGTTCCTGTTCAGGGAACACGGCAAGCGGAGGCGCAGCCGGAGCGAGGGTGAGGGGGTGCTGCCGAACGTGGCTCCTCCGGAAACACCCCCTCACCCTCGCCCTACGGCCTCGCTGCATCTCCTGAACGGGGACGCAGCCCTCTCCCCGCCCGCGGGGAGAGGAGAACACCGCGCCTCTTCCTTGTGCCGGACAGCCCTGCCGGGCGCGGGGCCCGCGTGCGCGGTCAGGCGGCGAGCCGGCGTCCCTCGACCGGCAGGCCGCCCTCGACCGCGTCGGCGGCGATCTGCGCCGTCGCGGCCGACAGGGTCCAGCCCAGATGGCCGTGCCCGGTATTGTAGAAGATGCCCCGCTGCCGGCCCGGCCCGACCCGCGGCAGCATGCCGGGCATCATCGGCCGCAGGCCGCTCCAGGCCACCACCCGGTCGGTCGCGACGCGCGGGAACTGCTCGCGCGTCCAGCGCACCAGCGGCTCGATCCGGTCGTGCCGGATGTCGCGGTTGAAGCCGTTGAACTCCGCCGTGCCGGCGACGCGGAACCGGTCCCGGCCGAGGCGGCTCGTCACGATCTTCGTCGCGTCGTCGAGGATGCTGACCTGCGGCGCCGCCTCCCGGCTCTCGGGCGTGTGCAGCTGCACGGTGATCGAGTAGCCCTTGACGGGATAGATGTTGAGGCGGTCACCGAGCCCGGCGGCGAGGTCCCGGCTGGCGCAGCCGGCGCAGATCACCACCCCGTCGACGTCGAGCGGCTCGGCGATCGCGGGGGCCGCCCGGTCGTCGCCGGCGGAGGACCGCCGGCGGATGCGCCAGCCCTCGCCCGCCGGCACGATCGCCTCGATCGCGGAATCGTACAGGAAGGCGACGCCGCGCCGGGCGCAGGCCTCGGCGAGGCCGCGGGTGAACTTGTGGATGTCGCCGGTCGAGTCCGAGGGCGTGAAGAAGCCGCCGTGATACGTCCCCTGCAGGGTCGGCTCGATGGACCGGATCTCGTCGGGGCCGACCGGGTCGCGCGCGAGCCCGCCCTTGCGCAGGAGCGTGTTGACGGCGAGCGCCTTCTCGAAGCCGGCGCGGTCCCGGTAGAAATGCAGGATGCCGCGCTGCTCCAGGTCGAAGTCGATGCCCTCGCGCTCGGCCATGGCGAACATCTGCCGGCGGGCGGCGAGCGCCAGGCGCACGGTCTCGACGGTATTGGCCTCGTAGTGCCGGATCTGGCCGATGAACTCGGCCATCCAGGAATACTTGTGCCAGCTCGGCTTCGGGTTGACGAGCAGCGGCGCGTCGCGCCGCATCATCCACTTGAGGCCCTGGAGGATGGTCGCCGCCTTGTTCCAGACCTCGGCGTTGCTGACCGAGAGCTGGCCGCCATTGGCGAACGAGGTCTCCATGCCGGCGTAGCGGTTCCGGTCGAGGACCGTGACGTCGTAGCCGCGCTCGCGGAGCGCGTAGGCGGTGGTCACGCCGGTGATGCCGGCGCCGATGACGGCGATGTGGGGCATGGATCTGGCTTTCCGTGAACGCGTGCGAAGGCGGGATGACCCCGCCCATGCGCCCCATCTGTCACGGTACCTGAGAGCGTCGTCCGCCCGCTGGCGCAGGCAGACATCCCCTTCGGTGGACGGCCTGTTGCAGCCGCCTCTCTCCAGATCGTCCTGACGACACGGTCCTTCTGCCTGAGAGTTTCCGGGGCGGTTGCTCCGTCGGCGCCGAGGGTGCGCGAAGCCCCTCGATCTCTCCCGCATCGTCGTAGTGGACGTCGACACTCGTATCGGCACCTGCCCTAGTCGTCAAGTCGAATTCGACGGCAATTTTTGCGGAACGACAAGACGAAGACGAGACATGCATCGACTTGCCAAACAACATCGCAGTCTTGAACGGCGCGCACGCCGACACGGCCGGACCGCGGGGCGGTCCGGCCGTGTCGTGCGAGCCCGTGGACGATCCGTCGGCCGCTGCATCGGGGTCGAGCGTGGCGTTTCCCGTCCGGGCGGACCCTGGACGACGCGCCAGCCGCTGTTCAAGACCGTTCGGGAACACTGCCATTCCTGCAAGGAATGATGGCGAGGACCGCCCACGATCATCGGCGGCTCCGGTGTGCCCCGCGCACGCCTGTTGCCCGTCCCGGCCCGGGGCGCGATACTCGCCGGCCGTTCAAACAAAAGACCAATGTTGCGGAGGAAACGTCATGGGTGCCTTGGGTGTGCTGCGGACCGCGACGGCGGCCGCGGCCCTGTCGTTGGTCGCGCTCGCGGCGCTCGCCGCGGACTACCCGGCGCCCCGGGAGGGCGACTGGACGATCAAGGACTTCACGTTCCACACCGGCGAGGTGCTGCCGGAGCTGCGCCTGCACTACACCACGGTGGGCGATCCCAAGGGCGAGCCGGTGGTCGTCCTGCACGGCACCACCGGTTCGGCGGCCAGCATGCTGACGCCCGGCTTCGCCGGCGAGCTGTTCGGCCCCGGCCAGCCGCTCGACGCGGCGACGCACTACATCATCCTCCCGGACGCGATCGGCCACGGCCGGTCGTCGAAGCCCTCCGACGGGCTGAAGGCGAAGTTCCCGCGCTACAACTACGACGACATGGCCGAGGCGCAGTACCGGCTGGTCACCGAGCATCTCGGCCTCAAGCACGTCCGGCTGGTCATCGGCAACTCGATGGGCGGGATGCACGCCTGGATCCTCGGCGTGAAGCATCCCGGGTTCATGGACGCCCTCGTGCCGATGGCGTCGCAGCCGAGCGAGATGGCGAGCCGCAACTGGATGCTGCGCCGGCTCCTGACCGAGACCATCCGGCGCGACCCGGCCTACGCGAACGGCGCCTACACGACCCAGCCGCCGTCGCTGCGGGTCGCCAACGTGTTCTTCGCCCTCGCCACCAGCGGCGGCACGCTGGCCTTGCAGAAGCAGGCGCCGACCGGTGAGCTCGCCGACAAGCTCGTCGATGCCCGCCTGGCGGCGCCGTTCACCGCGGACGCCAACGACTACGTCTACCAGTGGGATTCGTCGCGCGGCTATGACCCCTCCCCGGGCCTGGAGGCGATCTCGGCGCCGGTGCTGGCGATCAACTCGGCGGACGACGAGCGCAACCCGCCCGAGACCGGGATCATGGAGCGCGAGATGAAGCGCCTGAAGAACGGGCGTCTCTACCTGATCCCGGCGAGCACCGAGACCAGCGGCCACGGCACCACGGGCTTTGCCCGATTCTACAAGCAGCAGCTCCAGGACTTCCTGCGAGCCGCGCCGAAGCGGGCGATGTAGGCCGCCCCGCCACGACACGGCGGCGCCGGCATCCGCCGGTGCCGCACCGGACGATGCTCCCGGATACCGTTCCGCCGCAGATCCCGGCCGCCGCCTTCGCGACATCGTCCGGAGGGGCGGGCTCGGGACGGCGCCCGGGAGACCATACCCCCGCGACCGGAGAGGCGCCGATGCGCGACTTCAACGAGCACACCATCACGCAGGCCGTGATCGACCGCTTCGCCGAGACGCCGGATCCGCGCCTGAAGGCGGTCCTGTCGAGCCTCGTGCGCCACCTGCACGACTTCGTGCGCGACACCGACCTGACCTTCGAGGAGTGGCAGGCCGGCATCGCCTTCCTGACCCGCACCGGGCAGACCTGCGACGCGCACCGGCAGGAATTCATCTTGCTCTCCGACACGCTCGGCGTCTCGATGCTGGTCGACGCCATCAACCATCGCATGCCGCAGGGCGCGACCGAGACCACGGTGCTCGGCCCCTTCTACGTCGAGGAGGCGCCCGAGCGGCCGAACGGCGCCGACATCGCCGGCCCGCTCGAGGGCACGCCGCTCCTCGTCACCGGCTCGGTCTCCTCCGCGGACGGAGAGCCGCTCGCCGGCGCCACCGTCGACGTCTGGCACGCCGACGACGACGGCGCCTACGACGTGCAGCAGCTCGACGCGCTCGGCGGGCTCGCCGGCCGGGCGCGGTTCCGCACCGACCGGCAAGGCCGCTTCCACTTCTGGACCGTCATGCCGGCCTGGTACCCGATCCCCGCCGACGGGCCGGTCGGCGAGATGCTGAACGCCACCCACCGCCACCCGAACCGGCCGGCCCACGTGCACTTCATGATCGCGGCGCCCGGCCACGAGACGCTCATCACCCACGTCTTTTCCGCCGACAGCCCGTGGCTCGACTCGGACGCGGTGTTCGGGGTGAAGACCTCGCTGATCGCGGAGTTCGCCGAGCATCCGCCGGGGACGGCACCGGACGGGCGAAAGGTGGAGCGATCATTCCGGCATCTCGCCTACGATTTCGGCCTGAAGGCCGCCTGACTACCCCGGCCCGGGAGGCACGAAACCCGGACGAAGACCCCGCGAACGGGGCCGTCTCACCCGATCCGCGGCCCTGGACCGGCGCATCTCCGGTTATGGCGACCTCGCGGGTTCTCGACTGCCATCCCCGCCTGCATCGTTAACCAATCTTTAAAGAACGGACCCAAACCAGCGAATTCGGCCCCTTCCGGCCCCGCCGATGTCATGACGAATGCACACGTCGATGTTAGGAAATCAGTAACGATCCTGGGGCCGCCGCCATGACCATGCATCTCGTCAACAACCAGCACGCCGTCGATCTCGCGCAGATCGTCAACGATGCGTGGGCGCATCCCGAGCAGCTCTATGTCGGGATGGAGGGCCCGGTTCGCGCGGCGGTGAACGAGGCGATGGCCCGGCTCGACGACGGCACCCTGCGCGTCGCCGAGAAGGTCGACGGGACTTGGCGCGTCAACGAGTGGCTGATCAACGCCCTGATGGTCGCCTCCCATATCGGCGACTACTCGCTCGTCGAGGGCGGGCCCGGGGCGGCGTGCTGGTGGGACAAGGAGCACTCGAAGTTCGCCGGCTGGGGCGAGGCGCAGTTCCGGGCCGCCGCCTTCCGGGCCCTGCCGGGCTGCTTCGTGCGCTACAGCGCGCACGTCGCCCGCAAGGTCGTGCTGCTGCCGAGCTTCGTCAGCTGGGGCGCCCGGGTCGACGAGGGCACGATGATCGACTCGTGGGCCACCGTCGGCTCCTGCGCCCAGGTCGGCCGCAACGTCCACATCTCGGCCGGCGTCGTCCTCGGCGGGGTGATCGAGCCGCGCCAGGTGCGCCCGGTCGTCATCGAGGACGATTGCTTCGTCGGCGCGCAATGCAGCGTCGTCGAGGGGATGATCGTCGGCGAGGGCTCGGTCATCGGCGCCGGCACCATCCTGTCGGCCTCGACGAAGATCATCGACCGGGCGACCGGCGAGGTGTTCCGCGGCGCGGTGCCGCCCTACTCGGTGGTGGTGCCGGGCTCGCTCCCGGGCCAGCCGCTCGCCGACGGCTCGCCGGGCCCGCTCCTGCACTGCGCCGTGATCGTCAAGCGCGTCGACGCCAAAACCCGCGCCAAGGCCTGCGTCAACGACCTGTTCCGGGCGTGATCGCGGCGGCCGGCCCCGGCGGGGGCGGCCGCGATCGGACCTTCCTCACGAACGGGGCTCCGCATGCCGGTTCCGACGATCCACCCCCTGCGCCTGGCGTCAGGCGGGCTCATCGCGCTGGCCGTCGCGATGGGCATCGGCCGCTTCTCCTACACGCCGATCCTGCCGGGGATGGCCGCCGACCTCGCCCTGACCAAGGCGCAAGCAGGCCTGCTGGCCTCGGCGAACCTCCTCGGCTACCTCGTCGGCGCGCTCGGCGCCGCGCTGCCGGCCCTGCGCGGCTCGCCGCGGCGCTGGTTCGTCGTCTCCCTCGCCGCGAGCGCGGTCAGCACGATCCTGATGGCGGCGGCGGGCGACGTCCCGACCTTCCTGGCGCTGCGCTTCGTCGGCGGCGTGGCGAGCGCCTTCGTGCTCGTCTTCGCCTCGACGGTGATCCTCGACCGGCTCGCCGCGATGGGGCGCTCCGGGCTGTCCTCGCTGCATTTCGCCGGGATCGGGGCCGGCATCGTGCTCTCGGCGCTGCTCGTGAACGCGGCCGGGGCGCTCGGCGCCGACTGGCGGGGCGCCTGGCTCGTCGTCGGGCTCACCGCCCTCCTCGCGACCCCGGTGGTCGGCGCGCTGGTGCCGCCGGAGGGCCACGCCGCCGCCCCGGCCGCGGAGCGCGGCGGGCTCACTCTCGACCGGCCGCTCTCCGCGCTGCTGGCCTCCTACTTCCTGTTCGGCCTCGGCTACGTCACCACCGCGACCTTCCTGGTGACGATCGTCCGGGCGACGCCCGACCTGCGCCCCTTCGAATCGGCGATCTGGCTCGTCGTCGGCGTCTCGGCGATTCCCTCGGTGGCGTCGTGGACCTGGCTCGGCCGCCGGATCGGCGTCGTGCCGACGCTGAGCCTGGCGCTCGCCGCCGAGGCCGCCGGCGTCGTCGGCAGCGTCGTGGCGACCGGCGCCGGCGGTGCGATGGTGGCGGCCGCCCTCCTGGGCGGGACCTTCGTGCCGATCACGGCGCTCGGGATCATGGCCGCCCGGTCCCTCGCCGGGGCCCGCAGGCGCCAGGTGGTCGCGGTGATGACCGCCTCGTTCGGCCTCGGCTCGATCATCGCGCCGACGATCGCCGGGGCGCTGGCGGATCTCACCGGCAGCTTCGCGCTGCCGAGCTACCTCGCCGCCGGAGCCCTCGCCCTCGCGGCCCTCCTCGCCCTCGCGGCCGATCCGCGCCGGGCCGCCGGAGCGCCCGTCCTGCCCCAGGCGAGCGGGGCCTGAGAGCCCAGGCTTGGGTTTCAGCTCGCGGCCCGGATGCCCGCGACCGGACCGGAGGCCGGGCCTCCCAGGGTCCCGGACGCGGCCGCCACCGCCTCGACGACGCGCAGGATCGGCTGGGGCCGCCCGAGCAGGTAGCCCTGGACCTGCGTGCAGCCGGCCTCGCGCACCAGGGCGAGCTGGCGGGGGGTCTCGACGCCCTCGGCGGTGGTGCACATGCCGAGCTCCTTCGCGAGGCCGGCGAGCGCCTTGACGATCGCCGCGCTGTCGGCCCTCTCGGGCATGTCCCGCACGAAGGAGCGGTCGATCTTGATCTTGTCGAGCGGGACGTTGTGCAGGTGGCTCAGCGACGAGTAGCCGGTGCCGAAATCGTCGAGCACGACGCGCACCCCGAGCCCGCGCAGGCCCTCGAGCGCCTTCCCGTTCTCGTAGCCCTTGGTGAACAGGGCGGTCTCGGTGATCTCCAGCTCCAGGCGCTCCGGGTCGAGGCCGGTCTCGGCGAGGATGCCGGTGACGTCGGCGACGATGGTGGCGCTGGCGAGCTGCACCGGCGAGAGGTTGACGGCGATCCGCAAGGACCGGGGCAGCGCGGCGAAGTCGGTGCAGGCGCGGCGCAGGACCCAGGCGCCGATCTCGACGATCAGCCCGGTCTCCTCGGCGATCGGCACGAACACGCCCGGGCTCACCGCCCCGCGCACCGGATGGTGCCAGCGCAGCAGGGCCTCGTAGCCGCACAGGGTATCCTGCGCGAGGTCGTAGATCGGCTGGTAGGCCAGTTCGAGCTGGTGGCTCGCGAGGGCGACGCGCAGGTCGGCCTCGATCGCGAGCCGCTCGTGCAGCCGCGCGCCCATGTCGTCGGCGAACAGGCAGGCCGTGCCGCGGCCGGCGGCCTTGGCCTGGTAGAGCGCGAGGTCGGCATGCCTGAGCAGCGTGTCGCCGTCGCGGTCGCCGGCGGCCGCGACGGCGATGCCGATGCTGGCGCCGGTGACGACGGCGTGGCCGAACACGTCGAAGGGCCGGCGCAGCTCCGCGATCAGGTGCCGGCTCAACGCCTCGGCCTCGGCCGGCAGATCGGGCGAGGCGCAGATCAGCGCGAACTCGTCGCCGCCGAGCCGGGCCACGATCGTGCGGTGGCCGATGCAGGCCTGGAGGCGCTCGGCGACGAGGCGCAGCAGCTCGTCGCCGGCCGGGTGGCCGAGCGTGTCGTTGACGTCCTTGAAGCGGTCGAGGTCGAGGTAGAGGACCGCGACGCCGCCCTCCCCGGAGGCCGGCCCCAGGGCCTCCTCCAGCTCGCTGCGAAACAGCACCCGGTTCGGCAGCCGGGTGAGCGGGTCGTGGTGGGCGAGGAAGCGGATCCGGCTCTCGCGCTCGCTCAGGATCGCGTTCTGCCGCATCGCCTCCTCGGCGGCCTCGTTGGCGCGCTGGTTGGCGCTCGCGAGGTCGGCGAGGGCGGAGCGCACCGCCGTGATGTCGGTGCGGATGCCGACGATGCAGCCGTCGGCCGTGCGGCGCTCGGTGATGAGCAGCCACTGCCCGCCGGGAAGCTGGCGCTCGACCGTGCCGCTGCCGGCGCGGTGCCAGGCGACCGTCTCGCGCACGAACTCGTCGATGCGGCCCTCCGCCTGCGGATACTGCCCGAGCTCGGCGCCCCGGCGGATCACGTCCTCGAAGCGCGCGCCCTTGACGATGAACGGGGCAGTGGTGGCGTAGAGGTCGCGGTAGCGCTGGTTCCAGGTCACGAGGCGGTCGTTCTCGTCCCACATGACGAAGCCGTCCGACATCGCCTCGATGGCGTTCGTCAGGACCGTGCTGGCGCGGGTGCGCTCGGCATCGAGCCGCTCGCGGCCGCGCAGAGCCACGAGGAGCGCGACCGCGAAGGCGGTGATCAGGAGGGCGCCGGCGCCGACCGTGGCGACGAGCCGCACGCGGTTGCGGCGCCAATCGGCCAGGGCGACGGCCTGCGGGACGCCGAGCCCGACGAAGATGGAGCCGTACAGCGTCGGCCGGACGACCGCGAAGGCCGCCTCGGATCCGTCGGTCGCCGGCGGGACGAAGGTGCGGCCGTCGCTGCGCAGGCCGTCGAGGCTCGGGGCCTGCACCCGGCCCATATTGACCTCGTCGTGCGGCAGGCTGGCGATCAGCTGGCCGCCCCGGCGCTGCAGCGCGACGCGAAAGCCCGCCTGGAGGCCGGTCTCGGCGAGGCCGCGGGTGAGGACCGGCAGCGGCACCTCGGCGACGGCGAGGATCTCGCCGGCCTGCGGCAGCTCGATCTGGCGCCCGACATAGAGCGACCAGTCGCCCGTGACCGGGTTGCGCACCGGTCCGAGGATCGCGCTCGAGCCGGTCGTCCGGGTCTGGTTGAACTCCGCCATGCCGAACGGGAGCGGCCGGCCGGCCCCCCGCTGCCGGGTCCCGGCCCAGATCGTCCCGTCGGCCCGCACGAGGTAGAGGTCGCGGAACGCCAGGGTCTGGAAGTTCAGGCCGCGCAGGAGCTGGGTCGCCGTCGCCGGCGTGATCGCCGCGCCCGAGCCGGCAAAGAGCGTCGGCAGGCTGGCGAGGGCGCCGTCGACCTGCAGGACCTGGCGGTTGAACGCGGCCTCAACGCCTTGCGCCGCGCGTTCGAGGCCGGCCTGCGCCGCCTGCCGGGCGGTCCGCTCGCCATTGTGCAGGATGAGCGCCGTGCCGGCCGCCAGCAGCAGCAGGATGAGGGTGGTGCCGGCGGCGATCGCCAGCTTGATTCTGCGCCACATCATCAGTCGCCAGCCGCCGTCCCGGTCACAGGCTCACTCCGCCTTGCTCACTCCGCCTTCGCCGTCACCCCGAGCGCGGGCTTCAGCGTGGCGTTCCAGGCGCCGACGCAGGCCTCGCCGCAGCGCTCGATCCAGCGCGGCAGCACCGTCTCGGTGAGGAGGCGATGGCGGCGCTCGGCGTCGCGCGTGGAGAGCGGCACCAGCGTCATCGGCTTTCGCGGCGCGCCCCGGCAGGTCGCTTGCGAGGTCGCTTGCGAGGTCCCTTGCGAAGTCACTTGAGAAGTCATCTGGGTGGCGCAGGCGAGGCCCCGGGCGGTGTCCTCCTCGGCCTGCGTCCAGATGCGCTGCTCGAGATCGGCCACGCCCCGGCGCACCTCGTCGCGCAGGTCCGCCGGGAGCGCCCGCCAGGCCGCGATGTTGGCGCCGAAGAACGACATGCCCCAGCTGATCGCCATGGCGTGGACGTGGGTCGCGACGTCCGCCAGGCCGATCTCGTAGCCGCTGAGGGTCCCGGTGATCGCGCAATCGGCGACGCCGTCGCGCAGGGCCGCCGCCGTCTCGGCGAAGGGGATGATGACCGGCATCGCGCCGAGCGCCGCCATCAGCTCGGACTGCCCCACCGACGAGGTCCGGATGCGCCGGCCGGCGAGGTCGGCGAGGCCCTCGAACTTGCGGGTGCAGAACAGGACCTGCGCCGGATAGGCGTAGATGCCGAGAAGCTCGATGCCGTAGCGCTCGCGCAGCACCTGGCTCAGGTGCTCGCGGTAATGCCCGACGGTCTGGCGCAGGGCCGCCATGTCGGGGTTGAGCGCCGGCAGGTCGACGGCGTTGAGCTCGGGCTCGTCCCCGGCCGCCACGGCCAGCAATGCCGTGCCGAACGGCACCACGCCGAGCCGCATCAGCTGGAGCATGTCCTCGCCGCGCAGGCCGCTCTCGTTGAACGGGCGGATGCTCACGGTGAGGCGGCCGCCGGTGCGCGCGCCGATCTCCGTCTGCCAGAACGGCTGTTCGAGCAGCCGGTACTGGCTCACGCCGGCAAGGCCCCCGACCACCGTCAGGCGCACCGGCTCCGCGGCCGAGGCACCGGAGCCCGTCAGCCACGGGACCAGCGCCGCGGCGAGCGCCGCCAGGGAAACCGCCACCCTTCCCCGCCGCAGGGACCGGATGGCGTTCGGGCGCGCGGATCCCTCGCGCCTCGTGTTGGGTGGCTCGGCCATGAGCTGGGCTCCTGCCCCGCGGCATCGTTCACGGCCCAGTATCGCCACGACCCGTTATGAATTCGCTAACCGAGCGCCGCCATCAAAGCTTCCATCCGTTATGCGCGTGCATGAAATCGCGAGCTCGCGCGAGTAGAAGCATCATGGCTTTCAGGCTGAGCCGAGCTCGGACCCTGAGAGCCTGTTTGAGGCCCTCTGCCGTCCGTCCCCATCTGTCTTGCTGAGAACAACCTGGGCTCCGCCTGGCCGGGCGGAGGCAAGAGCAGATGTGGACGGACCGACATCGGACGCGTCA
>NZ_JBSNCC010000061.1:0-1144 GCF_053764715.1 Methylobacterium sp. Gmos1 | reverse complement strand
CTAGTGCCCTGACTCAAACGGATGGTACAGCGTTGCCGTTGACAGCATCGAGGATGGCGGCGGCTGGCTTGGTCCAGACGAAGGGCTTTGGCCTGTCGTTGTGCTCAGCGATGTAGCGGTTGATCGCCGCTTGCAGGTCGACGATCCCGCTGAAGCTGCCACGTTTCAGCCTGCGCCGGGTCAGGGCCGAGAAGAAGCCCTCGACCGCGTTCATCCACGAGGCCGAGGTCGGGGTGAAGTGGAAGATCCAGCGCGGATGCCGGGCCAGCCAGGCGCGCACCTTCGGATGTTTGTGCGTGCCGTAGTTGTCCAGGATCACGTGGATCAGTTTGCCCGCCGGCACCGCGGCCTCGATGGTGTTGAGGAAGCGTAGGAACTCGTCGTGGCGGTGACGCTGCATGCAGCGCCCGATCACCGTGCCCTCCAGCACGTCGAGCGCGGCAAACAGCGTGGTGGTGCCGTGACGGACGTAGTCGTGGGTCTGGGTCTCGGGCCGACCTGGCGTGACGGGTCGGCTCGGACGGGTGCGCTCCAGGGCCTGGATCTGGCTCTTCTCGTCGAGCGAGAGCACGACGGCGTGGCGTGGCGGGTCCATGTAGAGGCCGACGATGTCCTCGACCTTCTCGGCGAAGGCCGGATCGTTCGAGCGCTTGAAGCTGCGGACCCGATGCGGCTGCAGGCGGTGCGCGTCCCAGATGCGCTGGACGGACCGCAGGGAGATCCCGACGGCCTGCGCCAGGGCGCGGCCGGTCCAGTGGGTGACCTCACCGGGCGGCTCGGAGCAGGTCAGCGCCAGCACCTCGGCGACGGTGTCGGTGGAGTGGGGTGGCTTGCCAGGCGGACGGGTCTTGTCGCGCAAGAGACCCTCGACGCCTTCTTCGGCATAGCGCTGTTGCCAGCGCCAGACGGCTGGCCGGCTGACGCCGGCCTGCTGGGCGACGTCGAGGACGGAGAGGCGTTCGGCCGAGAGCAGGATGATGCGGGCGCGCTGGATGTGCTTGAGGGGCCGCCCCCGATCGGCGACGACGGCGGACAGGTGCGCCAGGTCGACGGCGCTGGGGATCACGCAGACAGTCTGAGCCATGCCCTCAGACTCGCATGGCTCACACCTCCTGTGAATCCTCTGAATGCGTCAATGTACTAG
>NZ_JBSNCC010000060.1:0-1268 GCF_053764715.1 Methylobacterium sp. Gmos1 | reverse complement strand
TGATGTTGACCCGCTCTCGTGGAGCCCTTCAGGCTTTTCCACGAGGTGCAACCGATGCCCCATACACGTCCGCCCTATCCTGCTGAGTTCCGTCGTCAGATCGTCGAACTGGTCCGCGCCGGACGCGATCCCACCGATCTTGCCCGTGAGTTCGAACCGTCGGCTCAGGCCATCCGGAACTGGGTCGCACAGGCTGACAAGACCGAGGAGCGCCGTGAGGCAAAGACAGAGACCCTCACGGCTGCCGAACGTGAAGAACTGATCCGTCTGCGCCGCGAGGTGCGCCAACTGCGGCTGGAGCGGGATATCCTGTCAAAAGCCGCGGCCTGGTTCGCGCGGGAGACCGGCGCGGTGCCGTCGGGATCTTCCGGTTCATGAGCGCAAACCGGGCCACCTTTCCTATCGCCGTCATGGCCCGCGTGCTCGGCGTCTCGGAAGCAGGCTACCATGCCTGGCGGCAACGGGAGCCCTCGGCCCACGCGCAGGCCGATGCCGCGCTGTTGAAGCGGATCCGCACGATTCACGCGGGCTCGGGCGAAGCCTACGGTGCTCCACGCGTTCGTGCTGAGTTGGCGGCCGAAGGATCACGCCATGGGCGCAAGCGCATTGCGCGCCTGATGCGCGCAGGCGGCCTCGTCGGCGCCAGCCGGCGGCGGCGAGCTGTCATCACCACGCGGCGGGACAAGAAGGCCCGGCCAGCCCCCGACCTCGTTGAGCGCAACTTCCGAGCCGAAGGCCCCAACCAGCTCTGGGTCGGCGACATCACTTATGTGCCGACCGCCGCTGGCTTCCTCTACCTCGCCGTGGTCCTCGATGCCTGGAGCCGGCGGATCGTGGGATGGGCGATGGCGAACCATCTGCGAACCGAGCTCGTGCTCGACGCCCTGGAGATGGCGATCGGCCAGCGTAAACCGAGCGCCGTCATTCACCATTCCGACCAGGGAAGTCAGTACACCGCTCTCGCCTTCGGCAACCGTTGCCGGGAAGCCGGTGTTCGGCCCTCGATGGGCTCGATCGGCGATGCCTACGACAACGCCATGGCCGAAAGCTTCTTCGCGACCCTCGAATGCGAACTGCTCGACCGCCGGCGCTTCGCTTCACAAGCTCAGGCCCGAATGGCCGTCTTCACCTTCATCGAGGGCTTCTACAATCCAGTTCGACGCCACTCCGCCCTCGGCTACCGCTCGCCGATCCGCTACGAGAAGGAGATGCTGACGGACCCATCGCCCGCAAGCTGATCACCACTCCACGAAAGCGGGTGAACATCA
>NZ_JBSNCC010000006.1:24346-351280 GCF_053764715.1 Methylobacterium sp. Gmos1 | reverse complement strand
AACGCCAGGTACGGCGCCACCAGCGCCCATTCTTCATCGGACACGTCGGACGGGTAGGCGGGGCGATCGGCGCTCATACCCCTCAACGCCCACGCTACGTCATAAGTTCATAACACGCTCTAGAGAGCTTCGCGATCGCAGCGCGATCGTGAAGTCCTCTGGAGGCGGGGGACGGGTCCCGCGTCCCCCTTCGCTTCTACTGCTCGTCGGCGCCCTTGGTCCCGCCGGTCTTGCGGTCGTAGGCGGTGATCGCCGCCCGGCACTGGGCCGAGAGCTTCGACCGGTTGCGCGCGAAGCAGCGCTCCACCTCCGGGCTGTCCGGGTCGGCCCCGGCGCAGAGCTTGAAGTAGTCGCCGGCACAATTCATCTGCAGGCCCTGGTCGTCCCGCTGGGCGAGGGCCGGGGTCGCCGCCAGGGATGTCAGGGTCAGGAGCGTCACGAAGGCCGCGGTGGCGGCGGGCGCACGAAGCGACGTCGGGTTCAAGGTGTCATCCCCGCTGAGAATCTGAAGGCCCTAGGGTAGGTGCCCCGGGCCGCCGGACAAGCGCGGTCGGGTCACACTTGTGCGGGGATGCACGTCGCGGCCTGCGGCAACCTGTTCGTGCCTGGCACGGGATCGTCCCGGGCGCAGGCTCCCGCGGAAGGGGCGCGCGGCCCCGACAAGGCCCCCGCGCGCAGATGCGAGGCGTATCGCCGTCGTCCTGCCTGGCTTGACGTCTTGCTTCCGTATAGACAAGCTCGGTTTATACGGCCAAGCCTGGATTAAGGTTTGCTGAATATCGTTTTCAGATCGCATTAAAATCCACGGCTTTATTGCGGCGCCCAACGAAGCACGAGGCGGCTCTCGATCGGCGCGCCGCGGTCCCGGCAGGCATTCCGCCTCCCGCGACCCGGCCCCGGCAGCCGCGAGGCTGAAGGCGGCGATGCGCGACGACGAGACCGATACCGACGCTCCGGCCGGACCGGAGCCGCGTTCCCGGGGACGGCCGGGACAGGCGGCGGGCAAGGGCGAGCTCGACGCGCTCACGCGGCGCCGGCTCGGCCGGGCCCTGCGCGCCCACTACTCCGACCTCCTGAGCGCCCCGGTGCCGGAGCGCTTCGCGGCGCTCATCGCCGGGCTGGATGCCGGCACCCCGCCGACGGCCGGGCCTGCGGCCGAGGAGACCGGGCAGGAGGACGCGCGATGAGCCCCGCCAAACCCACCCTGATGTCGCCCGTCGATCCCGAGATGCGGGCGCTGCTGCTCGGGTCGATCCCGGCGTTGCGCGCCTTCGCGTTCTCGCTGACCCGCGACCTCGACCGCAGCGACGACCTCGTGCAGGAGACCCTGGTGCGGGCCTGGACCAAGGCCGACAGCTTCACCCCCGGCACCAACCTCTACGCCTGGCTGTTCACCATCCTGCGCAACCTGTTCTACTCCGAGCAGCGCAAGCGCCGGCGCGAGGTCGAGGATGCCGACGGGGTGATGGCCGGCCGCCTGACGGCGCTGCCGGACCAGGAGGCGCGGGTCGAGCTCTCGGCCTTCCAGGCGGCCTTGAGCACCCTGCCGGCCAGCCAGCGCGAGGCGCTGGTGCTGGTGGGCGCCCAGAACTTCACCTACGAGGAGGCGGCCGAGATCTGCGGCGTCGCCGTCGGCACGATCAAGAGCCGGGTCAGCCGGGCCCGCGGCCGGCTGATCGAGCTGCTCGGCATGACCGGCCCCGACGACATCGGCAGCGACGGCACCACGCTCGCGGCGATGGCCCATCCATGACCGCGCCCTCGCGGCCCGCGCCCGGCGGCGCGGGTCGCCGCATCTCCGGAACAGTTTTCGCTCCTGCGGGGTTTCGATGACCCAGCGGCAAACGTAGGGCGGCCCTCGCGGCGGCCCCCGGTGCCTGCGGCGCTGGCCGATCCCCGTGGAGTTGCCGATGCCTCGCCCCTACGAAGCCGTCGCGGACGCGGTCCGCATCGCCCGCGCCATCGTGATGCAGGAGGGCTCGGCGCTGGCCGCGGCCGCCCGGGCCGGGAACGACGCCGCCCTCGATGCGGCGAGCTGCGACCTCGTCAGCCGCATCGCCCAGGCGATCCTCGACGCCGAGCACGAGACCATGGCCCGCGCCCTCGTGGCGGCCGACGCCTATCCGGCGAGGCGGTTGAGCGCGTGAGGCGCAAGCTGCGAGCGTTCGTGCCGGCTGCCGTGCACGTCCGCTCGCTGAAGCCGCGTGGTCACAAATTCTCGTTCATGTCTGCAAGGGAGAGCCTGAACGACCAGGAAGCCCATCCTTGTTTTATGTCGGGGCGGGCGAGGCGCCACCGCGCGGCAAATGACGACGGCAATGCCCGAAACGTCGCACCTCACCCTTCTGACGCTGCGTACGCGCGGCACAGGTCTGCGAGAAAAACACGATTTGCAGGGACGTGGTCTTGGCGGCATGCTGCACGGGTCCCCGCCGTGGAGATTCGCGTACGCTATGCCCGGTTCTCAGCCGGTTCTTTCTCAGGCCCATGCTTCGAGCGCAGCGATCGACGAATTGGAGCGTCTCAAGAAAGAAGCGGAGCAAATAAGAATTGTCAACAACGAAAGGGTGAAATTGACTGCGAATTTCATTAATACGATTGCCGGAGCTTTGATTGTGACGGGGCTGTTTACGCCTGTGTTTGGAGAGAAGCTTTTCGAGAAGCTAGGCCAGCCGACTTTTTGGATTCAGGGGCTGGTTGGCCTCCTTTGCCTCGCGCTCGCGGTCATCCTACATATGGCAGGCAGAGCTTATCTGGGTACGCTGAAATGATCGTTCTCGGCGACATCGCCCGCTCCCTTCTGCCCATCGTTGCGACGGGCATGGCCGGCTTCTTCGTCCTCTGGCATGCGCGGCGGCAGAGCCGGAGGGCGACGATCGAGATCGACCTGCTGGAAAGCAGAATCAATCTCATGGAAGAGCGGTTGCAGAAGCCGGCCTTTCGCGAGGGTGCGCGCGGCTGACCACGCCGCCCGATTTCCTGCCGCAGGCTTCGCGAGGGAGAGCGGCGGCACCGAGAACGCGGCTGTGGGCCCACATTCTCGCCGCCGCCGATCTATCGACGATGAAGCGTCCGACGCGTCAGAATCCCTCGCCCTCGACCCTGGTCCCGCCCGCCGCCATCGCCGCCTCGTAGGCCGCGAGGCTCGGCGCCACGGCCGGCAGGGTCGGGATCGAGACATCCGCCAGCTGGCCGCGGGCGGCCATCAGGGCGTCGAGCACGAGCGCGGTGTCGCGGCTGAACGGAAGCAGGATCCCGCCGCCCTCGGCCCGGATGCGCTCCGCCGGAGCACCGACGTCGAAGGCGACGACCGGATAGCCCGCGGCCCAGACCTCCGACAGGACGTAGGAATAGGTCTCGGGCCAGACGCTCGACAGGAACACGTAGTCGGGATCGGCCTCGGCCAGGAGCTGCGGCAGGTCCTCCGGGTCGTAGGCGCCCGTCACCGTGAGGTTTGGAGCGCGCTCCGCCCGGTCGCGGTCGGAGACGCTGCCGATCACCGTGAAGGCGATCGGCCGGCGCTCGCGCGCGGCGCGCTCGGCGAGCGCCACCACCAGCTCGAACCCCTTGTGGGGGCCGATGCCGCCGACGAGGGCGACCCGCACCGCGCCGGCGCGCGACCTGGCCGGCCGCGCGGACAGAGGCTCCGCCGCGTCCGGGTGCGGTACGACCGCGATGTTCGACAGGCCGAGGCGGCGGGCGTAGCGCTCGGCGGTGTCGCGGGAGGGCGCCACCAGGTGCCGGGCCCCGCGCAGGATGCGCTCGTTCGTCGCCAGCCAGCCGTCGAGCCCGCCGCCCATCAGGGCGTTCTGGTCGGCGTAGTCGTATGGGACCGCGCTCACCGTGCAGTGGCGGCAGATGTCGGCCGGCGGCTCCTCGCAGTAGAAGTTGCGCCCGTCGACGAGGTGCACCCTCGGGCAGTACCACTGGTAGTCGTGCAGCGTGACCGCGTAGGGCCAGCGGCCGGAGAGCAGCCGGTCGAGGACGGCGGACCCATAGCCGAAGCGGGCGTTGAGGTGGAGGTCGATCGCGACGCCCGCCTCCTCCAGCGCCTCGAGGAGGGCGAACAGGTCGTCCGGCGCCAGGGTCACCGCGGCGCCCTCGACCTCGAGGGCGAGGCGCCGGCCGGCGGGAGCGAGGTGGCCGATTCCGTGGTTCGTCGCCCGGGCGAGCCCGCGGATCTGGTCGACGTAGCGCGTCGCGCCGCCGCCGAAGCCGTGGCCGACATGCAGGGTCAGCCGCCGGACCCGTCCGGCGAGCAGGGTTGCGAACACCGAGAGCCGCAGCGGCCGGAGCGGGTCGGCGGCGAGGAAGGCGTCGACCTCGTCCTGGTACTCCGGATAGAGGCCGACGAGCCGGGCGTGGTTGCGCTCCAGGATCGCCAGCCGTTCCCCCTTGCCGAACGACACCGAGCCCTCGTGCTCGACATAGGTGTCGGTGGCGGCGACGTGGATCCAGCCGAGGTCGCGGGCCGTGAGGCACCAGTCGACCTCCTCGCAATAGCCCCGGCCCCATTCGGGCGAGAAGCCTCCGACCTCGTCGAGGGCCTGCCGGTTCATGTAGAGGCAGAAGCCGATTCCCGTCGGGATCTCGACCGGCTGGGGTGAGGCCGCCTCCAGGGCGGCGTCGATCGCCGCCGGCGGAAGGCCGAGGAGCGGCCCTTGCGCCTCCGGCATGCCCGGGAAGCCCAGGATGGTGGCGTTGTTCGACAGCGGGGTGGCGCTGGCGATGCCGGGGCCGCGGTGGCAGGCGAGGCCCAGCTTCTCCAGCGCGCGGGGCGCCAGCACCGTGTCGGCGTTGACGAGGATGCAGTCCTCGCCCGGCTCCAGGAGGGCGAGCCCGCCGTTGACCGTGCCGATGAAGCCGAGATTTTCGCGGTTGCGCAGGACCGTCAGGCCCGGATGCCGCTCGGCCGCGAGGTCGTCGAGGTAGCGGGTGACGTTCGCGTCGGGCGAGGCGTCGTCGATCACCAGCGCCCGCATCCGCCCGGGCGACAGCTGCGGCAGGAGCGAGGCGATGCAGGCCTTCAGGTCGGAGAGCCCGTTATAGACCGGCACGATCGCGCAGGCCGGGGGCGGCGTGCGGCCGCTCTCCGGCAGGATCTCGGGGGCGGCCGGCTCGCCGAGGACGAGCTGCGCGCCCCCTCCGGGCCGCACCGCGGCCACCAGGCGGTCGCGCAAGCGCCGGCGCTCCGCGTAGGTCGTCGCCGGTGCGTTCGGCCGCAGCAGCGCTCGCGCCTCGGCCCGGGCAAGCTCGATCGTGCCGCGCAGGTGGCCGATCACCTCGCCGGCGCCGACGGGGCCGACCGCGAGGTCGGTGCCGGGCTTCAGCGCGCCGGGCGGAAAGGCGAAGGCGGCCGAGTGCCGGCCGAACAGCTCGAGGAGATCGGGCCGCCCGTGGGTCTCGACCCGCGCCACGTCCTCGCCGTTGCGCACCGCCCGCACGATGGTCGGCCGGTCGGGGCCGGCTTCGTCGAACACCCAGCCGGTGACGCGGCTCGGCGCCTCGACATGGAGGCTCGAGCGCAGGCGCGGCGCGTAGGAGCCCACCTCCGCGACGGTATCGCCGGCCCGCACGGCGATCGTGTGCGGCTGCCCGTCGAGGGCCCAGGAAGGGAGGGCGAGGCGAAAGCCGTTCCAGCCGCCCTCCCGGCCGCCGAAGCGCAGCTCCGGCCGGTAGAGCCCGGGCCGGACCGGCTCGCCCTCCAGCCCGTCGACCACGAGGTGCACGACGGGAAGCGGCTCGGCGGACAGCGACGAGACCCAGCCGTCGATGACGCCGTCGACGACGCCGTCGAGGTGGAGCGTGTGGCGCCCCGGCCCGACCGCGATCCGCTGCTGGTCGGCCCGGCCCGGCTCGGTCACCGTCAGCCGCAGGGTGCCGTGTGCCGCGAGCAGCGCCGGATCGAGGGCGGCGTGAAGATAGGTGGTGTCGCCCTCGGTGAAGCGGCGCCGGATCGGCAGCGTTTGCTCGCGCTCGTGGCCCTGGGCCAGGGTGAGCCCGACGCCGTCGGCCTCGGCCTCCGGGTTGAGGGCGACGAGGACGCCGCAATTGTACAGCCGGCCCCAGGCGACCGGGCCCGGGGGCGGCACGAACCACTGGCGCCCCGTCTCGGCGAGGCGCCGCGCGCGTTTCAGGATCGTCACGTCGCAAGAGTCCGCACAGAAGGAGGAAGCCGCCGGCGCGGGGCCGGCGGAGATCGTTCTCCTCCTAGCCGAGACCGGAGCCGTCCGCGACTTGCCGCTCCGTCACATGCCCGGTCAAGGGACGTTTGCCGGTTCCAAGACATCGTCTCAATCGCCGGCGAGGGCGGCGAGCACGCGGTCGGGGACGATCTGGTGCAGCATGTGGCCGGCGCCCTCGACCGCGACGAGGCGGCTGCCGGGAATCTCGTGGTGGAGCGCCACCGCCTGGCCGGCGTGGGAGAGCAGCCGGTCGCCGGTGCCGGAGAGGATGGTCACCGGCATGCGCAGGTCCCGGTAATGCGGCCGGAGCGCGAAGGCGTCCGGCACCAGCAGCACCGACTCGGCGGCGGCGCTGCGCAGCTGCGCGGGTCGCAGCAGCATCTCGACCGGGAAGTCGCGGGAAAAACGCTCCGGCACCGGGCTCGGCCCGAACAGCCGCGACAGGATCCGCGGCCAGAGCAGGCGGCTCGTCACCGGGGCGAGGGTGTGGCTGATGAGGTCGCCGAGGCCCGGCAGGCCCTGGGGGGCGAAGAGCAGGCCGTCGATCCGGGGCGAGGGGAAGTAGTAGCCGGATTCGAGGAAGAGCGCCCGCACCCGGCCTGGATCCTGGAGCGCCAGCGCGACCGCCACCTGCGCCCCCCAGGAATGGCCGAGCACGGCGGCCGCCTCGACACCGAGGCTGTGCAGGACGCCGCGGATCAGCCCGGCCTGCATCGTCGGCGTCCAGATCCGGCTGCGCGGCCGCTCGCTGTAGCCGAAGCCGGGCCGGTCGATGGCGATGACCCGATGCGTCTCGGCCGCCCGCTCGACGAGGCCGCTGACGAGCCAGTCCTGGATCAGGCTGCCGTTGCCGTGCAGCAGCACGAGGGCGGGCCCGTGCCCGCGCTCCAGCACGTGCAGCCGCGTGCCGCCGACCTCGACGAAGCGCCCGACCGGCGGCGTCGCGTGCTCGGCCGCGCGGGCGCGGCGCCCGTTCTCGACCGCGCCGGCGCCGAGTGCGGCGGCCCCCGCCAGGGCGAGGGCGGCGGCGGGCGGGAGGGAGCGGGCGGGGGTGGTGGCGCGACCTGTCATGCCGTCACAACGGCGGGAAGCGTGCCCGGGTTCGCTCGCCCTTCACGCGAGAAGGCCGCCGTCCCGGGCGGGACGGCGGCCTTCCTTCGCACGGTGCGCGGGTGTCAGGGGCCGGGTGTCAGGGGCAAGGCCGGCGGGTGCCGTCGTTGCTGAGGTAGGTGCCGCTCGCCGGGTCGTAGGAGCGGAAGCGGCGGGCGCAAGCGGCGACCGTCTCCGGGTCGGGGCCGCCCTCGACCACCACCGGGCGGGCCTGGGCCTGCGAACTGGCGATGGCCCCGCCGATGATCGCGCCGGCGGCGAGACCCGCCACGCCGGCCCCGACCGCCGCGCCGACGACCGGACCGCGGCGGTAGCCGTAACCGCGGCCGTAGCCGCCGCGGAAGCCGTAGCCACGGCGATAGCCGTAGGGCCGGCCGTAGCGGCGGTACTGCGAGAACTCCGTCGGCAGGTCGCCGCGCAGGAGAGCGGCGCCGGCCGCGGTCTCGGCCGGGGTGGCCGAGGCCGGGCTGCCGGCGACCATGGCCGCGACGGTCGCGGCGATGACGAGGGGAAGCTTCATGACCCTGTCGTGTATCCTCTGGGTGCTCGTGTGCGCGGCGCGGTTGATCGGTCCTGCCGGATCAGTACGTCCGGCCATGCCGGGGCGTCGCACCGCGGCGGTTGAACCGCGCGATCAGCTTCGGCAGGATGAACAGCATGAAGATCTTGCGCAGCATCGCTGAGTTTCCCTCTAACAGTTCGATCGTTGTCGATTGAAACGTTTGCCAGCGAGAAAAGATCCTGAAATAATTCAGGCTCGATCCTGCCGAGCCGCGACCATCGATCTCGCTGTTTGCGGTTCGCCGAAGCGGTCACCGCCTCGGCGAATGGGGTGCGGTCGGCGCCGGCCTCTAGCGCGTGCGGCGGATGAGCCAGCCCGCCGCGAAGGCGAGGGCGGCGAGGCCGAGCACGGTGTTGGTGCGGTGCCCGTCGGCATAGGCCAGGGCCTGCCGGCGATAGGCCTCGCCGCGGCTGCGCGCCTCGCGGGCGACGTGGCGCCCGTCCGCCAGCGCCCGGTCGGCGCGCTTGCGGGCGGTGCGGGCGAGGTCTTCCGCGCGCTCGCGGGCGGTGTCGGCGAAATCCTCGGCGTGCTCGCGGGCGGTGTGGGCGAGGTGGCGGCCGTCGTCGATGACGTCCTCGGCCCGATCACGGGCGCGGCCGTAGGCGTACTGGGCCCCGCCGGCCACCTGGTTGGCGGCGCCGCGGACCTGCTGGGCCGGATCGCCCCGAAGGCCGCCGATGGCGGTCTGGATGCGGCCCTTCAGGTGACGGGACGCGCCACGGAACTCGTCGCGGTTCATGCTGTCCTCCTGAGATTTTTCGACTGGACGAGGCGGCGGGACGATCCCGCCGCCGGATTGCGATGCCTTGCTTGAAGGCCTTACTTGCGGCCCGTGAGGTGGTCGGCGACGTTCTTGATGCCGTCCTTGGCCTCGCCGACGGTGCGCTGGGCCTCGCCCTTCAGCTCCTGGGCCTTGCCCTCGGCGACGAGGTGATCGTTGCCGGTGACCTTGCCGACGCCCTGCTTGACGTTGCCGAGCGCCTCGTTGGCCAGGCCCTTGAGCTTGTCGGTGGTGCTGCTCATCGGAATTGCTCCTTCAGGTTCGAGGGGGGAGGGGAGGGCTCCCGCCGGGGCGGGAGCCGGTGACCCGCGTCAGACGCGGCGGGCGGTGTAGTCGGCGCCGACCAGCTTCGGGGCGCCGAGGCGGCCGCCGAAGAAGGCGGCGGCGGCGCCGAGCAGCAGCGCGATGGCGGCGTAGAACGCGCCCTGCGTCGCGGCCGACTTGGCGGCGACCGCCGCGGCCTCGGCCTTCTGCTTGGCGGTGGCGACCGCCTGCTCGTACTGCTTCTGGTAGTCGTCGATCTGGGCCTTGGCCTGGTCGGGCGAGATGCCCTGGGCCTTGGCCAGCGCGTCGGCGGCGCGGTTCTTGGCCTGCTCCTTCTGGGCCGCGTCGCCGGTCAGCACGGCGCGCACGGCGGCCACGGCGGCGTCACGGGCGGCCTGCGGGTCCTGGCCGGCGGCCTGCTGGCGCACCTTGTCTTCGATGCCCTCGAGCGGGTTCTGGATCTTCGACAGCGACGGGGCCGCGGCCTGGGCGGCGGTCTGCACCGTGCCGCCGACGAGGTTGCCGGCGCCGCCGAGCGCGCCCGAGACCGTGCTCAGGGTGCCGCCGACGAGGCCGCTCGCCGCCGAGGTGATGAGGTAGATGACCACGAGCGTCGTCACCGCCCAGGAGACCAGGCCGTGCAGGGCAGCCGCGCCCGGCAGCGGCTTGCCGGAGAGCCGGCCCGCGATGGCGCCGCCGACGAGCGAGGCGACGATGCCCGAGATCACGAACCACAGGCCCGCGCCCATCGAGACGGTCGAGGCGGCCGGGTTGTCGGCGGCGTTGGTGCCGACCGAGGACAGGCCGACGCCGACGCCGACGAGGTTGAGGATCACCTGGGTCACCAGGGCGGTGACGGCGCCGGCGAAGATGGCGCCCCAGGAGACCTGGTTGAGCAGGACCGCGCGGGTATCGGCCTGCGCCGCGGTCGAGAGGGGGGAAACGGGGGTCTGGATGGTCACGTCGTTACTCCGGGTCGTTCGGGCATCGGGAGGGGGCCCCGGGCGGATCGCGCCGCGCCGGGGCCGCCGGTCGCGATGCGGTCGAGGTCAGTCGCGGTTGGCGTTGACGAGCAGGCCGAGGCCGAAGCCCACGAGGCCGGCGATCACCAGCGAGGCGAGCGGGTACTCGGCGACCTGGTGGCTGACCTGCCGGGCGCCGTGGCGCAGCGAGCGGGTGCCGCGCTCGTAGGCGTCCTCGGCGTAGTCCTGCGCGTCCTCGGCGAAGTCGTGGGCCCGGTCGGCGGCGCGGCCGGCGTAGTCCTGAGCGCGGTCGGAGGCGTGGCGGGCGGTGTCCTTGGCCTGGCCGTAGACGTTCTCGGCCGCACCTTGCGCCTCGCGGAAGCGGCCTTCGGCCGAGTCGCGGTGCGAGCCGGTCAGGTCGCCGACGGCGCTCTGGATCTTGCCGCCGAGTTCCTTGGCGGCGCCGGTGATGCGATCGGTATCGACCATGGTTCAAGTCTCCTTTGGGGTCGGTCGGTGGAACAGGGCGGCGCCCCGCACGGGGCGCCGGATGACGGTCGTCGTCAGTCCTCGCGAGGTCCGCTCCCCCGCGGGCGCCTGCCGGCGCCCTGCGGAGTGTCGACTTCGCCCTTCTGACGCCGGCCCTCGGCCTCGACCCGGACATCGCCGGTGAGCTTGCCGATGGCCTCCTTCACCGAGCCCTTGACCTGCTCGGTGGAAGTTGTGGGCGCGCGTCTGGTCATGAGCACCTCGGTGGACGTGGGAGAACTCAGACCGGCTTGCAGATGTGACTGCCTCGCGCCTCTTCAATGGTAAGGAAATACCGGTAGTCTGAACTTCAACTACCGGATGCCTGGAGCGGGAAACCGTGCTCGCGGCCCCACAGGATCACCTCCGTGCGGCGGTGCACGCCGAGCTTGCGGTAGAGCGCGGCGCCGTGGTTGCGCACGGTGTTGCGCGACAGGCCGAGCTTGCGCGCGATGCCGTCGTCGTCGAGCCCGGAGCAGATCAGGTTCAGGATCTGCCGCTCGCGCAGGGTCAGGTCGGGCACCGCGTCGCCCGGGGCCTCGCGGCCGGGCCTTCGCAGGTTGGCGAGCTTCTCGATCAGCCCGCGGCTGAACCAGGAGGTGTCGGCCATCACCGTCTCGATCGCGTCGAACAGCTCGCGCTCGGTGTGCTTGCGCTCGGTGATGTCCTGGAGGACCATCAGGATGAACTCGGCGTCGCTGATCGTCACCCGCTCGGCCGAAACCAGGCAGTCGAGGTCGGCACCGTTCTCGTGGCGCAGGCAGACCTCGAGCCCGAGCACGTAGCCGGTGCGCAGGAGCACGCCCTCGAAGCGCGCGCGCTGCTCGTCGGAGACCCACAGCCCGAACTCCGCCGGGGTGCGGCCGACCACCCGGTCCTCGCCGAAGCCGAAGACCCGGCCGAAGGCCTCGTTGATGCTCGTGACCTGGAAATCCTCGGCGCGGGCGAGCAGCGTCGGGACGGGCGTCAGGCGGAACGCCTTGGCGAAGCGCTCCTCGCTCTGGCGGAGCGCCGTCTCGGCCTTCCGGCGCAGCTCCAGATCGGCGAAGGTGAACAGCATGCAGGGCTCGTCGCCCATCTCCATCGGCTGGCCGGCGACGATCACGAAGCGGCCGTTGCCGTCGGGCAGTTCGAGCCGCGCCTCCATCTGGGGGATCGTGCCGCCCGCATTGAGCCGCGACACCGCGAGGTCGCGGTTTCGGGCGTTGGCGAGCACGTCGACCTCGTAGACGCTGCGGCCGATCACGGCGTCACGGGTGTAGCCGGTCATCTCCAGGAAGCCGGCATTGACCTTGACGTGGCGCAGGTCGGACAGCCGCGTGATGATGGCCGGCGCCGGGTTGGCGTTGAAGGTGCGCTCGAAGCGCTCCTCGGCCTCGAACTGGTCCGACACGTCCTTGAGGATGAGCGCCAGGCAGCTCGGCTTGCCCTCCCGGTCGGTGGCGACGAGGCTGCGCAGGGAATGCACGAAGCCGACATCCGGCTTGTCGGTGCGCGTCACCTCGACCACCACGTCATGGAAGCGCTCGCCGGCGACGACGCGCTCGATCGGGTAGTTCTCCGGCGCGCGGTTGTTGCGGTAGCGCAGGGCGAAGCGCTCCCGGTAGGCGTCGACCGTCGGGCCGATTTCGTCCAGGCTCTCGGCGCCGTGCATCGCGAGCGCGGCCTCGTTGGCGTAGGCGATGGTCTGGTCGGGCTCGACCAGGATCACCCCCTCGCTGAGGCCGGCGATGATCTGCCGGAGTTCGTGCCTGTCGACGCCTGCGGTCACGGCTCTCTCGATCCCTTCTGTGTGTCCTTTGCCGCTCGGGCAACGGAGCACAAACGGATCGCGCGCTACAGGGTTCCCGCCGGACAACGAGATTCACCGGTAGATTCGTATCATTGACGTAATTGCCGGCGACCAGAAATAAGACGCACCAGGGCCGGTCCGGCGCGCTGCCCCACGGGATGCTCCCGTACCAGCCGACCGGTCTAGTCCGATATGAGTAGCGTTTACGGGTCCCTTTCCGTGCGAACAGACGACGCGCTGCCAGACTCGGTCGCCATGACGGAGACCGCCGCCGCCCTGATCCCATCGCATCTCGGCGGGCTCCTGCGGGAGTACTATCCCGAGGTCGTCGCGCTCGAGGCCGACTCGGCCCTGGGCCAGGTCCTCGCGCGCCTGACCCTCGCCCTCGACGCGGCCGGGAACGGGACGGGTCACGAGGTGCCGGCGGCGTTCAAGGCCGGGCTCCTCGGCGCGGTGCCGCGCCTGCGCCGCTACGCCCTGTCCCTGACCCATCACGCTGCGGATGCCGACGACCTGGTGCAGCACACCCTGCTCAAGGCCTGGGAGCACCGGCGCCAGTTCGCCCCCGGATCCAGCCTGTCGGCCTGGCTGTTCGCGATCCTGCGCAACGGCTTCTTCAACGGGCGCCGCAAGTACCGCCTCGAGGTGGCGGATCCCGAAGGGGTCCACGCCGCCGCCCTGGCAAGCGCCGCCGAGCAGGAGCACCGGGCGGCCCTGCGCGATCTCCAGGGCGCCCTCGACCGGCTCGAGCCGGCGCAGCGCGAGGCGCTGCTGCTGGTCGCCGTCGAGGGCCTGTCCTACGAGGCCGCCGCCGATGTCATCGGCTGCCCGGCCGGCACCGTGAAGAGCCGCGTCAGCCGGGCCCGCGACCGCCTCGGGCAGGACCTCAACCGGACCCTCGCGGTCCCGTCCGGCACCGCCTGAGCGGCGGGCCCCGCGAGGGCGTCACCCCCTTCGCCCGATCAGGGCGTCCCCATCGTTCCGGCGCTATCCCCCGAGGCGTCCGGGACGGTCGCGGGCCGGGCACGGCATGTTCCCCCGTCCGTGCCCGGCTCCGTCGACGAGCCAACCCCCGCCGACGTCCTGCCGGCCATCGCGGCCGGCCCGGACCGGCGGGGATCAGCCCCAGAGGAGACCATGACACCGCTTCGCCGCCCGGTCCTCGCGCCGGCCCTGTTCCTCGCCTTCGCGCTCCCGGCCGTCGCTCTTCCGGCCCTGGCCGCGCCCGCGGCCAACCGCTTCGACGGCGCCTGGTCGGTCGTCGCCACCGCCGAGACCGGGAGCTGCACCGGGCCGTACCGCTACCCGATCGTGATCCGCGACGGCATCGTCGACGATGCCGGGGGCAACGGCGTCGACGCCTCCGGCCGGGCCGGCGCCGACGGCCGCATCACCGGCACGATCCGCAGCGGGCTCGCCAGCGTCGCGGTCAGCGGCACCTTGCGCGGCTCGGCCGGCAGCGGGCGCTGGAGCCTGTCGGGGATCAGCCCCTGCACGGGGCGCTGGACCGCCCGGCGCACGGGCTGACCGTGGCGGCGTGAGCGGCCCGCTCGCGGGCGACGGCCTTTCGGGGAGCGCCGATGCGCCGCATCCGTCCCGGTCCTTGATGAAAGCCGTTCCCGCCCGAGAACCTGTGCGGCCAGCGGCCCCAGCCGCAGGCGAGCGGACGGGACGCGACCGAGGAGCCACGGGACAGATGCCGGCATACCGACTGCGCGGAGCGGTTCGCGCCCCGAACGGGGAGATCGGGCCCACGCTGATCGACGAGATCGTCGCGGCGGCGGACCGCCAGGAGGCCGTGCGCCTCGCCAACGCCCGGGAGACGACGCCGGCCGACGAGCAGGTGAACGCCCTGTGGCTGGTCGACGAGGCCGGAACCCTGATCTGGTCGCTGCGCCTGGCCGACCGCGAGGCCTAACACTCCCGCGAAGTAGAGCGAGAATCGCGCCGCCTCGCATCGGCGGTCGAGATCGATCCTTCTCCAGCAGCGCGCCGTCATCCAGGCGGCACCGCGTCCGGATTGTTGCGCGCGCGAGGGACGACCCGCAGAGACATTAATCCCACATCAATCAAACCCGGCTACGCTTCCGCGCATCTTTGCCCACCGGGAGCGGCATCGTGCTTCGTTCGCGCCTCGACAACATGCGGATCCTCGCCAAGGCGGCGATTCCCGTCGGCCTGCTGCTCGTCATCCTGGCGGGCCTGTGCGGCTTCGCCCTGTCGCGGATGAGCCTCATCGCGCAGACCTACCAGGACGTGCTCCGGCGCGACGTCGCGGCCGACCGGGCGGCATCCGAGGTGCAGATCGAGCTGACGCGCTACGGGGCGGTGGTGAACCGCATCGTCTCCGAGAGCTCGATGACCGAGATCGACGCGCTGGAGAAGGAGACCAAGGCGATCGCCGCGGGCCTGCCGGGCCGGCTCGACCGGCTGAAGGCCCTGATGCCCGAGGCGAGGGCGGGCGCCGACCAGGTCCTGGCCCGGTTCAACCAGGCCTTCGAGGCGACGGACGACCTCATCACCAAGACCTTCGGCAGCCAGCAGGACCAGGCCCTGCGGGTCGGCCGCGAGCAGATCGACCCCGCGCTGAAGGCCGCCCGCCAGGCGCTGGCTGAGATCGCGGCCGGCGCCGAGGCGATGATCCGCCGGAGCAGCGAGACCGCCGCGGCGGCCGGCGCGGGCGCCCGGGACACCACCATCGTCGTCGCATCGGCGGCCGGCGCGGCGGCGCTCGTCCTCGCCTGGCTGATCCTCCAGCGCGGCGTCGCCGGCCCGGTCGTCGCGATGGCGCGCACCATGGAGCGGCTCGCCGCCGGCGACACCACCGTGGCGGTGGAGGGCACGACGCGGCGCGACGAGATCGGCCGGATGGCCGGCGCGGTCCAGGTGTTCAAGGACGGGCTGATCCGTACCCGCGCCCTGGAGGAGGAGGCGGCGCTCGCCCGCGCCTCGACCGAGGCGCAGCGCCGCGCCGGCATGCGCGAGATGGCCGACGCCTTCGAGCGGGCGGTCGGCGGCATCGTCGGACAGGTCGCGGCTTCCGCCACCGAGCTCCAGGCCACCGCCCGGACCATGACGGCCACGGCCGGGGAGACCGCCGAGCGGTCGGCGGGCGCGGCGAGCGCCGCCGAGGAGGCGGCGGGCAATGTCGGCACGGTCGCGGCCGCCGCCGAGGAGCTCGGCGCCTCGGTGGGCGAGATCGGCCGGCAGGTCGACGGCTCGGCGTCCCTCGCCCGCGCCGCGGTGACCGAGGCCGACCGGACCGGCGCCCTGGTGCAGGACCTCAGCCACGCGGTCGCCCGGATCGGCGACGTCGTCGGCATGATCTCGTCGATCGCCGGCCAGACCAACCTGCTCGCGCTCAACGCCACGATCGAGGCGGCCCGCGCCGGGGCGGCCGGCCGCGGCTTTGCCGTGGTGGCGGCGGAAGTGAAGGAACTCGCCGGCCAGACCGCGAAGGCGACCGAGGAGATCACGGGCCAGATCGGCCGCATCCAGGGCTCGACCGCGCAGGCGGTCGGCGCGATCGACGCCATCGCCCGGCGCATCCGCGAGATCTCGCAGGTCTCGACCTCGATCGCCGCGGCGGTGGAGGAGCAGGGCGCGGCGACCCAGGAGATCGTCCGCAACGTCACCCGCGCGGCCTCCGGCACCGGCGCGGTGACGGAGAACATCGCCGGGGTGGCGGGCGCCGCGGAGGAGACCGGGGTCGCGGCCGCGCAGGTGCTCGATTCGGCCTGTGCCCTGTCGCACCAGTCCGAGAGCCTCACCGACGAGGTGAGACGCTTCCTCGCGACGGTGCGGGCGGCGTGAGGGCTTGTACCAATGGCCCCCTCGATCCCGGGCAGGCCTGGGATCGAGGGGGCCATTGATCCATCTCGAATTTTCGACGCCAAGCCTTTGGCTTGGCGAAAACTCGAGAACGGAACCAAAGGTCGTTTTCAACGACCGTTGGTCTTACGACCGCCGCTCCCGCTCCCGCCCGGCCTCGATCATCGACCGGATCCGCGCGGCCATCGACTCGATCGAGAAGGGCTTCGTCAGCACCGTCATGCCGGGGCCGAGGCTGTCGTGGCCGAGGATCGCGGTCTCGGCGTAGCCGGTGATCAGCAGCACCTTGAGGTCGGGCCGGGTCTCGCGGGCGGCCTCGGCCATCTGGCGGCCGTTCATGCCGCCGGGCAGGCCGACATCGGTGACGAGGAGGTCGATCCGCACGTCGGAGCGCAGCACCTTGAGGCCGGCCGCGCTGTCGCCGGCCTCGATCGCGGCGTAGCCGAGATCCTCCAGGATGTCGGCGACGAGCATCCGCACGGTCGGCTCGTCGTCGACCACGAGCACGGTCTCGCCCGTCGTCGAGCGCGCCAGCGGCGCCGCCGTCCCGGTCTCGTCCTCGCCGGGCACCGCGCCCGCGTGGCGCGGCAGGTAGAGGCTGACGGTCGTGCCCTCGCCGGGCGTCGAGGCGATGCGCACCTGCCCGCCCGATTGCTGCGCGAAGCCGTAGATCATCGACAGGCCGAGGCCCGTGCCCTCGCCGATCGGCTTCGTGGTGAAGAACGGCTCGAACACCCGGGCGATCACCTCCGGGCTCATCCCGGTGCCGGTATCGGTCACGCGCAGGCGCACATACTCGCCTTCCGGCATGTCGTGCCGGCGGGCGGTCCGGGCATCCAGCGTCCGGTTGGCGGTCGAGACGGTGATGCGCCCGCCGTCGGGCATCGCGTCGCGGGCGTTGAGGCAGAGGTTGAGCAGCGCGTTCTCGAGCTGCGAGGGATCGACGAGCGCCGGCCAGGCCCCGGGCGATTCGACCACCTCGAGGGTGATGCCGGGCCCGACCGTGCGCTGGATCAGGTCGTGCATGCCGCGCGCCAGCCGGTCGACGTCGGTGGGCCGCGGATCGAGGGTCTGGCGGCGCGAGAAGGCGAGCAGCCGATGAGTCAGCGCCGCGGCGCGCTTCGACGCCCCTTGCGCCGCCGCCATGTAGCGCTCGACGTCCTTGAACCGGCCTTGCGCGAGGCGCGTCTGCATCAGCTCCAGCGAGCCCGAGATGCCGGCGAGCAGGTTGTTGAAGTCGTGGGCGAGGCCCCCGGTGAGCTGGCCCACCGCCTCCATCTTCTGCGACTGGCGCAGGGCCTCCTGCGTCGCGGCGAGCTCGGCCTCGGCCCGCAGCCGGTCGGAGATGTCCTTGGCGAAGTGGAACGCGCCGATCACCCGACCCTCGCCGTCGCGCAGGGGCGAGTAGGAGACCTCCCAGGCGGGCTTGGCGAAGTCCGGATCGCCGAATTCCTCGGTCACCGTGTAGGTCTCGCCGGCGAGCGCCCGGTCCATGAACCCGCGCATCACCGCGCCCTGGTCCGGCGGGAACAGGTCGGGAAACACCTCGCCCACCCGCACCCGGTGGCCAAAGATCCGGTAGAACTCGTCGCTGTGGGCCTGGTTGAAGGCGATCAGCCGGTACCCGGTGTCGAAGGCGCAGATCGGGGCGGCGCTCGACTGGACGATGTCGCCGTAGAGGCGCATCTCGGCCGTGCGGTCGGCGACCTGCCGGCCGAGCGAGAGGTTGAGGTCGTGCGAGGCGGCCTCGGCCTCCTTGCGACCGGTGATGTCGGTGGCGGCGCCGTACCACTCGGTGATCCGGCCCTCCTCGTCGAGCACCGGCACCGCCCGCGACGAGGCCCAGCCGACCGAGCCGTCGGCGAGGTAGACCCGGTGCTCAAGGCTGTAGGAGGTCTTGGTGCGGATCGCCCGCTCGATCTCGGCCCGCAAGGCGCCGCGATCCTCCGGCGGGATGTAGCTCTCGACCCAGTCGGTGCTGGCCGAGGTCGTGTCGGCCAGGAAGTCGCCGCCGGACAATTGGTACAGCCGGCTCCAGTCGGCGCTGATCCGGTAGCGCACCTCGGAGGACGAGCGCACCAGGGCGTCGAGCATCTGTTCGCGCCGGCGCAGGGCCTCGCCGAGGTCGCGCAGCCGCTCGCGCTCCAGCGTGACGTCGAACTGCGAAGCGAAGAAGTAGGTCAGTTCGCCGTCCTCGCCGAAGACCGGCGAGATCAGCAGCCGGTTCCAGAACCGCTCGCCGTTCTTCTTGTGGTTGAGAAGGTCGATCTCGATGGCGACGCGACGCTCGATCGCGTCGCGGATCTTGGCCACGTCGGCGCGGTCGGTCTCCGGTCCCTGGAGGAAGCGGCAGTTCTGGCCCAGGACCTCGTCGCGGGTGTAGCCGGTGAGCTTGGTGAAGGCGGCGTTGGCGAAGATGATCGGGTTGTCGGGCCCGTGCGGATCGGTGATCAGCATCGGCATCCGCGTCGCCCGCACGGCGGCGGCGAACGGATCGTGGCTCGGGGCGGAGCGGCCGATCTCGGCATCGATCCGGTCGGTTTCGCGGCGATCCGTCACTGCTCGTCGCCCTCTCGTCCGCGACTCCCGGCGGTCCCGCGACCGCCCGGGCGTGGCCTTAGCACAGCGCGACACTCTGGGGCACAACCTTTGCTGCGCGGCGGAACCGCGCGATGCGCACGGGATCAGCGGGCGCCCGCGACCCGCGCCACGCCCTCGGCGCAGGCCCGCATCGCCGCGAGCACCGTCTCGGCGGCGACCGCCTCGAAGCGGTAGCGCGGCAGGCTGACGCTGATGCAGCCGAGCACCCGGCGGCCGGCGCCGTGGAGGGCCATGCCGTAGCAGCAGATGTCGAGCTCGTTCTCCTGGAGGTCGAGGGCGTGGCCGCGCGCGCGTGTCTCGGCGACCGCGCGGGAGAGGGCGTCCCGGTCGGTGAGGCTGTGGGGGGTGCGAGCCGGCAGGGGGAGCCGGGAGAGCAGGGGGACCAGCTCGGGCTCGGGCAGGGTCGCGAGCCAGGCCTTGCCCACGGCGCTGGTGTGCAGCGCCACCCGCGTGCCGATGCGCGAGGCCATGCGCACGGTGCGGTGGCTCTCGAGCTTGTCGACGTAGACCATCTCGCCGTGATCGGGCACCGCGAGATGCACCGTCTCGTCGAGGTCGTCGCGCAGGCGCCGCAGGGGCTCGCGCGCCGCCTGGCGCAGGAGCGAGCCGTCGAAGGAGCGGAAGGCGAGGCTGACGAGGCGGGGCCCGAGACGCAGGACCCCGTCCTCGTCGGTCACGAGGCCCTCCGCCGCCAGGGCGGCGACGATGCGGTGCACCGTCGGCCGCGGCAGCCGCAGGCCGTGCGCGAGCCGCGCGACCGTGGCACCGTCGGGCGCGTCCGCCACCGCCTGCAGCACCCGCATGAACTTGCCGAAGGCGGCGGTGCCCGGGACATCGGGGCGCAAGCCGGCCCGCGTCCCGGCGTCGTCCCGGCTCATGCGGCGCGGGTCCCTGCCGGTCCGGCCGGCCTCGACGCCTGTCTCGCGTCGGCCGACCGACATGCATCCCGCGGCGTCATCCCGGGCACCGCTCCCGCGGCCCCGGGACGGCGATGGAGCGTGACGGTCACGAGGGGAGACATCGGCGCGCGGACGATACCACGACGATCGTATTCCCGTGGCGCCCTCACCCGGCGGCCAGCCGCTTGCGCTGCACCTTGCCGTTCGGCGTGCGCGGCAGCGCCTCCAGGAACACGACCTCGCGCGGGCACTTGTAGGCGGCGAGCCGCTCGCCGCACCAGGCCAGCAGCGCGTCCCGCCGCGGCGCGGCGCCGGGTTTCGGCACCACGAAGGCGGCGATCACCCGCACGTCGTCGCGCACGGGCAGCTCGGTCACCGCCACCTCCTGCACGTCGGGATGGGCGATCAGCACGCTCTCGACCTCGTTCGGCGACACCCGGTAGCCGAAGGCGTTCATGATGTCGTCGTTGCGGCCCGTAAACCAGACGTAGCCGTCGGGATCGAGCGAGGCGAGGTCGCCGCCGGTGAACCAGTCGCCCCGCATCACGGCGGCCTCCTCCTCGGGGCGGTTCCAGTAGCCGAGCATCAGGGCCGGATCCGAGCGGTGGATGGCGAGCAGCCCGACCTCGCCGGCCGGCAGCGGCTCCGGCGCGCCCTCGACGGGGAGGATCGCGACGCGCCGCCCCGGCTGCGGCCGGCCCGGCGAGCCGGGCTTGATCGGGGTAAGCGGGCTCGTCGAGACGTAGGTCGAGATCTCGCTCATCCCGAGCGCCTCGTAGAGCGGCGTGCCGGTCGCGGCCTGCCACTCGGCGAGCAGTTGGGGCGACAGCGCCTCGCCCGCCGTGATGCCGTGGCGCAGGGACGAGAGGTCGTGGGCGGAGAGGTCGGCGTATTTGAGGATCTGCCGGTAGAGGCTCGGCACCGCCGCGAACAGGGTGGCGCGGTGGCGGGCGATCAGCGCCGGCCACAGGGCGGGGTCGCGCCGGCCGTTGTAGAGCACCGTGGTGGCGCCCCGCGCCCAGGGGTCCTGGATGCCGACCCCGAGGGTGTAGGTCCAGTTCATGGTGCCGGCATGCAGCACCACGTCGTCCTCGCGCAGGCCGAGCCAGTGATCGTGCATCGGCCGCCGGCCCCAGATGGTGCGGTGGGCGTGCAGCACCCCTTTCGGCCGGCTGGTGGTGCCGGAGGTGTAGACCAGCGTCGCCGGATCGTCGGCGGCGGTGTCGGCATACGTCTCGATCGGCGGGCCGGCGCGCAGGCGGGCGATGTCGTCGCGGCGCAGCACGATCCGGCCGCGGCAGGCCTCCGGGTCGAGGGGGCAATCGTCGGCCGCCGCGATCACCGCGGCGCCGGAATCCTGCATCAGGAACGCCGCCTCGCCGGCGGTGAGCTGGGGCGAGGAGGGCTGCGCCACGAGCCCGGCGGCGAGCGCCGCGAAGTAGGTGACGACGTAATCGGCGTCGTTGCCCATGCGGATCATCACCCGGGCGCCCGCCGGCAGGCCGAGATCCCGCAACCCCGCGGCGACGCCGCGCACCGCCCGGTCGACCTCCGCGAAGGTCATGACGTCGGTGCGGCCGTCGTCGCCGACCATCACCAGCGCCGGCTTGCCGCCGCGCTCCCGGGCATTGGCCTCCAGGCAGTAGCGGGCGCCGTTGAAGCGGTGCGGCGGCTGGCGGTCGTCGGGCAAGGGGCGGCTCCGGATCCGGGTGTCCGGGGCCTGTGCTAGCGCGGGGGAGGGGGGTCGGGCCACCCCTGCCCACGCAGGGGCAGGGTGATCCGCGCTCCCTACGAGCCGCGCGGCACCAGCCTCGCCGCCCCGCTCGCGGCATCGTACGCGACCCCGCGGTAGAAGCAGTCCCGCCGCCCGGTATGGCAGCAGCCGCCGTCGCCGCCGACGCGCACGCGCAGCAGGAGCGCGTCCTGGTCGCAATCGACCCGCATCTCGACCAGCGTCTGGATCTGCCCGCTCGTGGCGCCCTTGTGCCAGAGCTCAGCCCGCGAGCGCGACCAGTACCAGACCTCGCCGGTGGCCAGCGTCCGCGCCAGCGATTCGGCGTTCATGTGGGCGAGCATCAGGACCGCGCCCGAATCGGCATCGACCGCGAGCGCGGTGATCAGCCCGTCGGGGCCGAAGCGCGGGGTGAAGGTCTCGCCCTCCTCCAGCGCGCGTTTGTCGCCGGGGGCGGCGAAGGTGGGAAGCGGGGTCATCGCCGGTCGCGGACCAGGGTGAGGAAGCGGACCTGCTCGGTCGGGTCCTGCTTGAACACGCCGGTGAACTGGGTGGTGAGGGTCGAGACGCCGGATTTCTGCACCCCGCGCATCGCCATGCACAGGTGCTCGGCCTCCACCATCACGGCGACGCCGCGGGGATGCAGCACCGAATCGATCGTCTCGGCGATCTGGGCCGTCATCGTCTCCTGGGTCTGGAGCCGGCGGGCGAAGGCGTCGACGACGCGGGCGAGCTTCGACAGGCCGACGACGCCGCGCCGCGGATAGTAGGCGATGTGGGCACGCCCCATGAACGGCACCATGTGGTGCTCGCAATGCGAGTGGAAGGCGATGTCGCGCACCAGCACGATGTCGTTGTAGCCCTCGACCTCCTCGAACACCCGGTCGAGGATGGCGTCGGCGTCCTGGCGGTAGCCGCCGAAGATCTGCTCGTAGGCCTTGACCACCCGCTGCGGCGTCTCGCGCAGGCCCTCGCGCTCGGGGTCGTCCCCGGCCCAGCGCAGGAGGGTGCGCACGGCGGCCTCGGCCTCCTGGCGGGTCGGGCGCTCGGTGACGCGCTCCGGCCGGGGGGCGTCGCTGCGCTTGTCGGCCGCCTCCGGGGCCCGGACCGACAAGGACTTCAGCACCGCATCCATCACGCCTCCAAGATCCGGGCTGCCGAGAAGGGCAGCCATGCCGGGACTTGAGATGCGCCCCGACCCGGCCGCGCCTCGCGAAGCCGGGTAACCGCGCCTATATCGGGAATCCGGCTCCGGCGCGCAATGCGCCGGGCGCGCAGCAGGTCACCGCGTCCTCAGTCCATCCATTCGTCAAACCGAAGTCCGATCGGTCTGGTCAAGCCCGATTCGTCCGTCCCGCGGCCCCTCTCGTCCAAAGTACGAATGCCATGCTCGACGACATCTACAACGCCCGCATCCTCGCCCTCGCGGCCGACATTCCCCGCCTCGGCCGGCTGCCGGCGCCGGCGGCGAGCGCGTCCAAGCACTCGAAGCTGTGCGGCTCGACCGTGACGGTCGACCTCGTCACCGAGGGCGACACGGTCACCGACTTCGCCCACGACGTGAAGGCCTGCGCGCTCGGCCAGGCCGCCTCCTCGCTGATGGCCCGCCACGTGGTCGGCGCCAGCGCCGAGGACTTGCGCGGTCTGCGCGACACGGTGCGGCGGATGCTGAAGGAGAACGGACCGGCGCCTGCCGGCCAGTTCGCCGACTTCGCGGTCCTGGAGCCGGTGCGGGACTTCAAGGCGCGCCACGCTTCGACGTTGCTCACCTTCGACGCGGTGGTCGACGCCCTCGACCAGATCGCCGCGAAGTCAGAGGCGGTGCCGGCGTGAGCCCGGCCCGCCGCGCGGCGCATCTCGCGATCCGCGGCTACCAGCTCAGCCTGTCGGGCCTCGTCGGGCGCCAGTGCCGGCACTGGCCGTCCTGCTCGGCCTATACCGACGCGGCGATCCAGCGCCACGGCCTCTGGGCCGGCGGCTGGATGGGATTGGCCCGCATCTGCCGCTGCGGCCCGTTCGGCACCCACGGCATCGACCTCGTGCCGGAGGCGCCGCCCGCCGGCGCCGCCTGGCACCGCCCCTGGGCGTACGGCCGCTGGCGCGGGGTGAATGCGCCGCCGCCGCTCTGCGAGAGCGTCGAGGGCTGAGCGCGAAGGCACCGGACGAAGGCTCGGGACTGTGCCTGACATGTCCCGCACTTCGCTGCTATACGGCGCCGGTCCGGTGCGCGGCAGAACAAGCCCGCCGGACGTGTGTCCACCACCCGGCTTACCTGCACCGTGCGCAGGAGTGAGCCCCGAGGAGCCTTCAAAAGCCCATGCCGATCCTGACATTTCCCGATGGCGCCACGCGGTCCTACGACGGGGCCGTGACCGGCCGCGCCGTCGTCGAGGGCATCGCCAAGTCGCTGGCCAAGCGCACCGTCGCGATGGCGCTCGACGGCACGGTGCGCGACCTCGACGACACGATCGCCGAGGACGTCCGCATCGAGTTCCTCGACCGCACCGACCCGCGCGCCCTGGAGCTGATCCGGCACGATTGCGCCCACGTGCTCGCCGAGGCCGTGCAGTCGCTGTGGCCGGAGACGCAGGTCACGATCGGCCCGGTGATCGAGAACGGCTTCTACTACGACTTCCATCGCGAGACCCCGTTCTCGCCGGACGACTTCCCGGCGATCGAGGCGCGGATGCGCGAGATCATCGCCCGCGACGCCCCCTTCACCAAGGAGGTCTGGGCCCGCGACGACGTGCGCACGCTGTTCGAGGAGAAGGGCGAGGCGTTCAAGGTCGAGCTCGTCGACGCGATCCCGCCGGGCGAGGACCTGCGGATCTACCGCCAGGGCACGTGGTTCGACCTCTGCCGCGGCCCGCACATGACCTCGACCGCCAAGGTCGGCACCGCCTTCAAGCTGATGAAGGTGGCCGGCGCCTACTGGCGCGGCGATTCGACGAAGCCGATGCTGAGCCGGATCTACGGCACGGCCTGGGCAAACCAAGCCGATCTCGACGCCTACCTCAACCGCCTCGCCGAGGCCGAGCGCCGCGACCACCGTAAGCTCGGCCGCGAGATGGACCTCTTCCACTTCCAGGAGGAGGGGCCGGGCGTGGTGTTCTGGCACCCGAAGGGCTGGACGCTGTTCCAGTCCCTCATCGCCTACATGCGCCGGCGCCTGAAGGGCGACTACGCCGAGGTGAACGCGCCGCAGATCCTCGACAAGGCCCTGTGGGAGACGTCCGGTCACTGGGACTGGTACCGGGAGAACATGTTCGTCACGAAGACCGAGGACGAACGCGTCTTCGCGATCAAGCCGATGAACTGCCCCGGCCACGTGCAGATCTTCAAGCACGGCCTGAAGTCCTACCGCGACCTGCCGCTGCGGCTCGCCGAGTTCGGCTCGGTCTCGCGCTACGAGCCCTCGGGTGCGCTGCACGGGTTGATGCGGGTGCGCGCCTTCACGCAGGACGACGCCCACGTCTTCTGCACCGAGGACCAGCTCGCCGCCGAGTGCCTGAAGATCAACGACCTGATCCTCTCCACCTACGCCGATTTCGGCTTCGACGAGATCGTGGTGAAGCTCTCGACGCGGCCGGAGAAGCGCGTCGGCTCGGACGCGCTCTGGGACCACGCCGAGGAGGTGATGACCCGGGTGCTCGCCCAGATCGAGGAGCAGTCCGGCGGGCGGATCAAGACCGCGATCAATCCCGGCGAGGGCGCGTTCTACGGGCCCAAATTCGAGTACGTGCTGCGCGACGCCATCGGCCGCGACTGGCAATGCGGCACGACGCAGGTCGACTTCAACCTGCCGGAGCGGTTCGGCGCCTTCTTCGTCGATGCCGACGGGCAGAAGAAGACCCCGGTGATGGTGCACCGGGCGATCTGCGGCTCGATGGAGCGCTTCACCGGCATCCTGATCGAGCACTTCGCCGGCCACTTCCCGCTCTGGCTGGCGCCGCTCCAGGTGGTCGTCGCGACGATCACCGGCGAGGCCGACCCGTATGCCCGCGAGGTCCTGAAGGCGGCGGACGCGGCGGGCCTGCGGGCCGAGGCCGATCTGCGCAACGAGAAGATCAACTACAAGGTCCGCGAGCATTCCCACGCCAAGGTGCCGGTGATGCTGGTCGTCGGCCGCAAGGAGGGCGAGGAGCGCACCGTCTCGATCCGCCGCCTCGGCAGCCCGCAGAGCCGCACCCTGCCGCTCGACCAGGCGCTCGCCGAACTGGTGGCCGAGGCGAGTTTCCCGGACCTGCGCCGGGCGGACGCGGTGGCCGACGCTGTGCCGAGCGCGGGCGTGACGCTCGACGGGCAGCATGACGAAACGCCGGTGCCGTAGCGCGCCGCCTGATGAACCCTCCCCCCTCCGCGGGGGAGGGTCCGCGCGCCGGACGGCGCGTGACCGCGACGAACTCAGTGCGCCTCGACCGGCCCCGCCACCCGCGGCGGCTTCTTCAGCACCGCGACTACCGCCAGGCTCAGCACCAGGCTCACCCCCACGAGCCAGAACCCGTCGGCATAGGCCATCACGTAGGCCTCGCGCCGTACCTGTTGCGCCAGCATCCCGATCGCCGCAACCTTGGCGGCGAGCGGGTCGGCGACGTGGCCGTGCAGGCCCGCCGCCAGGGTCGCGAGCCGCGCCTGCGTCCGGCTCGCATTGACGGTGATCGCCTCGGCGAGCACCGAGAAGTGCATGTGCTCGCGCCGCTCGATCATCGTCGACAGCATGGCGATGCCGATCGAGCCGCCGAGGTTGCGCATCATGTTCGAGAGCGCCGAGGCGTCGGCGGTGTCGCGGGGCGCGAGCCCCGCGGTCGAGAGCTGCGACAGCGGGATGGTGAAGAGCGGCTGGCCGATCGCCCGCATCAGCTGCGGCAGGATCAGCTGGTCGGCGCCGACGTCGTGGGTCAGTCCCACGTTGATCCAGCAGCTCGCGATGAAGAACAGCGTGCCGGTGACGACCAGGAGCCGCGCGTCCACCGCCCGCATGATCAGCGGCATGAGCGGGAACAGCACGAGCTGCGGCAGGCCCGACCACATCACCACGTAGCCGATCTGCTGGGCGTTGTAGCCCTGGATCTGGGCGCAGTAGACCGGGATGATGTAGATCGATCCGAACGAGACCGCACCGAGCACCGTCATCAGCACGCAGGCACCGCCGACCGAGCGGTTGGCGAGCACCCGCAGGTTGATGAAGGGCCGCTCGGCCGTCAGCTCGCGCAGGATGAAGCCGGTGATGCCGAGGACCGCGAGCAGGCTCGCCTTGACGATGACGGGGGAGCCGAACCAGTCCTTGCGCTGGCCTTCCTCCAGCACGAAGGTCAGGGCCGGCAGGCCGGTCGCCATCAGGCCGATGCCGATCCAGTCGCCTTTCAAGAGTTCGCCCCAGCGCGCCGGCACCGATTCGAAGGCGCCGAGCTGGATCGTGGCGGCGAGCGGCCCGAAGATCAGGTTCAGGTAGAAGATGTAGTGCCAGGACAGGTTGTCGGTGAGCCAGCCGCCCACCGTCGGGCCGATCGCCGGCGCGAAGGTGGCGGTGAGCCCGAACAGCGCGATGCCGACCGGCTGCTGGCTCTTCGGCAGGCGGGTGCGCACGATGACGATCGCAGTCGGGATCAGTACCCCGCCGGTGAAGCCCTGGCCGGCCCGGAACAGGATCATCTGGCTTAAGGACGTCGAGAGCGCGCAGGCGAGCGAGAACCCGGTGAACAGCATGGTGTTGACGGCGAGGTAGCGCCGCAGCCCGATCACCGAGGAGAGCCAGCCGGTGAGCGGGATCACGATGATCTCGGCCATCAGGTAGGCGGTCGAGATCCAGCTGCCTTCCTCCGTCGAGGCGCCGAGCGCGCCCTGGATGTCGGCGAGCGAGGCGTTGGTGATCTGGATGTCGAGGATCGCCGTGAAGGCGCCGAGGATCGCCCCGAACACCGCGAGCCAGTCGCGCCCGCTCGCCTTGGCGTCGGGGGTCATCGCGCCAGCGCCTCGCTGACCAAAGCCGCGGCCGGGCGGCGCTCGCCGGGCTCGATCACCCCGCGGGTGTGGACGGTGGCCTCGACCGAGAGGCCCGGGCGCAGGCGGGAGAGCAGGGGATCGTCGGCGTCGAGCGCGATCCGCACCGGCACCCGCTGCACCACCTTGGTGAAGTTGCCGGTGGCGTTCTCCGGCGGCAGCAGGGCGAACTGGGCGCCGGTGCCGGGGGAGAAGCTCTCGATCCGGCCGCCGAATTCGTGCTCGCCGAGCGCGTCGACCGTGAAGGTGACCGGCTGGCCGATGGTCATGGCGCCGGTCTGGGTCTCCTTGAAGTTCGCCACGAGGTAGATGTCGCGTCCCATCGGCACCAGGGTGAGGAGCCCGGTGCCGGCGGAGACGAACTGACCGACCCGCAGCGAGCGGTCGCCGACCGTGCCGTCGACCGGGGCGGTGATCGTCGCGTAGCTGAGATTGAGGCGCGCCTGCTCGATCTTGGCCTGCGCCCCCTCCAGGGTCGCCCGGGCGCTGGCTTCCAGCGCCCGCAGGCTCTCGACCTGCTTCTGCGAGGCGGAGAGCGAGGCCACCGCCTTGTCGCGCGCCGCCCGCTTCTGGCGCAGGTCAGCGTCGGCCTGCTGCTGGCGCTGCACCGTGCCCGACCCGGTCTGGAGCAGGTTGCGGTAGCGGTCGTACTCCTTGGTCGAGAAATCGAGCCCGGCCTCGGTGTTCTCGATCTCGGCCCGTGCCGACTCGACCTGCGCCTGGGCCTGCGTGATCGCCGCGGCGGTGCCGAGGATCTGGGCCCGGGCCTTCTCGACGTCGGCCTCGGCCTGCTTGAGCGCCACGCGGTACTCGCGGTCGTCGAGGCGCGCCAGTACCGTGCCGGCCTTGACCGGCTGGTTGTCGCCGACGAGCACCGTAGCCATGGTGCCGGCGACGCGCGGTGCGACCGTGACCTTGTCGGATTGCAGGTAGGCGTCCTCGGTGGTCTCGAGGAAGCGCCCGACCGTCCACCAGTGCCAGCCATAGGCGCCGCCGCCGGACGACGCGGCGAGGAGGACGAGCGCGAGGATCGGCCGTCCCTTGCGCCGCTTGCGGGCCAGCACGGGCGGGGCGGACTCGGCGGGGGATTGCTGCATCGCGGCTGGCCGGTAATGAAACGATACGGTATCGTTGGATTATGCCGACCGGTGAATCCGGGCAAGGAGACGAGCCATGATCCAGGCGATGCCCGCCGATGCGGAGGACGCGGAGCGCCGGGCCGGGCGCCCGACCCGCGAGGCGGCGGCGCGGCGCGACGCGCGACTGATCGCCGTGGCGACGCAGCTGTTCATGGAGCACGGCTTCGACGCGACCTCGATCGACGCGGTCGCGCAAGGAGCTGGCGTGAGCAAGCCGACGCTCTACGCCCGCTACCGCGACAAGCGCGCCCTGTTCGCCGCGGTGCTGGAGGAGCGGATCCGCGAGTGGCTGGCGCCGCTCTCCGCGGCGGCCGAGGCGCAGGCCGCGGAACGGGAACCGCGGGAGGCCGGGGCGGTGCTGGACGCGTTGAGCCGGATCCTGCTCGCCCGCGCCCAGGCGCCGGGCGCGGCGGCGCTCAACCGCTGCATCGCCGCGCAGGCGCTGCGCTTCCCCGACCTCGCGCGGCTCGCCTACGAGGAGGGGTGGCTGCGCGGCGTGCGGGCGGTGGCGCACCTGCTCGCGGTGCTCGACGCGCAAGGGCAGATCGCGGTCGAGGATCCGGAGATCGCCGCCGACCTCTTCCTCAACCTCGTCCTCGGCAAGGCCTCGCGCCAGGCGCTCTACGGCATCGCGGTCGATCCGGCGGCGCAGGAGACGCGCCGCCGGGCGGCGGTGGCGTTGTTTCTCGCCGGCGTGCGGCGTCGTCCCGATCCGCCTACTGGGTGAGGCGGGCGAGCTTCAGCGCCTGGTCGAACATCGCGTTCAGGGCGGCGGTGATGTCGGCCGGCGAGTTCGCGGTGCGGAAGTAGTTCGGCCCGGAGGCGCAGGCCTGGAGCGGGGTCGCCAGGGTCGGGCTGAAGCCGTTGACCCTGTTGTTCTCCCAGGCGATGCCGCCGCCCTTGTCGGTGAAGACGATCTGATTGTAGGGGATGTAGAGCACCGAGATCGTCGCGCCGGCGGCCTTCAGGGCGTCGCAGTTCTTCGCGTCGATCTGGGACGGCTGCGAACCGTCCCACCAGGCATCGCCGTAGCCGGCGAACTTCGACGGGTTGCCCGGGTAGGCGTACTTGCCGTTCGAGTCGGTGAAGAAATGCTGCCCGTTCTGCATCCCGTCGGTGACGAGGAACACGAACGGCTTGCGGCTCGTGCTGGTCGAGCCGTCGCCGAAGCCGTTCAGGGTGACGATGCCCTTCATCTGCGGGAAGGCGACCTCGAAATGGGTGCCGCCCGCGCCGGTGCCGGTGGTGGGATCGCCGGGCGAGTTGAGCTGCGTCGCGCCGGTATCGAGGAGGTTGGTGAAGGCGAGCGGCCACGACGCCCCGCACTGGGCCGCCGTCTTCAAGGCGTTCACGTCGCTGGTCAGGCTCGCGAGCGTCGCGAGCTGGTTGATGAACGGATAGATCCCGATCCGGTACTGGTTCGGCACCGCCGGCGCCGCGGCCCGCTGCAGCAGCGCGCAGACGGCGTTGTTCACCGCGTCCGAGCGGAGCTGGATCTTGCCGGCGGCCAGACCCCAGCCCGAATTGCCCGGGAAATGGCAGGCGAATTGGCAGCCCTGCTGGTAGTCGGAGTACATGTCGTTGTTGACGTTGGCGAGCTGCGTCATGCCGCTCGTCGTCGACGGCAGGCCCATCGAGCCCGACACGTCGACCATCAGGTAGAAGTCGAGGTAGCTCGGCAGGTCGGCCGAGGCCTTGATCGTGTTGGTGACCGTGGTGGTCGGCACCGAGAATAGCTTCGCGAAGCTGTTCTGGACCGTCGCCGTGTAGGTCACGGTGGCGGTGATCGTCTGGCCCGAGATGCTGACGACCGGATTCGGCAGCGTCACGCTCGACAGCGGCACGCCGCCGGCATTGACCTTGAAGGTGTTGACGGCCTGCGCCGCCCCCGCGGTCTTGGCGGCGTCGAGCACGCCGTTCTGCGACGAGTTGGCGGCGACGTAGGCCTTGGCCGTGACCACGGCGGCGAGCGCCGCGGCGTCCCCCGCCCGGTCGAGACGCGAACGGTTGGTGATCGCGACGCCGTAATCGATGCCGAGCCCGACGAGGCCGATGATCGGGATCAGGCAGAGCCCGAACATGATGCCGATGCCACCGTCGCGCGCCCGCATCAGCGATGCCAGCGCCGTGGTGAAGCGGGATGCGCGATTCAGGAACATTTCGAGGCGATTCCGTCGTTGCCGTTGAGGTCGTAGTCGATCAGCGGGGCGTAACGCGGCTGGACGTAGGCCGAGCGCGCGATTTTGAACGAGGGCAGGTACCGCGCGCCGAAGGTCGGCGTGAAGGTGAACACCGCGTCGATCACCACCATCGTGTAGGGGCCGTAGAGGGAGCGCGGCAGGGTCGTCGGGGTCGGGGGCGCGGTGTTGTCGGCCGGGATCAGCGCCGTGCCGCAGCGCCGGTAGAGCGCTCCGCTCGTCGGCTGCGTCGTGCCGGTGCTGGTCCACACCACGCTGGCGCTGTAGCAGGCGCTCTGGTCGGCCGGGTCCGGGCAGGTCGAGGAGTTCGCCTTGAACTGGATGCTGGCGTAGTTGATCGTGATGACCTGCCACCACTGCTTGCCCTGGCGCTTGCCCTCGCTCATCAGGTACGGGAACAGCACCAGGGACGAATCGTAGCTGAAATGCAGGTCGCCCTTGTTCACCAGGGCGTTGACCGTGCTGTTGTCGGAGGGTGGTCTCGCCTGCGAGATCATCTGGCTGATCGACCGGACCACCAGCTCGACCTTGCGCACCGCGTTGACGTAGGCGACGACCTGGATGCCCGCGAGCAGCAGCGTGAGCAGGACGGGCAGGATCAGCGCGAGCTCGATGGCGGCGAGCCCGTCGTCGGCGAGGCGGAAGCGCTGGATCCGGGCGAGGAGCGCGGGCCGCATCAGTACTGCTCGACGCGGAAGGCGGCGGTCGAGATCAGCAGGTAGGCCGCCTTGCCCTTGTAGCTCGTGGTGCCGTCGAGCCAGCTCGACATGAAGGGCGGCAGGAGGGTGATCGGATAGACGACCTGCAGGTACTGGTAGTCGCCCCGGTTGCCGAGGGAGAACTGGCCGCTGCCCGGTGTCAGGGGCGGCACCGTCAGGCCGCTCATGTCGGACTTGGCGTAGGTGTAGTAGCCCGGGTTTCCCTCAGGCACGACATACAGGTTGACGATGACGTTGCTGCACGACATCGCCGTGGGCAGGTAGCCGCAGAGCGCCTGCGTGAAGGTCGCGAGGCTGGCCGAACTCTGCTGCTGCGGATTGCCGATGAGGACCTGGCGCGACGCCTGCTCGGTCGCGTAGTCGAGCTTCTGGCCGAAATACAGGATCTGCGCCATGATCATCGTGCCCACGAGGGCGGCGATGAACAGCATCCCGACGAGGCCGAACTCGACGGCCGTCGATCCTTTCTCGTCGCGAATGAAAGCAGGCACGCAGCGCATGCGGCCAACCGTTGCGGCACCGGGGTTAAGATCCCGATAAGCGGTTGCGCGAGACTCTTGCGCGTCACCGTTACGCGCAGCCCCCCGTCGGTCGCGCGCCTAACCGGTGGTTAGCGTGTTCGCCGAAAGCCGCCGTCTCGACGCCGGCGCCCGGCAATTCCCACGGATCCCGACGCTCACGGATCCTTGGCGCTCACGGATCCTTGGCGCTTACGGATCCTTGGCGATCGCCTCGATGTCGCGGTCGACGCCGCTCTCGACCTTGAAGTCCTGGGTGTAGACCTTGCCGTCGTGGCGGGCGATCAGCTGGTACTCGCCCTCCGCGAGGGTCACCTGCGGGAAGGCGCCGATCGCCTCGCGGATCGTGTCGCCGCCCGGCGTCAGAACGCTGAAGGCGGTGCCGGCGAAGGCCTCGGTGCCGGGGGAGGCGACGAGCTTCAGGGTCACGGTGGCGGCGCGGTGGTTGAGGGTCGCGTCGGTGAGGCGCCCGTTCTCGACCTTCAGGTCGGCGCGCTGGATCGCGTTCGAATCGCCCCAGGTCGAGACGACGTGGTAGGTGCCCTCGGGCAGCCGCACCACCTCGCCGGCCTTGACGCCGTCGCGCACGAGCCGCCCCTCCGGGTTGTTGCCGATCGGCACGAAGACCGCGAAGGCGAGCTGGCTGCCCGCGATCTTCGCCTCGCCGACTGCGCCGGAGAGGCGCAGCGCCCCGGCATTGACGGTGAGCTGGTCGCTCGCGGACCCCGAGTTCAGGGTCACGCGCTTCGAGGTGCTGACGAAGCCGTAGGTGACGTTGGCGAGGTAGCTGCCCGGCGGCAGCCGGAAGGTCGGCTGCGCCTCCTCGGAGCGGGCGAGCACCACGGGCTTGCCGCCCTCCGGCCGGTCCTCGTAGATCCGCCAGGTCAGGCCGCCGCGCAGGGGCTTGGCCTCGCTGGTCAGCACCGCCCGCAAGGAGAGGCTCGCCTCGGCGGGGGCCGGCGCCGGGGGCGGGCCCTGCGTCACGCCCTGCGGCGCGACGCCCTGCGCGCCGCCCGGGAGCGGGGCCGGCGCCTGCGCGAGGACCGGGAGTGCAGGACCTGCCGCGAGCGCGAGCGCCAGGGCCTTACCGAACCGCCGTCTCGCCCGCGTCATCGTCCCTCGCCAGCAATTCGCTCGCCGCCGCCACCAGGTTGTCGACCGAGAGCGGCCGGAACCGGAACTCGACCACGTGCCTGCCGGCCGGCACCTCGACCCCGCGGAAGAGCAGGTTGGTGCGCAGGATCGGGCGGCGCTCACCGTCCACCCGCGCCTGCCAGCCCGGGTAGAAGATGTCGTGCAGCACCAGCACGCTGTCGCGGTCGGTCTCGACCTCCACGGTGACGACATTGCGGCGATAGGCGAGAATGGTCGCCGTGCCCTTCGCCGCGGTCACCGGGGCGGCCGGGTCGTGCAAGCCGAACGCGCCCTTGATCTTCGGCACGCTGTCCTGGTCGACGAGCGCCGTCTCGCTGCCCTCGAACTCGGGCAGTTCGTCCTGGTTGAGCACGCTCTCGGAATCGACCGGGACGAGGCGGGTGGCGAGATAGGCCCGGGGCTTGGCCGGATCGAGGCGGTAGATCCACATCTCGCCCGAGCCGTAGAGGAGCTTGGCGCCGGTCAGCTGCGGGAAGTGCTTCGGCAGCCGCTCGGCCGGCCGGTCGAGGACGAGGTATTCGAGGCCGAGCAGGCTCGCGAGGCGCGAGCGGTAGCCGCGGAACAGGCCGGGGAACTGGCGCAGGTTCGGGTCGGCGGCGTTCTCGCCGGGACCGACCGCACGCTCGTAATCGGCGAGCCGCAGGGGGTTGTAGCCGATCGTGTCCTCGAGCCCGAGCACCATCGAGGCGTTCTGCCAGGCGCCGCCGAGGCCGAGGATCTCGACCCGCGGGTGCTCGCCCTTGGCGTGGCGGGCGTCGAGCTCGGCTTTCAGCAGCGTCAGGCCCTGGAGCTGCTCGGGCGGCAGCTTCTGGAACACCGCGTAGCGGCCCGCCGGCTCGGCGTTGAGGGAGTTGCCGGCGTTGCGCCAGACCAGCTCCGCCCCGAGCAAGGCCACGAGGCAGGAGGCGACGAGCGCCCGCCGGCCGCGGCCCGCCCGCAGCATCGCCACCACCGCGGCGAGCGCGATCCCGCTGCCGATCAGGCCGTCGCGCAGCGCGTCCGGCAGGTGGTGGGCCTTGGCCGCGTAGGCGTAGGACACGAACAGGATGCCACCGAGCGCCGCAAGCGCCGTCGCCGGCAGGGCGAAGCGCACGGCGCGGGCAAGGCCCGCGGTGCCGGCCCGCAGCCGCGGCGCGCCCTCGCTCACGTAGCGGTGCACGAGGTAGCCGGCGGTGAGCGAAAGCCCGATATTGATGACGAAGGTGGCGTCCGCGGGCCGGCGGTAGAGGTCGACTCCGGGGAAATGATCGAAGACCGGGGCGAAGAGCGGGGTGTAGCGCCCGAGCGCGTAGAGCGTGGCCGCGCCGAGCACGATGGCCGGGTAGCGGATCTCCCGCGCGGCGAGTCGCCCGCCGGCGATGCCGTGCCAGAGGATCAGCAGAGCCGGCAGGGTGCCGGCGAAGAGGTAGTTCACCGCCCGGTCGGTCCAGGTGTTGCCGTCCATCGACTGCCAGTCGGGGCCCCAGTAATCGTAGGTCCAGCGCAGCGAGCCGAACACGTCGGCAAACAGCGCGGTGGCAAAGCTCGACGGCGGCAGCGAGCCCATGATCGCCGCGCCGTAGCCGAAGGACGGCCGCGTCGAGGTCATCAGGAACTGCATGGTGAGGAGCGAGGGCACGGCGAGCAGCGCGCCGCCGACCACTGCCATCACGGCGAGCACGCCGACCCGCGCCCGCAGGTAGGCGAGCGGCGCCGGCGCCGTGAGCACCGCGTGGACCGCGACGCCGATCAGGCTCAGGCCACACAGGAACGCCACCTGGTCGCGTCCCACCGTCATCACGGCGGCGATGACCGCGAAGGCGAGCCCGAAGGCGTAGGAGCGGCGCGCCAGCGCCTCCTCCAGCAGCCACCAGGCCAGCGGCACGAAGCCGTAGGAGATGATCATGCCGGTGTGCTGGAGCCGGGCCGAGGCCGAGCCGCCGAGCACGAACACCATCGCGGCCGCGACCGCGCCGGCGGCGTGCCAGCCGCGGCGGCGAAACAGCAGCAGCGTCGCCACCGCCCCGGGGATCAGGTGGGCGAACACCACCGCGTCGAACAGTTCCATCGACGGCGACGGGTCGAGCCAGGCGAACAGCAGCATCGTCGGGGTGAAGAGCAGCGATTGCGGATCCGCCACCGAGGGGTGCCCGGCGAAGTGGTAGGGATTCCACAGCGGCAATTCGCCGTTCGCCAGCGCCGCGCCGAGGTAGCGCAGCATCGGGTAGAAGTGGTTCTTGGAATCCCACGGCACCACCGCTCCGTGGAGCGGCCACACCGCGGCGGCGGCGGCCCAGAACAGCAGGACGGCGGCGAGCGCCAGCCAGAAGTCCCGGGCGGTCCAGGGATGGTGGGGGGATGCGGGCAAGCGCGTCATGGTGCGATCGGCGTCCTCGGCCCCGGCTCGCCCGGCGCCCGTCCTTCGTCGCGCCCGGCCGTGGCCGTCCGGGGCGGAATGGTGCTTAAAGGGAGCATCGGGGCGCCAGGATGGCAGCCTGTCGTCTCCGCCCCGCCGTCATAGCTCAAGCCACTGAAGCCGAGATGAACGCAATCCTCGACCTTCTCCGTACCCGCCGCTCGGTCGCGCCGGCCCAGCTCGCCGGCCCCGGCCCCTCGCCCGAGGAGCTGGACGCGATCCTCGCAGCCGCGTCCCGCGTGCCCGACCACGGCAAGCTCGCCCCCTGGCGCTTCATCGTGATCGAGGGCGAGGGCCGGGAGCGCATCGGCCGGGTGGTGGCGGACGCCTACCGCGCCGACCACCCGGAGGCCGACGAGAAGCGCCTGCGCCTCGAGGCCGGGCGGCTTGCCCAGGCGCCGCTCGTGATCGCGGTGGTGTCGCGGGCGGGCCCGCACGTGAAGATCCCCGACTGGGAGCAGGTGCTCTCGGCCGGCGCCGCGTCCATGAACCTGATCGTGGCGGCCAACGCGCTCGGCTATCGCACCGCCTGGCTCACCGAGTGGATGGCCTACGACCGCCGGGTCCTCGACGCGCTCGGCCTCGACCCGGCCGAGCGGTTGGCGGGCTTCGTCCATGTCGGCCGGGCCGGGGAGGTGCCGCCCGACCGGCCGCGGCCGGTCCTTGCCGAGATCGTGACGCGGTACTGACGCGGCGCGGGCTGGCCTCCGGCCCCCGGGATGCTCTACCGGTGACCCTTGGAGCACTGCCCGATCGCGCGGCGATCGGCAGCGCTCCAGATCTTTGATCGTGCCGCATTTTCTGCGACGAACCGGTATCCACTTCGTCGGAAAATGCTCCGAGGCCCGCGCCGGCGGGCCGCCCGTTCTCCAGACGCCCCGGGGCCGCCGATGCACTACGACGCCGAGACCCGCACCCTGAAGCACAACCCGTTCAAGGCCCTGGTGGCGCCGCGCCCGATCGGCTGGGTCAGCGCGCTCAGCGCCGAAGGCCAGCTGAACCTCGCGCCGTACTCGTTCTTCAACGGGATCGGGGACAGCCCCGAGATGGTGATGTTCTCCTCCTTCGGCCGCAAGGACGCGCTGACCTTCGCGGAGGAGGGCGGCGAGTTCGTCTGCAGCCTCGCGACCTTCGACCTGCGCGAGGGCATGAACCAGTCCTCGGCGCCGCTGCCGCGCGGCGAGAGCGAGTTCGACTTCGCCGGGCTCGCCACCGCGCCCTCGCGCAAGGTGCGCCCGCCGCGGGTCGCTGACGCGCCCGCCGCCCTCGAATGCAAGTGGCTCCAGACCATCCCGCTCGTGCCGGCCGAGGGCGGCGATGCGGCCTACTTCATGGTGATCGGCCAGGTCGTGTCGATGTACATCGACGACCGCTTCGTCACGCCCGACGGCCGGGTCGATACCGGGGCGATGCGGCCGATCATGCGCGGCGGCTACTTCGACTACTTCACGGTCGAATCCGAGAACCGCTTCGAGATGCGCCGGCCGGCGGGCGGCGGCGACGCGCCGAAGCGGTGACGGGTGCCTCGCGCCGCGACAGGCGGCGCGGGGTCCCGCGCGACCGTGCGCCGGCGATCCGGGTCGGATTTCATGCTACCGTTCCCTCCGATCACGGAGAGGGTCCGCCATGCAGGCCGCCGAGACAATCAGCATCACCATGACGTCCGAGCAGCTCCGCGCGGTGCGCGAGAGCGTCGCGTCGGGCGAGTACGCCTCCACGAGCGAGGTGCTGCGCGACGCCGTGCGCCTCTGGCAGCGCCAGCGCGAGGAGCGCGCCGAGCGCCTGAACGCCATCCGCGCCCGCACCCGCCGCTCGCTGGACGATCCGCGGCCCGCGCTCACCCTCGATCAAGTCGATGCCCGCCTGGAGGAGCTGTTCGCGGAAGCGGAGACGGCCGAGAGAGACGCCGGACGTGCGTAGGCTGCGCGTCGAGCTTCAACCGGAAGCCTGGTCGACCTGGCCGACATCTTTCAGGTGGTCTGGCAAGCCTGCCGCAACCTGACCACCGCGAGAGGCTTCGTGCGCCGGATCAGGGACCGGTGCAAACGCATCGGCGACGCTCCGCATGGCGGGCGGCCACGCGATGATCTCGAGCCCGGCCTGCGCACCGTGCCCATCGAGCGCAGCGCCGTGATCGCATACCGGGTCGAGCCTGACCGGGTGCTCGTCACCAACGGGTTCTACGGTGGACGGGATATCGAGGCCCTGTTTCTGGACCGCGGGCCGGACGACGAGGGCTGAGGCGGAAGCGGGACGCCGCCACCCGCCCCCGCTTCAACCTTCCTTTACCATAACCCCAGCATCCTGGCGCCTGAGAGAGAGCCGGCCCGCGCCTTGCGGTGCCGCTCCACCGGGCCGCCATGTTCCTGTTCAGCAACACGCCGTCGCAAGGGACTGCCAGCCAGGGCGCCGCCCAGGGCACCGGCCGCGCCGCCGCGGGCAATCCGGTGATCGACGCGATCCGCCAGGGGGCCGAGAAGACCGGCGCCGCCTTCGACTACCTGCTCTCGACGGCGCAGCGCGAATCGAGCCTCAACCCGAGCGCCAAGGCCGGCTCGTCCTCGGCCACCGGCCTGTTCCAGTTCATCGAGCAGACCTGGCTCGGGGTGATGAAGCAGGACGGCCCGTCGCTCGGCCTCGGCTCCTACGCCGACGCGATCACCGCCCGCTCGTCTGGGGGCTACACGGTGAGCGATCCGGCCGCCCGGCAGGCGATCCTCGACCTGCGGCGCGACCCGGAGGTCGCCTCGGCGATGGCCGGCGCGCTGACCCGGCGCAACGCCGATGCCCTCTCGGACGCGCTCGGCCGCGAGCCGAACCGGGCCGACCTCTACGCCGCCCACCTCCTCGGCGTGCGCGGCGCGCTGACCCTGATCCGCGCCGCCGAGGGCGCGCCCGGGCGCTCCGCCGCCGCCGACCTGCCCGAGGCCGCCGCCGGCAACCGCGGCCTGTTCTACGACCGCAGCGGCCGGGCCCGCAGCGCCTCCGAGCTCTACGCCGTGCTCGGCACCAGCCCCGCCGTCCCGTCGGCGACCGCGACCCTCACCGCCCAGGCCGCCGCGCCGACCGCCTACGCCCCCGAGGCCGGCAGCGGCCTGCGCTCGCTGTTCCAGACCGATGCCCGTCGGGGACCCGTCTCCGACAGCGTCGCCAAGCTGTGGGGCAGCCGGAGCGCCGGCGCCGCGGCGCCGAGCTACTTCCCGCGATCGAGCGACGGGCCGGTGGTCGCTTCAGCGGCGCCCGTGCCGAGCGCGCCAGCCGACACTCAAGACACCCTCCGGGATACCTTCCAGGACCCCGCGGCGACCGGCGTGCCGCTGCCGCCGGCCCGCCCGCGGGAATTCGGCGGGCGCCACCGCGCCGCCGCCACGCCTTCCTCGATCCAGTCCTAAAAAGACTGTCACGGAGCCGCGCCGATGATCATCCGCCAGTTCCTGCTCTGGACCCAGCACGAATCCGCCGGGCGCCGAGCCGAGGCGGCCTCGGCGCTCGCCCGGGCCTATCTCTACGCCAAGCTCGACCCGGCGGCGCGCTGGGAGGCGAAGACCGCCATCACGGCGCTCCTCGACGATCCCTCGCCGCTGGTGCGGCGGGCGCTCGCCGAGGCCTGCGCCAACGCCGCGGAGGCGCCCCGGACCCTGGTGGTGGCGCTCGCCCAGGACCAGTCCGAGATCGCCGGCATGGTGCTGGCGCGCTCGCCCGTCCTGTCGGATGCCGACCTCGTCGATTGCGCCGCCGTCGGCGACGAGGCCGGCCGGGTCGCGATCGCCGGGCGGCCCCACCTCTCCGCCATGCTGTGCGGGGCGCTCGCGGAGATCGCCGGCGCCAGAGCGCTCGCGGCGCTCGCGGCCAACCCGGGCGCCGAGATCACCCGCGGCAGCCTGATGCGAATGGTCGAGCGCCACGGCGAGGACGCCGCGTTGCGCGAGGCCCTGCTCGCCCGGGCCGACCTGCCCCTCGACGTGCGCCAAGCGGTCACGGCGCGCCTCGCCAGCGCGCTGTCGGCCTTCGTGAGCGGCTGCGGTTGGCTCTCGCGCGAGCGCAGCGAGCGGGTGACCCGGGAGGCGCGCGAGCGCGCGACCCTCGGGCTCGCCGACGGCTCGGACCGGGCCGACCTGCGCCGCCTCGTCGCGCATCTGCGCGCCGCCGCCCAGCTTACCCCTGGGCTGATGCTGCGGGCGATGCTGTCTGGCCGGATGGGCTTCACCGAGGCGGCGCTGACCGAGCTCTCGGGACTCTCGGCCGAGCGGGTGGCGGGGCTGCTGCACGATCCGCGCGGCAGCGGCATGGCGGCGCTCTACCGCCGGGCCGGCCTGCCGCCCGCCCTAGAGCCCGCCTTCGCGGCGGCGATGACCGCCTGGCACGAGGAGGCGAGCGGCTTCTCCGAGAGCACCGGCGCCGGCCTGTCGCGGCGGATGATCGAGCGGGCGGTGACCGCCTGCGAGCGCCTGCCCTTCGCCGATTCCCACGCCATCGTCGCGCTCCTCAACCGCTTCGACGCCGAGGCGGCCCGCGACGAGGCCCGGATGCTCGCCCGCGCCCTGGCGAGCGAGGCCGCCATCGACGCGGCGCCGGAGGCGATTCCCGCCGGCCTGATCGACAGCTACCGCCGCGACCGGCCGCGGCTCGCGGCCTGAGGGACTGGGGCGAGAGGGCCGACCGACTTCGAAGCCCTCTTTGCCCTCCCACGTCTCGGCCCTCCCACGTCTCGCCTCTCGGCGAGCCCCGGCCTGTGAGCCTGTTCGGCGCGCGGGGTTGGCGTCTCGAGACGCTTTCCATCCCACCCACACCCTCATTCCGAGGCCGCAACGCTCACACCTCGGGATGAGGGTGTGGGTGGGACGAATCGATCAGTTGAACGCTGACGGGGAGAGTCGTCGGTGCGGAGGCCAGAGGGATGGGGAGCCGATCGCGCAGGCTCCGGACGCCGTCAGCGCTCGACCGCCCGCCGGTCGGCGCACATCACCGCCGCGGCGAGGTAGCCGGCGAGCGAGACGATCACGGCCTGAGGGTAGATCGGTCGAACGAAATGCGCTGAAACGCTCATCAATCCCTCCCGATTCGGTTTGTTGCCTCTGGCTTACGATGCCGTGCGGTGCAGCGACAAGCATTCGGTGCGGAGACTTTTATCCTCGAATCGGCGGGATTAAGATCCGGGTGATCTTTCGTGGTCTCGGTATGGCCCGAGGGAGACGGTGCTCCCCTCTCGGCCGCGCGCGGTTTCGTCGATCCGGGACGCCGGCTGGTCATGGCGCGGTCTTGCGCCGCTCGCGCGCTTAACGGTTAATCCGGCCGAGGTGGCGCGCGACCGGACGGGTGCGGTGCTTCCCGGTGATGGAGCGGGAGCATCCGGCGGGCTGACGACACCCACCGGGAAGCGGAATGCTCATGCTGGCCTCCGCGGATGAGGCGACAGCGTTCCGACCCGTCCTGGATCCTCGGCGGTCATGGATCCCGGGTTCCGCTGTCGCGGCCCCGGGATGCCGATGGAGGATTGTCCGACCTGTCTCGCAGAGCGAGCGCCCGTGGGACGGCTACCCTCCGAGCCGCGCCAGCCGGTCGAGCAGGGCGCGGTCGTGCAGCAGCACCATCTTCTCCTTGGCGTTGAGCCAGCCCGCCGCCTCGTCGATGGTCTCGGCCTCGACCACCTTGGCCTGCGCCATGACGTGGTCGGGTTGGGGCGCGCCGCGGGGGCGGGGCTCGGCGGGCGGCAGGAAGGCGAGGTGGCCGGCCTGGAGGTCGGGATCGGCGTGGAGCGCCCGCACCCCGTCGGCATCGTCGTAGCCGAGCGCGGCGTTCCGCGCCTCGATCGCCCTGGCGGCGACCGCGATCGCCGGGGGCTCGCGCTCCTCGGGCGTCATCAGGAGGCCGGCGCGCTTGAGGGCGAGGCCGAGGGCCAATTGCCCGCTCGCCCAGGAGATCGGGATCGCCAGCACGAGGCCGAGAATCGTGGGCGACATCCACAGGAACAGCGAGGTGGCGATGGCGAAGGCCGCGATGCCGGCCACCAGCCCCAGGATGGTGTGCCAGCGGTGCCGGCGCACGATGTCCGAGAGCGGGATCGAGCCGTCGTCGCGCCGCTGCGGGTTCCAGCCGGCGTCGCGCCGGAGCAGGATCTGGATCACCGAGCCGGATTGCACCAGCATGGCGATCGGGGCGATCAGGGCCGAGAGCAGGGTCTCGATCAGGGCCGAGAGCACGAGGCGCGCCGCCCCGCCGCTCGCGCGCCGCACGGTGGCATCCAAGAGCCCGAGGATCAGCCCGAACAGCTTCGGGGCGAGCAGGATGCCCATGGTGATCCCGAAGAGCTGGAGCGCGCGCACCGGGTCGAAGCGCGGCCAGACCGGGTAGAGGCGGAACTCGGTCGAGAAATATTCGGGACGGATGTAGGCGGTCTGGAGGGCGAGCGCGATGCCGACCACGAGCTGCGCCGCCCAGAGCGGTGAGGCGAGGTAGCCGGCGATGCCGGTGGCGAAGTGCTGGCGCGAGGCGAGCTTGAGGCCGGCCGTGCCGATGATGCGGCTGTGCTGGAGGTTGCCTTGCGCCCAGCGCCGGTCGCGGATCGCGACGTCGATCAGCGAGGGCGGGCTCTCCTCGTAGGAGCCCTGGAGCTCGGGGAGCATGTACACGCTCCAGCCCGCGCGCCGGATCAGCGCCGCCTCGACGAAGTCGTGGCTGAGCACGTGGCCGCCGAAGGGCGGCTTGCCGGAGAGATCCGGCAGCCCGCAATGGTCGGCGAAGGCACGCGTGCGGATGATCGCGTTGTGGCCCCAGTAATTGCCGTCGCGGCCCGACCACAGGGACAGGCCGGTGGCGATCACCGGCCCGTAGATCCGGGCCGCGAATTGCTGCACCCGGGCAAACAGCGTGTTGCGGTTGATGATGAGCGGCAGCGACTGGATGATGCCGGAATCCGGGTCTGCCTCCATCGCGCGGGCGAGCGTCACCACGCAGTCGCCGCTCATCAGGCTGTCGGCGTCGAGGACCAGCATGTGGTCGTAGTGCCCGCCCCAGCGGGTGACGAAGTCGGCGATGTTGCCGGCCTTGCGGTGGTGGTTCTTCTGCCGGTGGCGGTAGTACAGGCGGGCGCCCTCGCCGAGGCGCTCGCGCAGGGCGAGATAGGCCCGCTCCTCGGCGATCCAGGCGTCGGCCTGGGTCGAATCGGACAGGATCCAGTAGTCGAAGGCCGCGCCCTCGCCGGTGGCCTCGATCGAGTCGCGGATCGCCTCGACCGCCGCGAAGGTGCGGGCGGTGGCCTCGTTGTAGACCGGCATCACCACGGCGGTGCGGGTGGCGAGCGGCGCCAGCGGCACCTCCGGCCGGCGCCGGCGCAGCAGCGCCAGGAAGCCGAGCAGGCCCGAGGTGAAGGCGAGCGCGATCCACGAGAAGTTGAGGGTGAACAGCGCCAGCAGCAGCCACTGCAACCAGGTCGTGGAGCCCGCGACCGACACGACCTCGTACATCTGCACGGCGCCGTAGACCGTCAGCGCGAGGCCGCCGCCGAACACGAAGGCGCGGGCCCCCCACGGCGCCCGGCGGCCGGGCACCTGGTGCGCCTGCGCCTCCGACCAGGCGTGCAGGTCCTGCACCGGCATGGCCAGCGGCGATTCCTCCGGCACGGCAGGCGCGACCGCGAGAGGCCTGGTCGCGAAGGGCTCGGCGTCGCGGCGGAGCGTGTCGAGGTCTGGTGCGAGGGTCACGGGGTCCACCGATACAGCCATGTCTCACTGACGGGTTTGTCGCCGGCCTTGACGACCAGGCGCAGCTCGCAGGAGGTGTCGTTGCCCGGATCGAGCTCGAACACCGCCCGCACGGTCTTGCGCTCGGGGTACGGGTAGACCCGCTGGCGGGTGATGCTGCCGGGCGCGGTGTGGAGCGCGATCTGGAGCGCGTTCGGGTCGAAGCCGTCGGCGAACGGCGCCTCGCCGGTGAAGTCGACGAGGAAGAGCCGGCGCTTGCCCCCTGCGCCCTTGCCGATCCGGGTGCTCGAGCAGGCGGCGAGCGGGGGCGCGCCGGGCACGCTCCAGCACCAGAACTGGCGGTAGCTGAAGGCGACCTCCTTGGCGACCGGATCCTTGGGACGCCAGTAGGCCAGGACGTTCTCGTTGACCTCGGATTCGCTCGGGATCTCGATCAGCTGCACCGCGCCGGCCCCCCAGCCGTGCTGCGGCACGCCCGGCCCCCAGCTGCCGAGCGGCTCGATCCACAGGCTCGGGCGCTTCTCCCAGCGCTGCACGTCGTCCTGGTAGTCGGCATAGGCGCGGGCGCGCTGGATCAGCCCGAAGCCCTTCGGGTCCTGGTCCATGAAGGCGGAGATCTGCAGGGTCTCGGGGTTCTGCACCGGGCGCCAGATCGCCTCGCCCCAGCCGTTGCGGATCTGGAGCCCGTCGACCTCGTGGGCGGCGGGGCGGGCGTCGTCGACGCCGCGGCGGTCGGTCGGCCCGAACAGGTAGGCGCCGGTCATCCCGGCGATGCCGACATGCTCGAGGGTCGTGCGCGGGCAGAGCGTCGCCTCGACGTCGACGATGGTGGCGTCGCCCGGCCGCAGGGTCATGCGGAGCGCCGCGGTGGCGGATTCGGAGTCGACCAGCGCGTGGATCACGATCTGCCCGCTGCCGGCGCCGGGCCGCTCGAGCCAGAAGGCGCGAAACAGCGGGAATTCCTCACCCTTGGCCTCCGCCGGCCGCAGGGTCAGGGCGCGGGCGGTGACGCCGTAGCTCTGCCCGGCGGCGAGCGCGCGGAAGAACGAGGCGCCCTGGAAGATCGCGCAGTCCGACGGGGCAGCCCCGTTGAAGCTCGCGTAGAGCCGGAAGCCCGAGAAGCCGAGGTCGCGTCCCTCCTCCGGGGCTTTCAGCTTGCCGAAGGTGAAGCGGTTGCGGTCATAGGCGATGCGGCGCACCACCCCGTCCTCGACCGCGTGCAGGGCCACCGGCGTGGTGAACACGAAGCCGCGGTGCAGCGGCTCGACCACGAAGCCGCGGCCCTCGCCGGCCCAGAGCAGGGCGGAGGCCTGCGCCCGCACGCCGATATACTGCTCGTAGTTCAGGTCCTTGAACGGCTCGGGCAGGTCGTTGGCGGGCGCCGCGTAGGGTTTCTTGGCCAGCGCGCGGGCGAGTTCGACCACCTGGCCGGGATCGAAGCGCTGCCCGTCCGAGAGCGGCGCCGGCTCCGCCGGCTGCGCCCCCGCCGCGCCGGCCGCGGCGAGGCCGCCGGCGAGCGCCAGCACGGCGCGCCGGTCGAGGACGGGGCGGGAGGGCGATGCGTACGGGGGCGCGGTCATCAGGTGCAGGGAAACCCGGATTCGGGGAGGAGGGCGTCGGCCGTTTACCACGGTCCGTGATGAACCGGGGGTTAAGAATCGCGTTCCGGGGGGCCGCAACATCGGGGGGCTTTTGTCAGGGGGCCGGGGGCGCCGCGCCCCCGGCCGATGCTCTTGCCACGGCTTCGCCGATACTCTTGCCGATCCGGGGCGATCGGCTAGACGGTGGCGCCACGCAGTGACGACACGTCCAGAGACGATTGACAGGCCGCCGATGACCGCCAGCACGAAGTCCGCAGGCGCGCCCGCGCCCGCTGGAGCCCGCTCCCTCCTCGCCGTCGTGCTTGCCGCCGGCAAGGGCACGCGGATGCGCTCCGACCTGCCCAAGGTGCTCCACCCCATCGCCGGCCGGCCGATGCTCGCCCACGTCCTCGCCTCGGTGGCGGCAGCCGGGGCGGGGCGCCTCGCCGTGGTGGTCGAGCCCGGCCGCGACGACGTCGCCCGGGTGGTGGCGGGGTTTTCCGGCGCCGAGACCTTCCCGCAGGAGGAGCGCCTCGGCACCGCCCACGCCGTGCTGGCGGCCCGCCGGGCGCTCACGGAGGGCGCCGACGACGTGGTGGTGGCCTTCGGCGATACGCCGCTCATCACGCCCGAGACCTATGCCCGCCTGCGCGCGCCGCTCAGCGCCGGCGCCGCGGTCGCGGTTCTGGCCTTCGAGAGTCAAAAACCCACGGGCTACGGCCGGGTGCTGGTCGAGGACGGCCGGGTGACGGCGATCCGCGAGGAGAAGGACGCGAGCGAGGCCGAGCGCCGCGTCACCCTGTGCAATGCCGGGCTGATGGCGCTCTCGGGCGCCCACGCCCTCTCGCTCCTGGAGCGAATCGGCAACGCCAACGCGGCCGGCGAGTACTACCTGCCCGATGCCGTCGCGCTGGCGGTGGCGGACGGCTTGACCGTCGCGGTGGTGCCGGTGGCCGAGGCCGAGGCGCAGGGCATCAACGACCGGGTGCAGCTCAGCCACGCCGAGGCGGCGGTGCAGGCCACCTTGCGCCGGCGCGCGATGCTGGCCGGCGCGACCCTGATCGCCCCCGAGACGGTGTTCTTCAGCCACGACACCGCGCTCGGCCGCGACGTGGTGGTCGAGCCCCACGTGGTGTTCGGCCCCGGCGTCGTCGTCGGCGATCGGTGCACCATCCACGCCTTCTCGCACCTGGAGCGGGCCCGGCTCGCCCCCGGCGTCCAGATCGGCCCCTATGCCCGCCTGCGCCCCGGCGCGGTGCTGGAGGAGGGCGCCCGGATCGGCAACTTCGTCGAGGTGAAGAACGCCGCGATCGGGGCGGGCGCCAAGGTCAACCACCTCTCCTACGTCGGCGACGCCGAGGTGGGGGAGGGCGCCAATCTCGGCGCCGGCACCATCACCTGCAACTACGACGGCGTGAACAAGCACCGCACGGTGATCGGCGCCGGCGCCTTCGTCGGCTCGAACTCGGCGCTCGTCGCGCCGGTGACGGTCGGGGCCGGCGCCTTCGTCGGCTCCGGCTCGGTCATCACCGACGACGTGCCGCCCGGCACGCTGGCGATCGGCCGCGGGCGGCAGGTGATCAAGACCGGGTGGGCGAAGCCGACCAAGGGGTGAGTGTGCGCCCTCACGCGAGGGGGCGCGCTCACACGTGCACCGACCCGTCGTCAGGGTCGCGGCGGCCCGCCCGCAGGCCCGCCGCGAGGAGCCAGGCGTAGAAGACGGCGACGCCCGCCATCACCAGCCAGCCCGGCAGCGGCCCGAGGCCGGCCCCGGCCAGGATCTCGGGGATCCCGTGCGCGGTCTCGGCGACGCCCGCCGGCGGTCCGGATTCCTGGAGCCGGGCCGAGGTGATCTTGAGCACCCAGGCCAGGAGCAGGATCGCGAACATCCAGCCGTAGTTGCGCCGCAGCCGCCGGCCGAAGGCCTCGCGCAGGCTGACGTGGAACATCGGGTGGCGCAGGTCCTCGGCGAGCAGCCGGGTCCAGCCGGGATCGGGCGCGGGTCCGGGAGCGAAGACCTCGGCGTAGTAGTGCCGCTCGAGCTGGCGCACCCGGGTGCGGTAGACGGCGAAGAAGCGGTAGCGGCGCGCCTCGATGCCGAGCAGCAGCATCACCAGCAGCATCGCGAACAGCAGCACGCCGTGATGCGCCGTCGGCGTCGAGAGCGAGACCGACAGCATCGCGGCGATGACGGTGATCGCCCAGTTGGTGGTGCGGTCGATCCGGTCGCGCCAGCCGGCCATCCGGGCGATCTCGGCCCGGTGGTAATGGGCGAGGACCGTGATGGTCTCGGACGGCGTCTTCGGGAACGGGAGCGCGGTGCCCTCCGTCGGTGCGGCGATCATGGCGGGCCTCCCCCAAGTCGGGCCTCTTCGTCGTGCGGGCCCGCGCGACCGGCATCATGGCGCAGATCCCGGCCGCGCCGGAAGGCGCGCTGCGGCCCCATCCCGGCCCATCGCCCGATGGTCCTTGGCGCACGATTGATCTATGGCGGGGCCAGGGGGGACGGCGCGTCCCCGGAGACCTTCAGGCGATGCGGCGCGTCGAGGACCGTTCCCACGAAGACCCGCCCGGCACGTCCGAGGCCGCGGCGCTGGCCGAGCTGATCGCCCAGGTGGCGGCGGGCCGGCAGGACGCGCTCAGGGCGCTCTACGACCGCACGGCCCCGAAACTTTTCGGCCTGATCCTGCGTATCGTCCGGGACCGGGGCGCCGCCGAGGACGTGCTGCAGGATTGCTACCTGCGGGTCTGGCAGAATGCGGCGGGCTACGCCCCGGAGGCGGGACGGCCGATGGCTTGGCTCGCCGCGATCGCGCGACACCGCGCCATCGACCGGGTGCGGCAAAAGGGCGAGGTCTTGATGCCGGCGAGCGACGACGAGGAGGAGGACTGGCTCGCCCGCGTCGCCGATCCGCGGGACCCGGAGGCGGAATTCCTGAGCCGCGACGCGCTCCTCGCCTGCCTCGAACGGCTGGAGCCGGCGCAGCGCGACTGCGTGGTGCGGGCCTATTGCGAAGGCCTGTCGCGGGAGGAGCTGGCCGTGCGCTACGACCGACCGGTCAACACCGTGAAGACCTGGCTGCATCGCGGGCTCGCGTCGCTGCGAGGCTGCCTGGACGCGACCGCATGAGCGCCACCCACATGAGCGCCCCCGACGAGACCGACCTGCGGGCGGCCGAATACGTGCTCGGCACCCTGAGCGCCGCCGAGCGCGAGGCCTATCGGCGCGAGCGCGCCGGGTCTGCGGCGCTTCGGGCGGCCGAGCGGGCCTGGGAGGCGCGCCTCGCGCCCCTGGCCGGGGCCGTGCCGGAGGTCGCGCCGCCGCCCGGCGCCTGGGCGGGCATCGCCGCTCACCTGGCCGCCCCTCACTCGGCCGCCGCGCACTCGGCCGCCGCAGCCTCGCCGGACGGGGCGCCGCGTCCCGCCGTTCCCGTCGTCGACCTGCGCCCGGCGCTCCGGCGCTGGCGCGGCGCCACTTTTGCCGCGGGGGCGCTCGCGGCCGGCCTCGCCCTGTTCATCGCCGTCGAGCGCCTCGCGTCCGCGCTGCTTTCGCCCAACGCCGACTCGGGGCAGTACCTCGCGGTGGTGAACCGGGGCGGCGAGCTGCCGGCCCTGGTGGTGCGGGTCGATCCGCGGGCCGGCACGGTCCAGGTCCGGGCGCTCGCCGCCGAGGCGCCCCGCGACCGCAGCCTCGAGCTCTGGGTGGTTCCGGCCTCCGGCGCCCCGCGCTCGCTCGGCCTCGTCCAGGATGCGGCCGGGACCCGCCTGTCCCTGCCGGCGGGCGATCGAGGGCTCCTCGACGGCGCGAGCCTCGCCGTCACCCTGGAACCGGCGGGCGGCTCGCCCTCGGGCGCCCCGACCGGGCCGGCGGTCTACAGCGGCCGCCTCGTGCGCGAGTAGGCGTCACGGAAAAATTCGCGGCGGCACGAAAAAAATCGCGCGGCTCTGAAACTTTCCCGTCTGGCCCCCCGTACCGGCCCCCGACCCCGACGAGAGCGGGGCCGATACGAGAGACGGGAACGATTCCATGACGATCCGGACCCACGCCCGCACCCTGGTTCTCGCCCTCGCGCTGGCGACGGCCGCCGGTGCCGCCCAGGCGAAGAACCCGATGGTCGGCGGCGCGCCGATGTACGCCTCGAAGACGATCGTCGAGAACGCGGTCAACTCGAAGGACCACACCACCCTGGTCGCCGCGGTGAAGGCCGCCGGTCTCGTCGACACCCTGTCCGGCCCCGGGCCGTTCACGGTGTTCGCCCCCACCAACGCCGCCTTCGCCAAGCTGCCGGCCGGCACGGTCGAGTCCCTGGTGCAGCCCCAGAACAAGGCGACGCTGACCAAGATCCTGACCTACCACGTCGTGCCCGGCACCTACACCGCCAAGGACCTGATGGGGCTGGTGAAGCAGGGCGGCGGCCAGGCCGAGCTGAAGACTGCCGCGGGCCAGACCCTGACGGTCATGCAGAAGGGCAAGCGGCTGTTCGTGGCCGACGACAAGGGCAACACCGCCCGGGTGACGATCGGCAACGTGATGCAGTCGAACGGCGTCATCCACGTCATCGACACCGTGCTGATGCCCTGATCGGCCGGGCCGGGCGGACCTGCCGCCCGGCCGCCCGCGCACGGTCCGTCAACCGTGCCACGACCCTGCGGTGAACCTTGGCCGTCACAAACCGTTACGCAAGTTGACTCGCCGGATCGCCGGCGGGTCCGCTAGAAGCGCTGCGAGCGTGGTGGTGCGGTGCGGCAGGAATCCTGCCGCAATGCTCCGCATAAGGGCCGGGGCGTCCCGCGGCGGGACACTCTGCGGGCGAGACGTGAGGCGGTGAGCATGTGCGGGATCGTGGGAATCGTCGGCCGGAATGCCGTTGCGGGACAGGTGGTCGACGCGCTGCGCCGGCTCGAGTATCGCGGCTACGACTCGGCGGGCATCGCCACCCTGGAGGCCGGCCGGCTGGAGCGCCGCCGCGCCGAGGGCAAGCTGTCGAACCTGCAGCTCAAGCTGCTGCAGAACCCGCTCGCGGGCGCGATCGGCATCGGCCACACCCGCTGGGCCACCCACGGCCGGCCGAACGAGACCAACGCCCACCCGCATGCCACCGACCGCCTCGCGGTGGTTCATAACGGCATCATCGAGAACTTCCGCGAGCTGAAGGCCGAGCTCTCCGCCGAGGGCTGCGTCTTCGAGACCGAGACCGACACCGAGGTGGTGGCCCAGCTCGTCAGCCACCTGATGCGGACGGGCTTGGGCCCCGTCTCCGCCGTCGAGGCGGCGCTGCCGCGCCTGCGCGGCGCCTTCGCGCTCGCCTTCCTGTTCGCCGGCGAGGAGGACTTCCTGATCGGCGCCCGCCACGGCGCGCCGCTCGCGGTCGGCTTCGGCGACGGCGAGACCTATCTCGGCTCCGATGCGCTCGCGCTCGCCCCCTTCACCGACGAGATCACCTACCTCGACGAGGGCGACTGGACCATCCTGACCCGCGACGGCGCCGAGATCCGCGACGTCGCCGGCAACGTCGTCGCCCGCCCGCGCCAGAAGATCGCCACGCAGGCCTTCCTGGTCGACAAGGGCAATTACCGCCACTTCATGGCCAAGGAGATCTACGAGCAGCCCGAGGTGGTGGGCCGTACCTTCGCCCACTACGTCGATCTCGCCGCCGGCCGGGTCGCCCTGCCCGACGCCCTGCCCTTCGACTTCGCGAACTTGAGCCGGATCTCGATCACCGCCTGCGGCACCGCCTACTATGCCGGACTGGTGGCCAAGTACTGGTTCGAGACGCTGGCCCGGCTGCCGGTCGAGATCGACGTCGCCTCCGAGACCCGCTACCGCGAGCCGCCGCTGGAGAAGGGCGGGCTGACGATCGTCATCTCGCAATCGGGCGAGACCGCCGACACCCTGGCGTCGCTCCGCTACGCGAAGTCGCAAGGCCAGCACACGCTGGCCGTCGTCAACGTCCCGACCTCGACGATCGCCCGCGAGGCCTCCGCCGTGGTGCCGACGCTGGCCGGCCCGGAGATCGGCGTCGCCTCGACCAAGGCGTTCTCGTGCCAGCTCACGGTGCTGCTGTGCCTCGCGCTCGCGGCGGGTCGCGCCCGCGGCACCCTCGATGAGACGCAGGAGAAGCGCCTCGTCGACGCGCTGATCAAGGTGCCGGGCCTGATGGCCGAGGCGCTGAAGCAGGAGGACGAGATCGAGGTCCTGGCCCGCGAGATCGCCAAGGCCCGGGACGTGCTCTATCTCGGCCGCGGCACCGCCTACCCGATGGCGCTCGAAGGCGCGCTGAAGCTCAAGGAAATCTCCTACATCCACGCCGAGGGCTACGCCGCCGGCGAGCTGAAGCACGGGCCGATCGCGCTCATCGACGACGCGGTGCCGGTGATCGTGATCGCGCCCCACGACGCGACCTTCGAGAAGACGGTCTCGAACATGCAGGAGGTGGCAGCCCGCGGCGGCAAGATCGTGCTGATCGGCGACGCGCGCGGCGCCGATGCCGCCGGCCTCGACACGCTCGCCACCCTGATGATGCCGGACCTCGACCCGGTCGTGGCGCCGATCGTCTACGCGGTGCCGGTGCAGCTGCTCGCCTACCACACCGCCGTGGTGCTGGGTAAGGACGTCGACCAGCCGAGGAACCTCGCGAAGTCCGTCACCGTGGAGTGACGCAGGTCCGCTCGATCTTCATCTGACCGGATCGAGCGGACACCCTATGGAGAGCCGATCAAAGGCTCTCCCGCCGTCGGGCATTCTCCCGCGGCATAAGTCAAACGACCAGGGCGGCGTCCGGTCGCGACGCGATCGAACCGCGCTCGAGCGGGACCGCGCGATCCTGGCGCAGGCCGAGGATCTGGTGCAGCAGGCGGCTGAGCTGCTCGGCGGAGTACGGCTTGTGCAGCAGGTCGAAGCCGTGCGCGTCCGACTGCGCGAGGACGTGGCTGTAGCCCGAGGTCAGGACCACCGGGACGTGGGGGAAGCGCAGCCGCATCTCCCGCGCTAGCGCGACGCCGCCGATGCCGGGCATCACCACGTCGGAGAACACCAGGTCGAACCGGGCGCCGTCGCGCGCGAGCTCGCTCAGGGCCTCCTCGGCGTTGGCGGCCCAGGTCGTCCGGTAGCCCAGGTCCTCCAGGATCTGGGTCGCGAACTGGCCCACGCCGACATTGTCCTCGACGACGAGGATGCGCTGGCCGCTCCCCAGCGGCGCCAGGCCGCCCGCCCGCACCTGCGCGCTCTCCGGCCGCTCCTCGGAGGGAACCTGGGGCAGGTAGAGCGTGAAGGTGGTGCCGCGCCCGACCCTACTGTGCACGTCGACGTCGCCGCCCGACTGCTTGGCAAAGCCGAAGACCTGGCTCAGGCCGAGGCCCGTGCCCTTGCCGACCGCCTTCGTGGTGAAGAACGGCTCGAAGATCCGCCCGATCTCGTCGGCCGAGATGCCCGCGCCGGTATCGGTCAGGCTCACCGCCGCGAACGGCTCGGGCGATCCGGCATGGCCCCGGATCGTCGGCAGCGCCACGCCGCAGGACACGCGCAGGCTCAGCGTTCCCTCGCCATCCATGGCGTCGCGGGCGTTGACCGCCATGTTGACGAGCGCGGTCTCGAACTGGCTCAGGTCGGCCCGGATGAGGCAGGGCGCGTCCGGCACCTCGGTCGCGACGCGCACCCGCGCGCCCGTCAGCGTGTCGAGCATGTCGGCGACCCCGCGCACCCGCTCGCCGACGTCGAACACCTCCGGCTTGAGGGCCTGGCGCCGGGCGAAGGCGAGGAGCTGGCCGGTGAGCTTGGCAGCCCGCTCGACCGTCTCGGACACCGCGTCGAGGTAGCGGCGCCGGCGGGCCTCCGGCAGGTCGGGCCGGTGCAGGAAGTCGATCGAGGAGCGGATGATGGTGAGCAGGTTGTTGAAGTCGTGCGCGACGCCCCCTGTCAGCTGGCCCACCGCCTCGAGCTTCTGCGACTGGCGCAACGCCTCCTCGGCCTGGGCGAGGGCGGTCTGGCTGCGCAGCCGCTCGGTCACGTCGGTGACGAACTGGTAGCAGCCCATGCGCGCGCCTTGCGCGTCGCGCAGGGTGCGGAAGCTGATCTCGTAGGAGGCGCGTGCGGCGTTGCCGTACTCCTCCACCACGGTGATCTCCTCGCCCGCGAGTCCCCGGCCCCAGCCGGCCCGGACCTGCGCCTGGTGCTCGGGCTGGTCGGCGAGGAGGGCGAGCATGTTGTCGCCGACCTTCGGACGGACGCCGTAGATCCGCGCGAACTCGTCGGCATTGGCCTTGTTGATCGCCAGGATGGTGTAGTCGAGGTCGGCCGCCATCACCATGACGTCGGTCCGCTCGATGATCGTGGCGAACAGGTTGCGCTCCGCCGTGCGGTCGGAGACCTGCTGCTCCAGCGTCTCGTTCAGGTCCTGGAGCCGGCGCTCGCTGTCGGCGAGGCGCTGCTCGGCCTCCTTGCGCTGGCTCAGGTCGGCGGTCACGACCAGCAGGTTCTTGAGCGTCCCGTGCGCGTCGTCGAGGCGCTGGATGCTGCTGCTCGCCCAGATCGCCGAACCGTCCGGGCGCCGGTAGCGCTTGTCGAAGGCCGCGCTGCGCCCCGTCGCGACGGCGTGCGCGAGCCGCCCGAGGCTCGCCCCGACGTCGTCGGCATCGGTCACGTCGAGGACGCCGAGCGTCAGCACCTCCTCGGCCGGGCGTCCCAGGATGCGGCACAGCTCGGTGTTCACCCGCAGGAAGCGGCCGTCGGCGGTGACCTCCGACAGCCCGACCGAGGCGCCGGCGAAGATCGCCGCGAGGTGCGCCTCGCTCTCGCGCAGGGCCGACTCGGCGCGGCCGCGCTCGATCGCCGCCTTGATGCGCTCGCCCACGTCCCGGATGAGGTTGCCCTCGACCGTGGTCCAGGCGCGCGGGACCGCGCTCTGCACGGCGAGGAGGCCGACCCACTCGTCCTCCCGGAACAGGACGACGTCGACGAAGGCGCCGACCTGCCGGCTGCCGAGGCCGGACCTGGCCTCGTCGCTGAACCGCGTATCCCCGGCGACGTCCTCGACGGCGACGACCGCGCCGTCCCGGTAGGCCGTCAGGAGGTCGGGGCCGAACGCCGCGAGCGAGTGCTCGCCGACGATCGAGCCGACCCCGTGGACGTATTCCCGCTCGACCCGCATCAGGCTGCCGTCGATCTCGGCGTAGAAGACCCGGCTCGCGCCGAGCCGCTCGCCGAGGCGCCGGGACGCGATCTCGGCGATCTCCGTCGGCGAGGTCAGGGTCCGCAGCGTGTCGCTGAGGTCGAGGAGGAAGGATTGCCGCTCCTCGTTGTCGCGCAGCACGGCCTCCGCCTCCCGCTGCCGGCTCTCGCCGAGCGCCGTTCCGGCGACCGCGATGCAGGTGCCGTAGAGGCCCGCGACCATCCCGGCCGCGTCGCGTACCGGCACCAGGGAGAGGCGGCAGGGCGAAAGATCGCGCTCCTCGGCCGGGGCGCCCGCATGGACCGGCCGGCCGGACCAGGCCTCCGCGACGAGGGGCGCCAGGGCGGCCCGCGCCTCGTGCCACACCTCGAGGTAGTCGCGCCCGAGCGCCGCCGGGTGCCGGTCGCCGAGGCGCCTTGCGTAGCAGTCGTTGTAGAGGAGCGTCCGCTCAGGCCCCCAGGCGACGAAGATCGGCTGGTCGGAGGCGAGCATCACGTTAACGAGGGTCGTCAGGGCGCACGGCCAGGATGCGGGATCGCCGAGCGGCGAACCCGCCCAGTCGTGCCCGCGTAAAGCGGCGCCCATCTCGCCGCCCTCGGCCGGGAGTGCCGCGACGCTCGGTGCCGTCATCGTTCTGCCGTCCATGACGCCCTGCCGCTGCCTCTCTCGGGACGCGAGCGGCCCGCCCGGCCGACGCGATGGTCTTCCCGTCGAGCACGTCCGACCCGTGGTACGAGCCTCGGCCGTTCTCCACAAGGGCGCGGCGCGCCGATCCTCCGCCTGCCGCCGGTCCACCGGCCCGCGGGGCCATTGACGCCGGCCGGGTGCCATAATAGATGTTGAACATCATATAAAAGCCCCGTCACCGATCGAGGGGAGAGGGTCGATGGACACGCGATGGATGCTCGGGGCCGCAGTGATCGCCCTGGCGGGGTGCTCGCCGGCCGAGACCGCCGTCACCCCGCAGCCGCCCCTGGTCCAGACCGTCGCGGTCGCGCCGGGTGCGGGCGTGAGCGCGCGCTACACCGGGGTCGTCCGGGCCCGCACCGAGAGCAACCTCGGCTTCCGCGTCGGCGGCAAGATCTTCGAGCGCCTCGTCGATCCGGGCCAGCAGGTGCGGCGCGGGCAGGCCCTGATGCGCCTCGACCGCACCGACTTCACCCTCGCGCTCGCCGCCGCGCGCTCGTCGGTCGAGGCCGCCCGGGCCCAGATGGTCAAGGCGCGGGCCGACGAGGAGCGCAGCCGCAAGCTCGTCGCCGAGGGCTGGACCTCGCGGCAGGCCTACGACCAGAACAAGGCCGCGGCGGACGCCGCCGCCGCCCAGTTCGCCGCCGCCGAGGCGCAGGCGAGCCAGATCGAGAACCAGGCCGGCTATGCCGAGCTCCAGGCCGATGCCGACGGCGTCGTCATGGAGGTGCCGAGCGAGCCGGGCCAGGTGGTCGCGGCCGGCCAGACCGTCGTCAGGCTGGCCCGGGACGGGGCGCGTGAGGCGGAGGTGTTCCTGCCCGAGGGAAGCCGGCGCCTCGCCACAGGCGCGGCCCTCGCCACCCTCTACGCCGAGGGCGAGACGACCTATCCGGCGCGGCTGCGCGAATTGTCCGCCACCGCCGATCCGGCGACGCGGACCTACCGGGCGCGCTACATCCTGTCGGGCGGCGGCGAGGATGCGCCGCTCGGCGCCACCGTGACGCTCCGCCTGCGGGCGGCGGACGGCGGCCGCCCGCCCTCCGTCGAGGTGCCGCTCGCCGCCCTGTTCGATTCCGGCAAGGGCGCCGCCGTCTGGCGCTACGACGCCACCACCCGCACCGTCGCGGCCCAGCCCGTCGTCGTCGCCCGCCTGTCGGAGGAGAGCGCCGAGATCGCCGCAGGCCTGAGCCCCGGCGAGCGGATCGTCGCGCTGGGCGCCCACCTGCTCAAGGCCGGGCAGGAGGTGCGCCAAGCGCCCCTCGGCCCGACGGCGCAGGCCTCCTCCGACCCGACGGGAGCGGCCCGATGAGCGGCTTCAACCTCTCGGCGCTGGCCGTCCGCGAGCGGGCGGTCACGCTGTTCCTGATCATCGCGCTCACCGGCGCGGGCGTATTCGCCTTCGAGAAGCTCGGGCGGGCGGAGGATCCCGCCTTCACGGTCAAGACCATGGCGGTCTCGGCCGCCTGGCCCGGGGCGACCACCGACGAGATGCAGCGCCAGGTCGCCGACCCGCTGGAGAAGCGCCTCCAGGAACTCGTCTACTACGACCGCGTCGAGACCACCGTCCGGCCCGGCCTGATGCTGATGAAGGTGTTCTTCCGGGACGCGATGCCGCCGGGCAGGCTGCAGGCGGAGTTCTACCAGGCGCGCAAGAAGCTCTCCGACCAGGCCTCCAGCCTGCCGCGCGGGGTGCTCGGGCCGCTGTTCAACGACGAGTTCTCGGACGTCTACTTCGCCCTCTACGCGCTCCAGGCCGAGGGCCTGCCGCACCGCCACCTCGTGACGCGGGCCGAGGACCTGCGCCAGCGCCTGCTGCGGCTGCCGGGCGTCGAGAAGATCAACATCCTGGGCGAGCAGGCCCAGAAGATCTTCGTCGAGATCTCCTACCAGCGCCTCGCGACGCTCGGCATCACCGGCCAGCAGCTCCTGGCCTCCCTCGCCAACCAGAACGACGTCACGCCGGCGGGCTTCGTCGAGACCACCGGCCCGCGGGTGTATCTCCGGCTCGACGGCGCCATCGACGGGCTCGAGGCGATCCGCGAGCTGCCGGTGGCGGCGGGCGAGCGCAGCCTCAAGCTCGGCGACATCGCCGAGGTCCGGCGCGGCTACGAGGACCCCAAGGCCTTCGCGATCCGCAACGACGGCGAGCCGGCGCTGATGCTCGGCCTGGTGATGAAGCCGGGATTCAACGGCCTCACCCTCGGCGAGAGCCTGGACGCCGAGGAGGCGGCGATCCACCGCGCGCTGCCGGCCGGCATCCGCTTCACCAAGATCACCGACCAGGCGAAGGTCATCGACGAGGCGATCCACGAGTTCATGGTGAAGTTCTTCACCGCGCTCGGCGTGGTGATCGTGGTGAGCCTCGTGGCGCTCGGCTTCCGGGTCGGCATCGTGGTGGCGCTCGCGGTGCCGCTGACGCTCTCCGCGGTGTTCGTGGTGATGATGCTGACCGGCCGCGACTTCGACCGGATCACGCTCGGCGCGCTGATCATCTCGCTCGGGCTCCTCGTCGACGACGCGATCATCGCCATCGAGATGATGGTGGTGCGCATGGAGGAGGGGGCCGACCGGGTCTCGGCCGCCACCCACGCCTGGAGCGCCACCGCCGCGCCGATGCTCACCGGCACCCTCGTCACCATCGCGGGCTTCCTGCCCATCGGCTTCGCCGCCTCGACAGCGGGCGAGTATGCCGGCAACATCTTCTGGGTGGTCTCGTTCTCGCTGATCGTGTCCTGGATCGTGGCGGTGACTTTCACGCCGTATCTCGGCGTCAAGCTGCTGCCGAACATCAGACGCGTCGAGGGCGGGCACGAGGCGATCTACGCGACGAAGAACTACGCGCGCCTGCGCCGGATCGTACGGCTGTCGGTCGACCACAAGTGGCTGGCGGCCGGCATCACCGTGGCGTCGTTCGCCGCCGCCGTAGTCGCCATGGGCCGGGTCGAGAAGCAGTTCTTCCCGAACTCGGAGCGGGCCGAGCTGATCGTCGAGGTGACGCTGCCGACGGGCTCGGCCTTCAGCACCACCGAGGCGACGGTGAGGCGGGTCGAGGCGGCGGTGCGCGCGCTGCCGGAGGCGCGCGAGATCACGAGCTATATCGGCCAGGGCATGCCGCGCTTCGTGCTCTCGTTCGATCCCGAACTGCCCGATCCCGCCTTCGCGCAGATCGTCGTCCAGACCGCCGATTCGCAGGCCCGCGACGCCTTGAGGGGCAAGGTGCGCCGGCTCGTCGACGAGGGCCGCTTCCCCGAGGCGCGGGTGCGGGTGCTCCAGATCGTGTTCGGGCCGCCGGTGCGCTTCCCGGTCGCCTTCCGGGTGGTCGGGCCCGACCTCGACGTCGTCCGCGGCATCGCCGCCGAGGTGGCGGCCGCGATGGCCACGAACCCGAGCATGCGCATGGTCCACCTCGACTGGGGCGACAAGACCCCGACCCTGCGCCTCGTCCTCGACCAGGAGCGGCTGCGGCTGATCGGCCTGACGCCGAAGGAGGCCGGCCAGCAGCTGCAGAGCTACCTCACCGGCACGCCGGCGACCCAGGTGCGCGAGAACCTGCGCTCGGTCGACGTGCTCCTGCGCAGCCCCGGCCCGGAGCGGCGCTCGCTCGGCGACATCGGCGACCTGACGCTGGCGACGAAGGACGGGCGCCAGGTGCCGGTGTCGCAGGTCGCGCGGCTGGAGAGCCGCAGCGAGGATGCGGTGCTCAAGCGCTACAACCGGGACACGTATATCCGCGTCCAGGGCGACGTCGTCGACGGCAGGCAGCCGCCGGATGTCCACGCCGAGGTCGCGCCGCTCCTCGATCCGATCAAGGCCCGGCTGCCGGCCGGCTACCGCATCGACAATGCGGGGGCGGTGGAGGAGAGCGCCAAGGCGATGGCCTCGCTGGTGGCGGTCTTCCCCCTGATGCTGATCGTGACGCTCACCGTGATCATGATCCAGGTGCGCTCGTTCACCACCATGTTCATGGTGTTCGCCACCGCCCCGCTCGGCCTGGTGGGCGCCGCGCCGACGCTGCTGATCTTCCACCAGCCCTTCGGCTTCAACGCGATCCTCGGGCTGATCGCGCTGTCGGGGATCCTGATGCGCAACACCCTGATCCTCGTCGACCAGATCCACCACGACCGCGCGGCGGGCCTGTCGGATTACGAGGCGATCGTCGAATCGACCGTGCGGCGGGCCCGGCCCGTCATCCTGACGGCGGCCGCCGCGATGCTGGCCTTCATCCCGCTCACCCACTCGGTGTTCTGGGGGGCGCTCGCCTACGTGCTGATCGGCGGCGTCGGCGTCGGCACGCTCATGACCCTGCTGTTCCTGCCGGCCCTCTACGCCCTGTGGTTCCGGGTCCGCCGGCCGGACGAAGCGGCGGCGCCCGCACCTCACGAAGCGGTCGGGGCGCCGGTCTCGCCGTGAGGCGGGTCTCCCGCCATGGAACGCGCGATGCATGACGCACGGCATATATGAAGCCGCTGGAAGCCAAGGAGGCGAGGATGCCGAGAGTCTCGCAGGAGCAGGCCAAGCTCAATCGTCAGCGGGTGGTGGAGGTGGCGGCGGCGCTGTTCCGTGAGCGGGGCCTGCACGGCGTCGGCGTCGCCGACATCATGGCGGCGGCCGGCCTCACCCATGGCGGATTCTACGGCCAGTTCGCCAGCAAGGACGCGCTCGCGGTCGAGGCGTTCGACGCGGCCCTCGCCGAGGAGTACCGCGGGGTGCTCGACGCCCTCGTCGCGAACTACCTCTCGGCCGAGCACGTCCGGACCCCCGGCCGGGGCTGCCCCCTCGCGGCGCTCGCCAACGACGTCGCGCGCGAGCCCCCGGGCAGCGCCGTGCGGGCGCGCTTCAGCCACGGCGTCCGGCACCTCGCCGGGCTCCTCGCCGACCTGACCCCCAGGGCATCCAAGGAGCGCCGCCGGCAGCGGTCTCTGGCGCAGCTCTCGACCCTCGTCGGCGCGGTCGTCCTCGCCCGGGCGGTCGACGACGAGGCGCTGGCCGGCGACCTGATCGAGGCGGCCCGCGCCGCGGTCGCGGGGTGAGGCCGCGTCAGGCTTCCTGCGCGCCCTCGTCGCCCGAGGGCTCGGGCGAGGGCATCTTGAGGAGGACCGCCTTGCGGATCGTCTCGGCGTAGCGGCGGTACTCGGCGGCGCGCTCCTCGTACATCGCGGCGACGGCGGTGCGCCCGGCCTCGCGCGCGTCCCGGGCCATGCGCCGGACGAGCTCCGCCCGCTCCTCGACGATGCGCAGGGCCACCCGCATCGCCTCGTCGACGGCATTCTCCTGCTCCTTGGCCACCGCCTCGGCCGAGTAGGCGTGGCCGACCTGGCAGCGGAACCGCAGGGGCCGGGCGTTGCGCATTTGCGAGAGGACGCCGCCGCATTGCGGGCAGGTGATCGGCGCTGGATCGGCGAGGCGGCGCAGCACGTCGCTGTCGATGCGCTCGCCCGCCGCGATGTCGACCTCGAGGCGAAGCTCCGGCGAGACCGGCAGCGGCGGCCCGGCGGGATCGCGCACCAGCTCCGACAGCACGTCGCCGATGCGGGCGGCCGGCAGGGTGAGGTCGACCTCCAGGGCCTCGAGGGCGCTGCGCGGCATCTCGTCGGCCAGGGCGTCGGCGGGATCCTGCACCAGCGTGAGGCCGCCGCAGCGTTTGATCGCCTCCAGGCCCGAGGCGCCGTCGTTGAGCAGGCCGCTCAGCAGGATGCCGATGACCCGGGGCCCGTAGGCCGCGGCCGCCGAGCGGAACAGCGGGTCGATGGAGGGCCGCGCCATGTTCTCGCGCGGCCCGCGCCCGAGCCGGATCCCGGTCTCGGTCAGGATGAGGTGGTGGTCCGGCACGCCGAGGGTGATGGTGCCGGGCCGGATCGCCATGCCGTCGACCGCCGCGCGGACCGGCAGGCGGCCTGCCGCGGCGGTCACGGTCGCGAGCAGGCCGAGGCTGCGGGCGGGAATGTGCAGCACGACGAACAGGGCGGCGGGAAAGTCCGCCGGCAGGGCGCCGAGGATCGTCCGCAGCGGCGTCGTCGCCCCCGACGAACCGCCGATGACGACGATGTCACGATTGCCCATGCGCGGATCCCCCGGTGCGTCGCCTCGGCCAACGCCCGAAATCTGCGCCGGGTGCACCGGCGGCCACCCGGCCGGACCGCGGAATGTCCGGCATGCGGGATGGGGGAGGCGCGACGGGCCCGGGGCGGGGCCTCGACGGCGAGACCGAGGCAGCGGACCTGCCATGACCCGGAGGGCTGACGAGGCTGCGGGGGCCGATCGACCAAGCCCTCAGTAGCCCCGCGCCACGTCCACGGCGGCCGGGATCCGCCCCGTGCCGCGATAGGCGCGCACGTTGCCGGCGACGATCGCGGCCGCGCTCGCCGGGGTGGTCGGGCCGGAGATGTGCGGCAGCACGGTCACCCCGGGATGGCGCCACAGGGGCGAATCGGGCGGCAGCGGCTCGACCTCGAACACGTCGAGCACCGCGTGCGAGAGCTGGCCCCGATCGAGGGCGGCGAGGAGCGCATCGGTCGCGACGATCGGCCCGCGGCCGAAATTGATCAGCGCCGCCCCCGGCTTTATCGCGGCGAGCCGCCCGGCATCGAGGAGGCCCCGCGTTTCGTCGGTCAGCGGCAGCAGGCAGACGGCGATGTCGCTTTCCGCGAGCAGGCCCGCCAGGCCGTCCGGCCCGGAAAATCCGGTCACTCCGGGAGGCAGTTCCTTGGGCGAGCGGCTCCAGGCCGCGACCCGGAAGCCCGCTCCCGCCAGGCGCCCGGCCGCCGCGCTCCCGAGCGCCCCGAGGCCGAGGAGCCCGACGGCGACCTCGGCCGGCGGCCGGTAGGCGATCTGGCGCCAGGTCCCGGCCTCCTGCTGGCGCCGGTAGGCCGGCATGTCGCGCTGGAGGTAGTAGGTCCAGGCCAGCACCGCCTCGGCCATGGTGCGGGCGAGCTCGGGGTCGATCAGGCGGACGATCGGCACGCCGCTGCCCTTGAGATCGCGCACCAGACGCTCGACCCCGGCCCACAGGCTGTGGATCCAGGCGAGGTTCGGCAGCAGCGCCACCTCGGCCGGATCGGGATTGGCGACGATCGCGATCCGGATACCGGCGCGCTCCTGCGCGTCCAGGGTCCGGAACGGCCGGATGGTCTCCTCGGGCATCGCCGCGGACAGGGCCGCCAGGAAGTCGGCCTCCTCCTCCGCGTCGAGGTTGCCCAGGAAGGCGATCGGTTCGGACATCGACAGCGCTCCCGTCAGCGGCCGAGGACGGGGGTGAGGCGGGCGACCGCCTCCCGGGCGAGGCCGGGGCTGATGGCGAAGCACAGGCGGACGAAGCCCTCGCCCTCCGGCCCGAAGGCGGTGCCGGGCGCGACGCCGACCTTCGCCTCCTCGAGGAGCCGGAAGGCGAGGCCGAGGCTGGTCTCCTCGGGGCGCGGGGTGCCGGGTCCGGCGACCCGAGCCATCAGGTAGAACGCGCCCTCCGGCACCGACACGGTGACGCCGGGGAGCCGCGAGAGGCCGGCGACCAGGATCTCGCGGCTCTCGGCGCAGCGCGCGACCATCTGGCGGATGAAGCCGTCGCCTTCCTCGAGCGCCGTCACGGCGGCGTGCTGGATGAAGGTCGGGATCGAGGTGGTGTTGTACTGGCCGAGCTTGGCGAAGGTGGGCCCGAGCCCGCGCGGGGCGATCAGCCAGCCGGCGCGCCAGCCGGTCATCGCCCAGTTCTTCGAGAAGGTGTTGGTGACGACCAGCCGGTCGTCCTCGGTGCAGATCTGCAGGAAGGACGGCGCGATGGCGTTGCCGTAGGTGAAGTGGGCGTAGACCTCGTCGGCGATGATCCACAGGCCGCGCGCCCGGGCGAGATCGCGAAGCGCCTTCATCTCGTCGAGCGGCATGATCCAGCCGGTCGGGTTCGAGGGCGAGTTCACCACGATGACGCGGGTGCGCGGGGTGATCGCCGCCTCGATGTCGGCGAGCGGCAGGGCGAAGCGCCCGTCCCCTTGCACCCGGTAGGGCACCGTCACCGGCACACCGCCGGTAATGCGCACGGCTTCCGCAAGGTTCGGCCAGGCCGGGGAGGGGATGATGATCTCGTCGCCGGGCTCCAGCAGGGCTTGGGCCGCCTGCATGATCGCGTTCATGCCGCCGGCGGTGACGGCGAAGCGCTCGGGCGGCACGTCCACGTCCCAGTGTCGGGCGTGGTAGGCGCTCAGGGCCTCCCGCAGGCGCGGCAGGCCCAGCGACGTGGCGTAGCGGGTATGCCCCGCCAGCATGGCCTTGTGGGCCGCCTCGACGATGAAGGGCGGCGTCGGCAGGTCGCCCTCGCCGATCCACAGCTTGACCACCTCGGGATCGTCCCGGCCGCGGTCGGCGACGAGGCCGATCTGGCTCGTGCCGATGCCGCGCATCCGCGGCGACAGCGTGGCCGAGAGGTCCGGTGGGGTGGTCTCCGCGTGGGTCATCGGTCGGGCGTGCCCTCGTGTCGGGGGAAATGTCTCGGTGCTCCCTCCATAGCACCGCGGGCGCCGGGCGCGAGCCGCAACCCACGCATGCCCTCGCCATGGAGCTTGGCCGATGGATTTGGGACGCGGGGCCGTTACAACGCTCTCAAGACCGAACACCGGCAAGAACCACACCGGCAAGAACCATATCGGCAAGAACCATATCGGGAGGAACCACGGCATGACCGTCAACCGCAGAACCGCCCTGGCGGGCGTCTCCGCCCTCGGTGCCGCCGCCCTCGCGTCGGGCGCCGCGCAGGCGCAGGGCGCCGCCCCGAAGACCTACGTGCTCGTCCATGGCGCCTATGGCGGCGGCTGGATCTGGCGCGACGTCGCCGCCGGCCTGCGGCAACAGGGCCACCGGGTCTACACGCCGACGCAGACCGGGCTCGGCGAGCGCAGCCACCTCCTGTCGCGCCAGATCACGGTCGACACCCACATCGAGGACGTGGCGAGCCTGATCGCCCTGGAGGACCTGCGCGACATCGTCCTGGTCGGGCATTCCTACGGCGGCATGGCGGTCACCGGAGTCGCCGACCGGATGACCGACCGGATCCGCCACATCGTCTACCTCGACGCGCTGATCCCCGAGAACGGCGACACCGCCTTCACGATCCTGCCCGCCGGCATGGCGGACGCCCGGCGCAAGGTGGCGCTGGAGCAGGGCGCGGGCGTGGCGCTGCCGGTGCCCGGCCCGGAGGCCTTTCCGATTCCCGCAGGGCCGGCCAAGGACTGGTTCATGCAGCGCCTGCGGCCGCACCCGATCGGCACCTACGAGAGTCCGGTGCGACTGACGAAGCCGGCGGGCGCCGGCCTGCCGGTCACCTACGTCGCCTACACCAACCCGGCTCTGGCCTCCATCGAGCCGAGCCGGCAGCGGGCGAAGGCCAAGGCCGGATGGCAGTACCGCGAGCTGGCAGTCCCGCACGACGTCGAGGTGCCGAACCCCGAGAAGGTCGTCGAGGTGCTGGCGGGGGTGGGGTAGGGCGGACCGGCGGGCGCGTTCCGGCCGACGGTCATCAAATCCTCTGTGTCATCCCGGGGCCGAGCCGCGGAACCCGGGATCGATACCCGCTGACGATTGAGGAAGATGAGGAGCGCCGGGCGCCTCATCCGGCACCGTCAGCGGTGATGGATCCCGGGTTCTCGCCTCTGGCGAGCCCGGGATGACAGTGCGGGTTTCAAGTCCCGCAGCCCGCATAGAACGGGCTTCGAAGAGTGAGGTCATCGGATCGGCCGTCATCGACGACCGCCAGCCTCCTTCACGCCGCCTTGCTGGCCGGCATCGCGACGGCAGCGGGCGCTGCCACCGCCTCGTCCGTCCCCTCGTCCATCTCGCCCCGCCAGCGGGCGACCGCGGCGGTGGCGAGCCCGTTGCCGAGGACGTTGGTGACGGTGCGGCCCATGTCGAGGATCTGGTCGACGCCCATGATGAGCAGGATGCCGGCGGCCGGCAGGCCGAACATCGGCACGGTCGCGGCCACCACCACCAGCGAGGCGCGCGGCACGCCGGCGATGCCCTTGCTCGTCACCATCATGACGAGCAGCATGGTCAGCTGCTCGGTGATGCCGAGATGGATGCCGAAGGCCTGGGCGATGAACAGCGAGGCCAGGGCCTGGTACATCATCGAGCCGTCGAGGTTGAACGAGTAGCCGAGCGGCAGCACGAAGCCGGTGACGCGGGGCCGCACGCCGAATTTCTCCAGCACCTCGACGGTGCGGGGGAAGGCGGCCTCGCTGCTCGCCGTCGAGAAGGCGACGATCATCGGGGTGCGCAGGAGGCGCAGCAACCGCACGACGCTGGTGCCGAGCACGAGCCAGCCGGCGCCGATGAGGAGCGCCCACAATACCGCGAGGCCGAGGTAGAACACGGCGATGAACTTGCCGTAATCGATCAGCACGCCGAGGCCCTGGATGGTGACGACCGAGGCCATGGCGGCGAAGACCGCGAGCGGCGCGACCTTCATCACCGCGTCGGTGACCTTGAACATCACCTGAGCGAGCCCGTTCAGCATGTGCACCATCGGGTCGGCGTAACGCCGGTCGATCGCGCTGAGGCCGGAGCCGAAGAACACCGAGAAGACCAGGATCTGCAGCACCTCGTTCGTCGCCATCGCCGACACGATGCTCGTCGGGAAGACGTGGGTGATGAACTCGCGCAGGTTGATCGAGGCGGCCTTGAGGCCGGTCTGCGCGCCGGCATCCGGCAGCGGCAGGCCGAGGCTGGCGCCGGGCTGGAAGATGTTGGCGACGAGGAAGCCGAGCGAGAGCGAGACGATCGAGGCGGTGAGGAACCAGCCCATGGCGAGGCCGGCGACCCGCCCGACCGCCTTGGTGTCGCCGAAGCTCGCGATGCCCGACACGATGGTGGCGAAGACCAGCGGCGCGATGATCATCTTGATGAGCCGCAGGAAGATGTCGGTGCCGATGGTGAAGTACCCGGCGATCTCCTTGGCCTCGGCCGGGCTCCCCGCCAGGGCGTGCAGACCTGCGCCGACGGCGACGCCCAAGGCGAGCCCGATCCCGGTATAGAGCGTCAGCCGGCCCGAGTTCTTGGTCGATTCAACCTGTGCCATTGTTCGTGTTCCTCCCAGGGGTGAACGGATGCGCGGGAAGGACCCCGGGCGCGAGATGAGCGCGCCCGAGGTTTCCCGCGGATGTCTGGCGTTTCCGTCCGTGCGATCGATCGCGGGATCAGATGGCCGTCAGGGCCTGCGGGCGCGTGAGCCGGTCGGGCTGGAGCACCCGGTCGAGCTGGTCCCTGGCCATCAGCCGCTTCTCGAGCACGAGGTCGTAGACGCCCCGGCCCGTGGCATGCGCCTCCATGGCGATCGCCGTGGCGTTGCGATAGCCGATATAGGGATTGAGCGCGGTGACGATCCCGATCGAGTTCTCGACGCTGGCGCGCAGGCGCTCGCGGTTCGCCGTGATGCCGCGCACGCAATGGACGTCGAGGGTACGGCAGGCCGCCTCGAGATGCGCGAGGCTGCGGAACAGGCTGTAGGCGATCACCGGCTCGAAGGCGTTGAGCTGGAGCTGGCCGGCTTCCGCCGCGAAGGTGATGGTGACGTCGTTGCCGATCACCTCGAAGGCGACCTGGTTGACGACTTCCGGGATCACCGGGTTGACCTTGCCGGGCATGATCGAGGAGCCGGCCTGGCGCGCCGGCAGGTTGATCTCGTTGAAGCCCGCCCGAGGACCGCTGGAGAGCAGGCGCAGGTCGTTGCAGGTCTTCGACAGCTTCACGGCGACGCGCTTGAGCACGCCCGAGACCTGCACGAAGGCGCCGCAATCCTGTGTCGCCTCCACCAGGTCCTCCGCGGTGACGAGCGGGATCTCCGTGATGGTCGAGAGCCGCTCGCGCACGAGGCCGGCATAGAGCGGATGGGCGGTGATGCCGGTGCCGATCGCGGTGGCGCCGAGGTTGATCTCGCGGATCAGCAGCTCGGCCTCGCCGAGGCGCGCCTCGTCCTCGGCGAGCATCCGGGCATAAGTGCCGAATTCCTGGCCGAGCGTCATCGGCACCGCGTCCTGGAGCTGGGTGCGGCCCATCTTGAGCACGTCGCGGAACTCGTGCGCCTTCGCCTCGAAGCTCGCGCGCAAGGCGGCCATCGCGTCGACGAGGCGGCGGATCGCCCCGATCCCGGCGATCTTGAGCGCCGTCGGGTACACGTCGTTGGTGCTCTGCCCCATGTTGACGTGCTCGTTCGGGTGCAGCCGGCCGTAATCGCCACGCGGGCTGCCGAGCAGTTCGAGCGCCCGGTTGGCGATCACCTCGTTGGCGTTCATGTTGGTCGAGGTGCCGGCCCCGCCCTGGATCTGGTCGACCACGAACTGGTCGTGCAGGGCGCCGCCGCGAATCTCGAGGCAGGCCGCCACGATGGCGTCGCAGCGCTCGTCGTCCAGCAGCCCGAGCTCGCGGTTGGCGAGCGCCGCCGCCTGCTTGATCGCCGCGAGCGCCCGGATCAGGTCGGGGCAGGTCGCGAGCGTCGTGCCGGTGATCGAAAAATTCTCGACGGCGCGCAGGGTGTGGATGCCGTAATAGGCGGAACGAGGCACCTCCCGGTCGCCGAGAAGGTCGTGTTCGATGCGGGTCGCTTCGGCGGTCAAGGCGGGCTCCTGGCGGATGTCTGGCGCGCGGCCGCGAGCCGGCGCGCCAGGCGGCGCGCAGGCGGCAGGGCCGCGTCGGAGGGGCGGTTGTGGCCGGGGACGGGGCGATTTCCGTGGTTAACCGCGGCGCCGTCACCGGATGGCGGCGGGATAATCCCGGCCGCGGCACCGCGCCAATGCTATGTTTGCCAGGAACTATTCCGCATCCGAATAGTTTGGCGGGTCCTCCGCCGCGACGGCCCAGACCTCGTCGAGGAAGGAGCGGTGGCGCTCGGCGCTGCGGTAGAGCCGGATGTCCATCGGCATCTCGCGGCCGATGACCGTGAGCGCCCCGGCGCGGATCTCGGGTGCCACCAGGCTGCGCGGCAGCCAAGCGATGCCGTGGCCGCCGAGCGCCATCGAGCGCAGGGCCTCGGCCATCGAGTTCTCGTTGGTGTGGACCGGGTAGGTCGCCGGCGCGTCCTCGGCGGATTGCGCGATGCCGGCCAGCCGCCCGAGGAACGAGCCGCGGGAATATTGCAGCAGCGGCAGCCGGCCGCGCGCATCCGGCACCAGCCCGCGCGGGGAGGCCACCGCCGCCAGGCTGTCGCGCCCGACGACCCGGCAGGGATAGCGCTCGGGATCGAGCGGGATCGGGATGCCCGGGTGGTGGTAGGTCAGGAGCAGGTCGTAGCCGCCCTCGACCAGGGCCTGGACGCAGATGTTGAAGTTGTCCGGCAGCACCCGGCTCGCCACGGGTCCCAGCGCGTCACGGATGCGCCCGAGCCAGCGCGGCAGGAACGACAGGCAGAGCGAGTGCAGCGTCGTGATCGTCACCACCGGCAGCCCGGCGCCGTCGCTGCGGGCGCGGAAATCGGCTCGGCTGAGCGTGAGGAGCCGCACCACCTCCTCGGCGGTCTCGAGGAACTGGCGCCCGTCGGCGGTGAGCGTGATCGGGTAGGTGCTGCGGTCGAGGAGCGCGGTGCCGAGCCAGACCTCGAGCGAGCGGATGCGCCGGCTGAACGCCGACTGGGTGACGGCGCGGGCCTCCGCCGAGCGCGAGAAGCTGCGCGTCTCGGCGAGGCTCAGGAAGTCCTCGATCCACTTGAGTTCCATCGCGGTCGTCCGGGTGGGCCGTCGCCTCCAGGGATTTCGTACCCTCCGCGTCATCCCGGGGCCGCGCAGCGGAGCCCGGGATCCATAACCGCTGACGGTTCAGGAGCCGGCGGAGAGCGGACCGCTTTGTTCTTCGACCCCTGCGGTTCTGGATTCCGGGCTCCGCTGCGCGGCCCCGGAATGACGATGGAGGGTGGAAAGACCGTCGAGCGACATCGGTGGTCTCTCGCAAACAGGCCCACTCAGAACGCGATCGCGTCCACCACCTTGCGGAAGCGCGGCAGCACCGCCTCGCGGTCCTGGGCGCGCACCACGCCGACGGCGCGGAAATAGCCGTCGGGCTGGAAGCGGATGGTCTGCGACACCACCACCGGCGCGCCCGACGGCACGTCGACGGCCCGCGCCACGATCTCGTGCCAGTCGGCGCCGTTCTGGCGGAAGCTCTGCGAGCGCTCGATCGCGAAGTCCTTCATCGTCTGGTTCGAGTACAGCGCGGCCTTGGCGAAGGCGTCGCGCTGCTCGGCCGACGGGGCCGGCTGCACCGCCTCGGCGAGCACCAGGATCGGCTGCTCCAGGCTCATCATCTGGTCCTTCGGCCCGTCGGTGTAGAGCACCGAGTTGCCGCCGAGCACCCGCACCGGGCGGAAGCCCGCGGTCTCGGTGACCCGGAACGGCAGGGCCGCGACCTGCTGGTCGAGGGTGAGGGCCGGGCGCACCCGCACGCTGGTCAGCATCGCGCGCATCGCCTCGTCGGACTCGGCCGCCGGCAGGGTCTGGCCGATGATGATGCCGGTGACCGTCGGGTCCGAGACGAGGAAGACCCACTTGTGCAGCGCCGGCGTGCCGGCGGGCTGCTCGATCGGCTGCTCGCCGGTGAACAGCAGGCCCTCGCGGCCGTCGGCGAGCTTCAGGGTCTCGCGGGTCTTCACCACGAGGCCCTGGCTCTTCAGGTTCTCGTCGGTGAAGTTGGCGGTGAGGTCCTTGTAGGCCTGGGGCGGCAGCTCGACCACCGAGACCGTGGCGCCGCCGGCCGGCCGCTCGAAGCCGGTGAAGCGGCGCGACACCACCATGTCCTTGGCCGGCTCGAAGCCGAAGCGCGAGCCCGGCGGGTAGACCGGATCGGCGGCCATCGCCCCGGCCGGCAGCGCGACCAGGAGGGAGAGGAGCGCGAGCACGCGCAGCGACAAGGAACGCACGCGGACCGAACGAATGCGCAGCGACAGGGGACTCGTCGGCATCAGGCTCGTCTCTGGGTTGGCGAGGGCCGTCCGGGATCGGGCGGGGTCTCGGGACTTCGCCGGATGCGTCGGCCGTGCGCGCCGGTCTGTCAAGCGGGGCGGATCGCCGAGACGCGCCGCAAGGTCAGGTTGAGGCGCCCGCCCGCTGCCACCGCCCCGGGCAGGGCCGGCCCGGGCGCCAGCAGGTCGGCCGGGATGAGGCGGTCGACGCCGTGGAAGATCAGCCGCGAGGGTCCGCCGATCACCAGCGCGTCGCCGGAGGCGAGCCGCACCGAGCGGGTCGGGTCGGCGCGCTGGAGGCCGCCGTAGCGGAAGAGCGCGGTCGCCCCGAGGGACAGCGACAGGACGGGGGCCGAGAACTCCGCCTCGTCCCGGTCCTGGTGCAGGCCCATCCGGGTCACGGGGGCGTAGAGGTTGACGAGGCAGGCCTCGGGCTCCGCCGGACAGCCGGCGAGCTCGGCCCAGGCCCGCGTCACCGCCGCCGGCATCGCCGGCCAGGGCCGGCCGGTCTCGGGGTGCGTCGCCTGGTAGCGGTAGCCCGCCCGGTCGGAGACCCAGCCGAGGGGGCCGCAATTCGTCATCCGCACCGAGAACGGCTTGTCCGTGCGCGGCATCCGCGGCGTGAAGGGCGGCGCCTCGCGCAGCACGATCGCGAGGTCGTCGGCGAGGGCTGCTTGCGCCGCGGCGTCGAGGTAGCCGGGATAGTGGATCAGGCCGGGGGCGAGTTCGATCAGGGCGCGCTCCTCTGGCGGATGCAGTGTCCTATCCGATTTCGGGGTGAGCCGGCAGGCCCTGGCGTGCTAGGCCCCTGCCATGACCGTCCGCTCCGCCACCCTGATCGGCTCCGGCGCCATCCTGCTCTGGTCGCTGCTCGCCCTGTTCACCGCCGCCTCCGGCGCGGTGCCGCCGTTCCAGCTCGCCGCCATGACCTTCCTGGTCGGCGGCCTCCTCGGCTGCGCCAGCTGGATCGTGCGGCCCTCGGGGCTGTCCGCCTTGCGCCAGCCGCTCGCGGTCTGGGCGCTCGGAGTCGGCGGGCTGTTCGGCTACCACGCGCTCTACTTCGCGGCCCTGCGCCTCGCGCCGCCGGCAGAGGCCGGGCTCCTCAACTATCTCTGGCCGCTCCTGATCGTCCTGTTCTCCGCCCTGCTGCCGGGAGAGGGGGGGCTGCGCGCCACCCATGTCGGCGGGGCGCTTCTCGGGCTCGCCGGCGTGGTGGCGCTGTTCCTCGGCCGCGGCTCGCTCAGCTTCGAGGCCGGCGCCGTGCCGGGCTACGTCGCGGCCTTTGCCTGCGCCTTCGTGTGGTCGGGGTACTCGGTGCTGTCGCGCCGGGTCGGCGCGGTGCCGACCGACGCGGTCGCGGGCTTCTGCCTCGCCACCGCCGCCTTGAGCCTCGTCTGCCACCTCGCCTTCGAGCGCACGGTGTGGCCGCAAGGGACGGCGCAATGGGCGGCGGTCGCGGCGCTCGGCCTCGGCCCGGTCGGGGCGGCGTTCTACCTCTGGGACATCGGCGTCAAGCGCGGCGACATCCGCCTCCTCGGCGTCGGCTCCTACGCCGCGCCGGTGCTCTCGACCCTGATCCTGGTTGCCGCGGGCTACGCGCCGGCGACGTGGTCGCTGGCGCTGGCCTGCGGGCTCATCGTGGCCGGGGCGCTGGTGGCGACGCGGGCGGGGGTAAGGCGGGAGGCGGTGGCGGAGGGGCGATAGCGCACCGCGGGTATGCGTTCGAATTGACGCGGCCTTGAGGTTTGCTCGCGACCCATTGCGGACGAGCGGCCCCTTTGCCGATAGAACGTCCTGCATGACGGAACACACGAGCATCCATGTGCAGCGCGCCGATCATGTCGGCTTCGCGGTCGGCTCCCTCGACGAGGCACTTCGGTTCTGGATCGATGGGCTCGGCGCACGCCTCGTGCGGACGGGCGAGATGGGGGGCGAGTTCCTCGGTCAGGTCACCGGAGCGCATGGGGCGAAGGTGCGCCTCGCGATCGTTTCGCTGGCGGATCAGACGATCGAACTCCTGGAGTATCAGGGTCCGGACCGACCAAGCGTGCCAGCCAAGCCGTTCGACCCGGGCTTCGCGCATCTGGCCCTTGTGGTCGATGACATCGACGCGCTCCTGATGCGGATTTCCGCCTACGGCTGGAAGGCGCAAGGCACGCCGCAACCGATCGCGAGCGGTGCGCGGGCTGGAACGCGGGTGATCTACGCCGTTGGTCCTGACGGCGCGACGATTGAGTTCATGCAGCCGCCAGCGACCGCCAAGGATCACTGATCCCGCCGGGCGGGTGTCCGCTCCCCACCCGTAGCGAGCGTTCGCAGCACGAGACCCACTCAACAAAAACTCTCACCCCCTTGGCATCGGCCGCCAATCCGGCGGCGCCATCTCGAACCCTTCGAACCGGAAGCCCGGCGCCACGGTGCAGCTCACCAGCGTCCAGGCCCCGAGGCTGGTCGCCGTCTGCCAGTGATGGGCCGGCACCACGATCTGCGGCCGGTGGCCCCGGGCGAGGTCGGGGCCGAGATGGCGCGCCTCGGCGTCGTGGCCGTTGGGGCTGGTGGTGATCACCATTGGGGCGCCTGCATGCCACAGCCACACCTCGGTCGCGTCGACCCGGTGCCATTCCGAGGTCTCGCCGATGTCGAGCAGGTAGTAGATCGCCGTCGAGGCCGGGCGCCCGTCGATCTCGCGGGAATCGCGAAAGGTCTCGCGATAGTGCCCGCCCTCCGGATGGGGCTTGAGGTCGAGCAGGCGCACGACCTCTGATGCGGTCAGGTTTTGCATGGTCGTCAGAACCGGTTCTTCCACTCGCGCAGCGCCGTGAACACCGCCGCCGGGTCGGCGCCGGGCTCCATGCCGACGGCGCGGGCGAGCGCCGGCTCGGTGGCGCGCAGGAACGGGTTGGTGGCCTTCTCCTCGCCCAACGTCGTCGGCACCAGGAAGCGGCCGTCCGCCTTCGCCTTCTCGGCCACCGCCGCCCGGTCCTTGAGGTTCTGGTTCTCCGGCTCGGCGGCGAGCGCGAAGCGGGCGTTCGACAGGACGTAGTCGTGGCCGGAATAGATCACGGTCTCGTCGGGCAGGGGCAGGAAGCGCGACAGCGAGCGCCACAGCGCCGGGGCCTGGCCCTCGAGCACCCGGCCGCAGCCGAGGGTGAACAGGGTGTCGCCGGCGAATGCGAGGCCCGCCTCCTCGAACCAGTAGGTGACGTGGTCGTCGCAATGGCCGGGCGTCTCCCACACGGCCGCCGCGAACGAGCCCACCGTCACCACGTCGCCTTCGCGCACCGTGGCGTCGACCTGCGGCACGGCCGAGCCGGCCTTCGCCGGCGCCGTCACCCGCGCGCCGGTGCGCGCCTTGACCTCCGGGATGCCCTCGACGTGGTCGCCGTGGCGGTGGGTGACCAGGATGTCGGTGAGGCGCCAGCCGGTCTCGTCGAGGGCGCGCAGGACGGCCGCCGCCTCCGGCACGTCGATCGCCGCGCAGGCGCCGGTCTCGGGGTCGCGCATCAGCACGCCGATATTGTCGCTCCGGCACCGGAAGGTGCGGATCTCGGGGCGGATCTCGGCCATGGCGGCGCCTCTTTCCAAACGCGGTCTCGCCGCCGGAAGATAGGGCAGTGCGGCCGCCGCGCGAGTTGGTCGGCGGCGAATAGCGGGGAGCACGCGGGTCCTTGCCGGGTTGACGCCTTGCCGCGCTTCGCGCCACTCCCCATTGATGGCCCCGACGGCGTTTTTTCGCGCCGCACGCCCCGAGAACCGATGAGCCTCGACGTCACCGACCTGCGCGCCTTCTACGCCAGCCCCCTCGGGGCGGTGGCGCAGCGGCTCGTCGGCCGCACGGTCCACCGCATGCTCGGCTCGGTCTCGGGCTTGCGGGTGATGGGGCTCGGCTACGCGGTGCCGTATCTCGGGCCGGTGCGCCACGCCGCCGAGCGGACGCTGGCCTTCATGCCGGCGACGCAAGGGGTGACGCAATGGCCGGGCTCGGGCCGCTCGGCCTCCTGCCTCGTCGACCCGACGATGATGCCGCTGCCCGACGCCGCCCTCGACCGGGTGCTGCTGGTCCACGCCATCGAGGCGGTGGAGAGCCCGGCCGAGCTGATGCAGGAGGTCTGGCGCGTGCTGACCCCGGGCGGCCGGCTGATCGTCGCGGTGCCGAACCGCCGCGGCCTGTGGGCGCGGCGCGACGCCACGCCCTTCGGCCACGGCCAGCCCTACAGCCGCTCGCAGCTCGGCCGCCTGATGCGCGACACGCTGTTCTCGCCCGAGGACTGGGCCGAGACGCTCTACGTGCCCCCCGTCGAGGGCTGGCTCACCTTGCGCACCGCGAGCGCCTGGGAGCGGGTCGGCACCGGCCTGTCCCTGCCCTTCGCCGGCCTGCACGTGGTCGAGGCGACGAAGCAGCTGCACCGTCCTGTCGCGGTCCAGGCCCGCCGGACGGCGCGCCTGAGGCCCCGGGTGCTGGCGCCGGTGCCGGTGCCCGCCCCCGTGCCGGGGGGCGCGTGATGCCGTTCCCGGGTGCGGAGGCCGCGCTCCAGAGCTTCCTCCTCGCCTTCTCGGCCCTGTTCTCGATCGTCAATCCGCCCGGCGCGGCGCTGATCTTCGCGCAGGTCACCGCCGGGCGCAGCCACGCCGACCGTACCTGGCTGTCGCGCCGCATCGGCGTCTACGCCGCCGCCGTGATGCTGGTCTCGCTCTGGGCCGGGGCTTCGGTCCTGAGCTTCTTCGGCATCTCGCTCGCGGCGCTTCGCATCGCCGGCGGCCTCGTCGTGGCGGCGCAGGCCTGGAATCTGCTCGCCGCGCCCGAGCAGCGCGAGGCCCGCAAGACCGCCCAGGCCGAGCCGGTTCAGGGCGGCGAGGCCGGCCCCGAGCCCGCCGCGCTCGCCGAGGTGGCGTTCTTCCCCCTGACGCTGCCCTTCACCACCGGGCCCGGCACCATCGCGGTGGCGATCGCGCTCGGCGCCGGCCGGCCGGAGGGCGGGGCGGACCGGATCGCCTACCTCGCCGGCGCGTCCGCCGCCTCCCTCGTCATCGCCGCGATGGTGCTCGCGGCCTACGCCTCCGCCGACCGGCTGGTGGAGCGCCTCGGCCACGCCCGGGCGCGGGTGCTCGGGCGGCTCGCCGCCTTCCTGCTCCTCTGCGTCGGCACCCAGATCACGCTCACCGGCGTCGCCGACGTGCTGGGACCGCTCATCGCGAACGCCAGGCCAGGGTTCGGCCGTTGAGCGCCATCTGCGCCTCGACCGCCCGCAGGATCCGGGCCTTCGACGAGTAGTGGATCATGTGGCCCTGGCCGGGCAGCAGGGTGAGGGTGCTGCCCGCCAGCTCGGCGTGCAGGCGGCAGGATTGCTCGGCCGGATCGACGACGGCGTCGGCATCGCCCGACAGGATCGCCACCGGCAGCCTCAGAGCCGCGTAGCGGGGCTGCATCAGGGCGACGGCGGTGTTCATGCTGGCGGTGTCCTCGGCGCTCGCGCGTCCCTGCGTCGCCGAGAGCGAGAGCGCGACGGGGAAGCGCGCGGTGAACCGGGCCGGCACCGCCTGCGGCTTGAACACGTGGCGAAACACCTTCGGCGCCAGCATCTGCCCGACCGCCCCCGGCACCAGGGCGCGGGCCGCGTCGCCGAGGCCGGGCACGGCGAGGGGCGCGATCAGCGTCACGTCGGTCCTGCGGCCCGGATAGTAGTAGCCGGAGAGCAGCACGAGGCCGCGCAGGTCGACGCCCTCGTGCACCGCCAGCGCCAGGGACACGATGGTGCCCCAGGAATGGCCGACGACGACGGGCCGCTCGACGTTCAGCGCCGCGAGCACGTGGGCGATCAGCCGCGCCTGCGCGGCGGCGGTCCAGACCCAGTGCCGCGGCCGCTCGGTATGGCCGAAGCCGGGCCGGTCGATCGCGATCACCCGGTAGCTCTTGGCGAGCTGGTCGACGAGGCCGCAGATGACGAAATCCTCCGCCATCGTGCCGTTGCCGTGGATCAGCACCACCGGCCGGCCCTTGCCGCGGACGATCGCGTGCACCCGCACCCCGTCGACCTCGATGAAGCGGCCCGGCGGCGCGTGCGCCGGCACGCTCGCCTTCAGCGCCTCGGCGCCGCGCTGCATCAGGGCTCCGGTCCGGCGCGCCGCGGCGGCATTCGCCTTGGCGGTGGCGCGCAGGATCCGCACGGCGCCGGAGGCGGCGCGGCGGGAGCCGAGCCCGGGAACGAACCGAAAGGCCATGGGATCTCCGGCGCGATGCTGCACTGCGGCATAAGATGGGGCCTTCCGGGCCCGGCGCATATCCCCCCGCCTCGGCCCATCTCTCCCGGCAGCCTCTTGCTCTCAGGGCAGTCTCATGCTCGCGGGGCAGCCTCTTGCTCTCAGGGCAGCCTTGGCAGCATGGCCCCGCCCCTGTACGAGGCCCGTGAGAGGCCTGAGCCGGCCCGCGGCGGCGCGCCGCGCCGGAACGCCGTCGCCGCGACGGCCGCAGAAGGAGCGTGACCCATGCGTCTCGTCGTCGTCGGCGCCTCCGGGCGCATGGGGCGGATGCTGATCCAGGCCGTGGCCGGCACCGAGGGCTGCACGCTCTCGGGCGCGATCGAGCGCGAGGGTTCGCCCGCGCTCGGGCAGGATGCCGGCACGCTCGCCGGGCTCCAGCCCCTCGGCGTCCCCGTCACCGACGATCCGCTGCCGGTCTTCGCCGAGGCCGACGGCGTCCTCGACTTCACGGCGCCGGCCGCGACGGTGTTCTACGCCGAGCTCGCCGCCCAGGCGCGCATCGTCCACGTCGTCGGCACCACCGGCCTGTCGCCGGACGATTTCTCGAAGCTCAAGACGGCGTCGTTTCACGCCCGCATCGTGCAGTCGGGCAACATGTCGCTCGGGGTCAACCTGCTGGCCGGCCTCGTGCGCAAGGTCGCCGCCACGCTCGGCGACGAGTTCGACATCGAGATCCTGGAGATGCACCACCGCCACAAGGTGGATGCGCCCTCCGGCACCGCGCTCCTGCTCGGCGAGGCCGCGGCGCAAGGCCGCAACGTGGCGCTGTCCGAGCGCAAGGTCGCGGTGCGCGACGGCCATACCGGCCCGCGCGAGCCCGGCACGATCGGCTTTGCCACCCTGCGCGGCGGCAGCGTCGTCGGCGAGCACAGCGTGATCTTCGCCGGCGCCGGCGAGCGCATCGAGCTCACCCACCTCGCCAGCGACCGCGGCCTGTTCGCCGCCGGCGCCGTCAAGGCCGCCCTCTGGGCGCAATCCCGCGAGCCCGGCTTCTACGGCATGGACGACGTGCTGGGCCTCTGAAAACCCTACCCCTGACAACGGAGCGACACGCATCATGGAGCGTCTTCTCGTCCTCGCGCGCCACGGCCAGAGCGAGTGGAACCTGAAGAACCTGTTCACCGGCTGGAAGGACCCCGGGCTGACCGAGCTCGGCGTCGAGGAGGCGCGGGCCGCCGGGCGGCGGCTCAAGGCGAAGGGCGTGCAGTTCGACGTCGCCTTCACCTCGGACCTCGGCCGGGCCCAGCGCACCTGCGCGCTGATCCTGGAGGAGCTCGGCCAGACCGGCCTCCAGACCTTCGCAGACGCCGCCCTCAACGAGCGCGACTACGGCGACCTCTCGGGCCTCAACAAGGACGACGCCCGCGCCAAGTGGGGCGAGGACCAGGTCCACGTCTGGCGTCGCTCCTACGACGTGCCCCCGCCTGGCGGCGAGAGCCTGAAGGACACCGTCGCCCGCGTCCTGCCCTACACGATGCGGGAGATCCTGCCCCGGGTGATGCGCGGCGAGCGGGTGCTGGTCGCCGCCCACGGCAACTCGCTGCGCGCCCTCGTGATGGTGCTCGACGGGCTGACCACCGAGACCATTCCCGGCCTCGAGCTCGCCACCGGCGTGCCGCTGGTCTACCGCCTGAAGGACGACACCACGGTCGCCACCAAGGAAGTCCTCGACCGCGACTGATCACGTCGCCCGCGGGGCCGCCCTCTTTCGGGGGCGGCCGCCTGCCGGAATGCGTAGAACTATTGCCGCGCCGCCCATCCGTCCCACCTGTCATGGCATGGCGCGCCCCTCGCGCACGCTCCGGCAAGGGAGAGACAGATGGTCGACACGGATCGCATCACCGGCGCGGCCCGCGAACTCGGCGGCAAAGTGCAATCGACCCTCGGCGACCTCGCCGGCGACCACCGCTCGCAGGTCGAGGGCCGGTTCCGCGAGGCGCAAGGGCACGCCGAGCGCTTCGCCGGCGAGGCCCGCGACACCCTGCGCGACGCCGCCGACACCGCCCGCGACTACGCCGAGGACGCCTACGACCAGGGTCGCCGCGCGGCGCGCCACGGCGCCAGCACCGTCACCCAGTACGTCGAGGAGACCCCGCTCCTCGCCCTGCTGGTCGCCGGGGCCGTGGGCTACGGCTTGGCGCTCCTGGTGCACGGGCGCCGCTGAGACCCCGGCCCATCACCGCGGCAGCGGCAGCGGCGGCGGCGCGCGCGGCAGCGTGCCGTCGGCGAGCTGCAGGCAGGTGAGCAGGGCGACGTAGGAGGGCGTGCCGCCGACCGCACTGTCCTCGAGGCAGTCGCGCCGGTCCGCGTCCGGGAAGGCCGACCAGCGCCGCCGCAGGGTGCGCCGCGCGGCGCGCTCGTCGGACAGGCAGCCACGAACGCTCGCCGCCGAGGCGTCGGGCCCGGGCGCCCGTTCGAGCGCGCAGGACCGGGCCGGGGAGAAGGCCGGAAAGCCCGCGCCCCGTGCCAGGGCCGGCCCGACCGGGATCGACCCGGCCAGGGCCAGTGCCACGACCGCGAGCCACGCCTGTCTCACGACGCCCTCCCCATGATCGTCAGCCCCGGCGCGAGGCGTCCGGCCCGGGAGGGTGTCCCGGGCCGGACGCGGCCTCTCACGCCTACTTCGTCGCCGCCTTGCCGTCGGCCGCACCCGCATTGCCCTGCGGCGCGGGCTTGGCGGCGGCGTGCGCCGCGGCCTTCTGCGGCAGGCCGACCGCGTCGATCACGTCGAAGCGCATCCCGTCCTCGGCGGTCTTCAGCGCCGCGTTCGCCTCGTAGTACTTGCCCTGGCCGATCAGCGTGGCGGCCTGGTTCACGTCGGCGGTGGTCTTGTCGAGGGGCAGCACCGCCATCACGAAGTTCACGTCGACATGGGCGAGCTTGAGCTTCTCGATCGCGCCCTTCTGGTCGCCCTTGGCAAGGCTCTTGTTTGCCTCGGTGACCGCCGAGGCCTTCTCGGGCGTCGCGACGAAATCCTCGCCGAGGGTCATCTGGGCATCGACCGGCACCCAGGCGACCTTGCCCGCGGCCGTCGCGTCCTTCGCCGCCGCGTCCTTGGAGGCCGGCTGCGCCGCCGCGGCGTCCGCCGCTGCCTTGTCCTTCGGGGCCGCTGGCGCGGCCGCCATGTCGGCGGGCGTCTTGAGGTCGGCCTCGGCCTTGGTGAACACCGCGTCGTCCGTCTTCGCCTTGGCGAGTGCCGCCTGCGCCTTGCCGATCAGGCTCTTGGCCTGCGCCGGGTCGGCGTCGAAGATCGCGATGCGCGCGAGGTGCATGTCGCGGAACGCCTGGGCGCCGTCCTTCGAGAGCTTGCCGACATCCTGGTCGATCGCCTTCTGCGCCGGCGTCTCCTGCATCGCGGCGGGCTTGGCCGCCTGCTCGGCGGCGTAGGCGGCTCCACCGAGGAACGTGGCGGCGACGAGGGCGGCGGCGACGGATTTGCGATAGGACATGGCGCTCTCTCTTCTTGTAGGCGATGTCTTGGATATTCTCGATCATCGCTGCGTTGATGACATGTGAATAATACTCTCACATTCCACCAGTTGCCTGTCCGTGCCATTAAAAGCCTGTAACACAACGGCAGGTCGGATGGACCGGGCGCGGCGAGCGAACTTGGTCACGGACAGGTCGATGCGGCGGCTCCGACCTTTGCGTCATGCTGCGGTGCAACAAAAGCTCACCTGCATCGTTGCCGCAAGGGGATGTGGATCGGCTGCGCGACGAAGCCCGATCCTCCGCCATCCCGCTGACGGAAGGCATGGAGACGCGACCGTGATCCAGGCATCGAGGGGAACGGCCTATACCGAAGCCGAGCGCAAGGCCCGCGGGCTCGAAGGGATGCTCCCGACTGCCGTCGAGACGCTCGAGCGGCAGGTCGAGAGGGTGCTCGGCCACCTCGCGTCCAAGCCCGACGACGTCGAGCGCTACATCTACCTCCAGGAACTCAGCGTCCGGAACGAGACGCTGTTCTACGCCACCGTGATGTCCGATCCGGTGCGCTTCGTGCCGATCGTCTACGATCCGACGATCGCCGAGGCCTGCCTGACCTACGGCCACATCTACCGCGAGCCGCAGGGCATGTATCTCAACCGGTCCATGCAGGGCCGGTTCGCCGAGGTGCTGCGCAACTGGCCGGTCCGGGACGTGCGCTTCATCTGCGTCTCGTCGGGCGGCCGCATCCTCGGCCTCGGCGACATCGGGGCCAACGGAGCACCGATCCCGATCGGCAAGCTGCAACTCTACACCGCCTGCGCCGCCGTGCCGCCCGAGGGCCTGCTGCCGATCCACCTCGACATCGGGACCACCAACGCGGCGCTGCGCGCCGACGCGCTCTATACCGGCCTGCGCGAGGAGCCGCCTGGGCCAGACGAGGTCGACGCGGTGGTCGACGCGTTCATGGCCGCGGCCAACGAGGTGTTTCCCGGCGTCTGCGTGCACTTCGAGGACTGGAAGGGAGACGACGCGATCCGGCTCCTCGCGCGCTACCGCGACCGCTACCTCGTCTACAACGACGACATCCAGGGCACCGCGAGCGTGACGCTGGCGGGGCTCATCACCGCGCTCCAGATCAAGGGCGAGGCGCTGGCCGACCAGCGGGTCCTGTTCGCCGGCGCAGGCTCGGCCGGCATCGGCATCGCCGGGATGGTCGCGATGGCGATGGGCGAGGCGGGCTTGAGCGACGACGAGGCGCGCTCGCGCATCGCCCTGTTCGACATCCACGGCCTGATCGTGAAGGGCCGCACCGACCTCAACCCCTCGCAAGCGCCCTATGCCCGCGACGAGGCGGCGACGGACGACCTCGCCGAGTCCGTCCGGCGGTTCAAGCCGACGGTGCTCGTCGGTGTCTCGACGGTGGGCGGGCTCTTCACCGAGGCGGTGGTGAAGGCGATGGCCGAGGCGTGCGAGCGTCCGGTGATCTTCCCGCTCTCCAACCCGACCGACAACGCCGAGTGCACGCCGGAGCAGGCCTACGACTGGACCGACGGGCGGGCGCTCGTCGCCTGCGGCGTGCAGTTCCCGGACGTCGAGCGCGACGGCCGGACCTTCCATCCCGGGCAGGCGAACAACTTCTACATCTTCCCGGCCGTCGCGCTCGCCGTCTACGCGACGCGGCCGCGGCGCATCGACGACGCGATGTTCATCGAGGCGGCGCGCGCCACCGCCGACCAGGTCGGCCGGGCGGAGCGGGAGGCGGGAATGCTGTTTCCCCGCCAGGACAACATCCTGGAGACCGAGCGCACGACGGCGACGCGGGTCGCCGAGTCGATCTTCGCGCGCGGCCTCGCCACGGTCGAGCGCCCGCGCGACGTCCGTGCCTTCATCGAGGGGCTGAGCTACCGGCCGGTCTACGCCGACGCCCGCGGCTGACGGACGCCGACGGGATCGGGCCGGTCTCGCGCGGCCCGATCCCGCCGCCTCGCGCTACTGCGCCGTCCAGCCGCCGTCGACCGGCAGGTTGGTGCCGGTGATCTGGGCCGCGGCCTCCGAGCACAGGAACACCGCGATCGCCGCGACCTGATCCACCGTGACGAATTCCTTCGTCGGCTGGGCCTTCAGCAGCACCTCCTCGATCACCTGGTCCTTGGTCATGCCGCGGGCCTTCATGGTGTCGGGGATCTGCGCCTCGACCAGCGGGGTCCAGACGTAGCCCGGCGAGATGCAGTTGACCGTGACCTTGTGGGTGGCGAGTTCGAGCGCCGCGGTCTTGGTCAGGCCGGCGATGCCGTGCTTGGCCGCGACGTAGGCCGACTTGTAGGGCGAGGCGACCAGCGAGTGCGCCGACGCCGTGTTGATGATCCGGCCCCAGCCCTTCTTCTTCATCCCGGGGATCGCCGCCCGCATGGTGTGGAAGGCCGAGGACAGGTTGATCGCGATGATCTGGTCCCACTTCTCGACCGGGAATTCCTCGATCGCCGAGACGTACTGGATGCCCGCGTTGTTGACGAGGATGTCGACCGCGCCGAACTCCGCCTCGGCGTCCGCCACCATCTTGGCGATCTCCTCGGGCTTCGTCATGTCGGCGCCGGAATAGACCGCGCGGACGTGGAACTCGGACTCGATCGCGGCCCGCTCCTTCTCGATCGCCTCGGGCTTGCCGAAGCCGTTGATGACCACGTTGGCGCCGTGTTGCGCCAGGGCCCGGGCGATGGCCAGCCCGATGCCGCTCGTCGAGCCGGTGACGAGGGCGGTCTTGGATTGCAGCGTCATGGGTTTCGTCTCCTCGGGGAGGGGTCGTCAGGCCAGGTAGTCGTGCAGCACGTGGCCGTACGGCAGGGTGAAGTCGACGATCTGGTGGCGGGCCCGCACGATCCGGCGCACCGGCAGGTCGGCGACGCGGCAATTGACGTGCGGGATCAGGTGCAGACGGGCGTCGCCCTCCCAGGCGCCGTGGACCGTGATGTCCTGGAGCCGGTAGCCGACGAGCTGCGCCACCTTCACGCCGCCGTCGACGTCGGGGATCAGCTTCAGGTTGACGTTGAGCTGGCCGATGCCCTCGCGCACCTTGTCGAGCTGGTCCTCGAGGCTGCGATGCTTGTAGGTCATCGTGCCCATCGCCACCCGCTCCTCGTCGTAGTGCAGGGTGCCGGTCAGCGTGTCCTTCATCACCTTGAGCCGGGGCACGCCGTACTTCTTCGGAAAACCCCAGATCTCGCGGCCGGCGGTGATCGGCGGCTCGTCGTCGAGATACATCTGGACCGAGTAATTGCAGGGCTCGCCCTTGTAAGTGGCGACGATCGCCGACCCGCTCTCCTCGTAATCGCCGAAGCCGGAGGAATCCGGCATCTTCATCCACTCGTAGAAGGCGAGGTTGCCGGGCGCCGGCTCCAGCGGCTCGGGCAGCGCGGCGCGCAGCGCGTCCGGGTCGGTCTCGTAGGTGATGATGAGGTATTCGCGCCGCATGAAGCGGTAGGGCCCGTGCGGGTAGCTCGGGCTGAAGGCCGGCATCGAGGGCGCCTTCAGGATCTCGTCGCGGGTCATGCGGCGTACCTTCCTCTCCGAAAGATCGTCAGTCCCGCGCGTCGCGGGTGAGGTCGAACACGCTCACGCCCTCCTCGGGCCGGCAGCGCTCGATCCAGTGGCGGTGGCGCAAGGAGCGGCGCACGTCGTTGCGCCCGGTCTTCCAGTGCTCCAGCATCGTGGTGCGCGAGAACTCGTAGTCCTTGGCGTCGCTCTCGTAGTTCTTGGCGCGGTAGATCAGCTGGAGGATCGTCACCGCGTTCTGGTGGCTGACCTCCGACAGGAAGGCGACGTCGGGATCCTGGCGCAGGGCGGCCGGCAGCTTGTCGAACAGGCGCCGGAACGCGGTCTTGGCCTTGTGGATCTCGATCTGGTCGTTGGTGTTGAGCCGCGTGCGGCTGGAGAAGCGGATGTCCTTCTCGCGCTCGGCCGCCTCCGAGAGGGTGCGGGGCACGGGGCCGCGCGCGCTGAACAGGTCGACCTGGAACACCGCCAGATCGGCCAGGCGCTCCTCGTCGAGCACGTATTGCAGCGGCGTGTTCGAGACGATGCCGCCGTCCCAGTAGAGCTCGCCGTCGATCTCGACCGGCGGGAAGCCCGGCGGAAGGGCGCCCGACGCCATGATGTGCTCGGGGCCGATCCGGTCGCGGCGGTTGTCGAAATAGACGAAGTTGCCGGTGCGGATGTTGACCGCGCCGACGCTGAGCCGCGTCTCGCCGCGGTTGATCCGGTCGAAGTCGATCAGTTCGACGAGGGTCTCCCGCAGCGGCGCGGTGTCGTAGTAGCTGAGCGCCTGGGGTGCGCCGGCCGGGTAGAACGTCGCCGGGGGCACGCGCGGGGCGAAGAAGCCCGGCACCCCGACCGTCGCCCCGAAGGCGGCGCTCCAGGCGTTGAACACCTCGCGGGCCTGCTCGCCGGGCCACCACGGCGAGACGGTGATCGCGGAGGAGACCTTCTCCCAGAAGGCCCGCAGCCGCTCGATCCGGCGCTCGGGCGGGTTGCCGGCGATGAGCGCGGCGTTGATCGCCCCGATCGAGATGCCGGCGACCCAGTCGGGCGAGAGCGCGGCCTCCTGCATCGCCTCGGCGACGCCGGCCTGGTACGAGCCGAGCGCGCCGCCGCCCTGCAGCACCAGCACCCGGCACTCGTCGCGCCCGGCCCGCCGCTCCGCCTGATCCCGCTCGTCCATTTGGCCTCCGCTGGCCGCCGCGCGAATCCCGGCGGTTAGATGATGCTGCACTGCCGCGAGACAAGCCTCGCGCTGCACCCGCGCCGCGGGTCGCCCTGGGTCCTCGGGTTGACACGGGCCGGCCCCTCCGCCAAGCCTCCGCGCCGCTCAAGGCCCGGGTGGGCCGCCCGCGCCGCAGGACGTGCCCCTGGCTCCGGTTCCCCGCCAAAAGCCTCCCGCGACGCCGGCTCGACACAGCACAGGTCCCGATGCGCTCCTACCTCGACTTCGAAAAGCCCGTCGCCGAGCTCGAGGCGAAGCTCGAGGAACTGAGGGCGCTCGGCGACCGCGACGGCGCGGTGGCGATCAGCGAGGACGTGGCGCGGCTGGAGGCCAAGGCCGCGGCGGCTCTCGCCGAGCTCTATGCCGGCCTCAGCCCCTGGCAGAAGACCCAGGTCGCCCGCCATCCCCAGCGGCCACACTTCGTCGATTACTGCGCCGAGCTGATCGAGGAGTTCCAGCCGCTCGCCGGCGACCGCGCCTTCGGCGAGGACGAGGCGGTGGTCGGCGGCTTCGGGCGCTTCCGCGGCCGGCCGGTCTGCGTCATCGGCCAAGAGAAGGGCGCCAACACCGAGGCCCGCATCCGGCACAATTTCGGCATGGCCAAGCCCGAGGGCTACCGCAAGGCGGTCCGCCTGATGGGGCTCGCCGGCCGCTTCGGCCTGCCGGTCCTCACCTTCGTCGACACGGCGGGCGCCTATCCGGGCATCGAGGCGGAGGAGCGCGGCCAGGCCGAGGCCATCGCCCGCTCGACCGAGGCCTGCCTCGGCCTGCCGACCCCCAACGTCACGGTGGTGATCGGGGAGGGCGGCTCGGGCGGCGCCATCGCGCTCGCCACCGCCAACACGGTGCTGATGCTGGAGCACGCGATCTACAGCGTGATCTCGCCGGAGGGCGCCGCCTCGATCCTGTGGCGCGACGCCGGGCGGGCGCAGGACGCCGCCACCGCGATGAAGATCACCGCCCAGGACCTGTTGCGGCTCGGCGTCATCGACGGGATCGTGCCCGAGCCCACCGGCGGCGCCCACCGCGACCGGTCGGCCGCCATCCGGGCCACCGGCGAGGCGATCGCGAGCGCGCTCGAGCCGCTGTCGAGCCTCGACGCGGACACCTTGCGCGACCGGCGGGCGCAGAAGTTCCTGGAGATCGGGCGGAGCCTGTAAAGGTCCATCGCATCCGCTTTTCCCGCGACAGATCTGACATCCTCCGCGTCATCCCGGGGCCGCGCAGCGGAGCCCGGGATGACGCGGAGGGTGTCGGTGTCGGCGGGTGGGACGAAGCGGGCGCTGGCTCCGTCGATACTCCATCCCCACGATCCACAGCTCCGCACAACCCCCATGCCCCAGACACAACCCGGCCTTCGTTTTGCCGAAGACCGGGCGGATGTGTTCGTGGGTGAACCCCGTGACGCCGGGTGCCGGCTTCTTGTCCGAGGCACCTGTTGAACGCATCCCCGCAATCTTAACCGTTCTTGCGGTAAGAGGCGGGTAAGTTTAACGAAGCTATGGGGTTGGGGAGACCGGTCCGCGGCGTCAGTGTGCCGGCGGTCCGATGGCGAGAAGGCGGGGTTCCCATGGTGGGTCTGGCGAGGCGTCTGGCGATGCGTCCGGTGCTGGCGGCGAGCGCGCTCGCCGTCGCGCTGTCCCTCGGGGCGTGCCAGGATGCCGGCTTCTCGGCCGCCGGCTCGGCGCGGGCCCGCGAGCCGATCCCGCAGAAGACTGTCGCCCTGATGGCGACGAAGAACATGTCGCCCCGCGACCCCATCCTGATCCGCGCCTTCAAGAAGGAATCGGAGATGGAGGTCTGGAAGCGCGGCACCGACGGCCAGTACGCGCTGCTCAAGACCTTCCCGATCTGCCGCTGGTCGGGCCAGCTCGGCCCGAAGGTGCGCGAGGGCGACCGTCAGGCGCCTGAGGGGTTCTATCCCATCGCCATGGGGCAGATGAACCCGAACTCGTCCTACTACCTCTCCTTCGACACCGGATACCCGAACGCCTTCGACCGCGCCAACGGCCGCACCGGCAGCTACCTGATGGTGCACGGCACCTGCTCCTCGGCCGGCTGCTTTGCCATGACCGACGAGGCGATCTCGGAGATCTACGCCATCGCCCGCGAGGCTTTTGCCGGCGGGCAGCGGGCGTTCCAGTTCCAGTCCTACCCGTTCCGGATGACGGCGCAGAACCTCGCCAAGTTCCGCAACGACCCGAATATCGGCTTCTGGAAGAACCTCAAGGAGGGCTCGGACTACTTCGAGGCCCTGCACGAGGAGCCGCGGGTCGGGGTGTGCGGCACCCGCTACGTCTTCGGCGGCCAGGACGCCGCGGCCGGCGCCTGCAACCCGAAGGTCGATCCCGTCGTCGTCGCCAAGCGCGAGAAGGACGAGGTCGAGGTGGCCGAGCTCGTCGCCAAGGGCACCGCGGCGACCCGCCTCGTCTACCAGGATGGCGGCCAGCACCCGTTCTTCCGCGAGAGCGCGCCGAGCACCCAGCTCTTCGCCGAGCAGGCGCAGCCGCGGCCGAACATGGGCACCATCAGCCGGCCCGAGGCCCTGGCGGCGGCGCCCGAGGAGGTCGTGATCGAGCCGAAGGTGAAGCCGGTCCTGCTCGCCAAGATCGACCCGAAGCACGAGAAGGGCAAGGCCGGCGCGAAGCCGACCGCGCTCGCCTTCGCGGCGCCGGCGACCAATCCGGCCCCGATCCCGACCCGCGAGGCCGCCGCCGCGGCTGCCCCGGCGGCGCCGATCACGGTGGCGAGCGCCGACGGCGACCCGTCGGCCTACCGCAAGCTCCTCGGCAACCTGTTCGGCGGCGCGCCGGCCGCCCCCCCGGTGGCGCCCGCCGCCCTGCCGTCGGCCGACACCACCCCGGTCGCCGCGATCTCGCCGGCCGCACCGCTGCCGAAGAAGGTCACCGCCACCGCCCGCCTGCACCCGGCTCCGGCCGCCCACGCGGCCGCGACCGCCAAGGTCGACGGGCTCAACCCGGGTGCCGGAAAGCCCGCTGCGCCCAAGGCGGAGGCGAAGCCTGCCGACGCCAAGCCCGCCGCCAAGGCCGGGGAGGCCAAGACCGGAGAGGGCAAGACCGGTGACGTGAAGCCCGCGGATGCCGGCAAGCGCACCGAGGCGCCGAACCGCAACCGCGTCGCCGCCTCGCAGACTGCGAATTGATAAACCCTCGATGTCATTCCCGGGCTCTCGTCTGCGGCGAGTTCCGGGATGACGCTGGGGAATCCGACGTAAGGGAGAAGGCGCGGGTTTTCCCAGACAGCCCTGCGGGATGAAGGCAGGGCGTCGGCGGCGAGAGAGCCGTTTTGCCTCGCGTTGCGTCCAAGCGCACTACTCCGTCGCCGCCGAACTCGTCCCCTCCCGCTTCCCGAGCGACAGCACCAGGGCGCCGGCCAGCGTCGAGAGCACCGAGCCCAGGATCACCCCAAGCTTGGTCTCGGTGTCGAACTCGGGCGCGCCGGCGAAGGCGAGGCCGCCGATGAACAGGCTCATGGTGAAGCCGATGCCGCACAGCAGCGCCACTCCGTAGACCTGGCGCCAGGTGGCGCCGGCAGGCTTGTGCGCCAGCCCGGTCCGCACCGCGAGCCAGACGCCGCCGAACACCCCGACCTGCTTGCCGAGAAACAGCCCCGCCGCGACCCCGAGGGTGACGGGCGCGAACAGGACCGAGGGCGTCGATTCGGCGAGGGACACGCCCGCATTGGCGAAGCCGAAGACCGGCAGGATCAGGAAGGCGACCCAGGGCTGGAGCGCGTGCTCCAGCCGGTGCAGGGGCGATTCCCCGTCGTCGGGCCGGCCCGGGCTTGCCCGCAGTGGGATCGCCAGCGCCAGGACTACCCCCGCCACGGTGGCGTGGAGCCCTGAGCGCAGCTCCAGGAGCCACAGCACGGCGCCGACGATCAGGTAGGGCCCGAGGCGGCGGAGTCCGAGGCGGTTGAGCACCGTCAGCATCGCGGTCACGGCGCCGGCGAGCGCCAGCATCGGCCAGGCGAGGTCGGCGGTGTAGAACAGCGCGATGATCACCACCGCCCCGAGGTCGTCGAGGATCGCGAGCGCGGTGAGGAAGACCTTGAGCGAGACCGGCGCCCGCGAGCCGAGCAGCGCCAGGACGCCGAGCGCGAAGGCGATGTCGGTGGCCGCCGGGATCGCCCAGCCCCGCAGGGTGGCGGGAGACGACAAGTTGACCGCGGCGTAGACGAGCGCCGGCACCGCCATGCCGCCGAGCGCCGCGATGCCCGGCAGCGCCCGGTCGGGCCAGGTCCGCAAGCCCCCGTCCAGGATCTCGCGCTTGATCTCCAGCCCGACGAGCAGGAAGAACAGGGCCATCAGGCCGTCGTTGATCCAGTGCAGCAGGCTCAACGGCCCGAGATGCGCGTGCAGCGCCCGGGCGTAGACGTCGCCGTAGGGGCCGTTGGCGACGACGAGGGCGAGCACCGCGCTCGCCACCAGCACGAGGCCGCCGCCGGCGCTGCTGACGAGCAGGTTGCGGAGAGCCGAGAGCGGGCGCGGCAGGCGCCGGGGAGGGGAGGTCGTCTGCATGGCGCCCCGCCTGCCAGGAATCGCGAGCCGGTTCAACGAACAGGGTCTATCCCCGCCCGAGCGCCGCCCGCACCAGCTTCAGCGCGTCCCCGCTCGCCCACTCCGCCGGGCCCTTCATCACGCCGACCGCGCAGCCGTCGGGGTCGATCAGGAAGGTGGTGGGCAGGCCCACCACCTCGCCGCCCTGCTGCAACGCCGGCAGCGCCCGCCCGGCCGGGTCGGAATAGTAGGCGAGGCGGGAAATCCCGTTCTCCTGCATCCAGCGCGGCGGCCGGTCGGGGTTGCGGGTGTCGAGGTTGAGCGCCACCACCTCGAAATCCTTGCCCCCGAGTTCGCCCTGGAGCCGGTCGAGGGCCGGCATCTCCGCCTTGCACGGCGCGCACCACGTCGCCCAGAGGTTCAGCAGCACCGTGCGCCCCTTGAGGTCGGCGAGCGTCCGCGGCTGCCCGTCCGGCCCGGTGAAGGTGATGGCCGGCGCGGGCTTCGGCCGGGGATCGACCTGGAGCGCGGCCACCTCGCCGCGGGCGAGGGGCGAGACGCGGGCGGCGGTGGCGGCCCCGAGCGGGCAGGCGCCGCCGTTGCCCCCGCCCGCAACCCCGTATAGGGCAGCCCCGAGGCCGAGGACGGCGACGAGCCCCCCCGCGACGAGGGCGAGGCGGGTTTTTCGCGAGGATGCGAGACGAGGTGAGGACATGAGCAACCGGATGTGGGGCGGGCGCTTCGCGAGCGGCCCCGCCGAGATCATGGAGGAGATCAACGCCTCCATCGGCTTCGACAAGCGCCTCGCTCCCCAGGACATCCGGGGCTCGCTCGCCCACGTCGCGATGCTGGGCAAGGCGGGGATCCTGCCGGCCGAGGATGTGGCGAAGATCGAGGCCGGGCTCAAGTCCGTCCAGTCCGAGATCGAGGCCGGGACCTTCGAGTTCCGCCGCGAGCTCGAGGACATCCACATGAGCGTGGAGAGCCGGCTGCGCGAGATCGTCGGCCCGACGGCCGGGCGGCTCCACACCGCGCGCTCGCGCAACGACCAGGTCGCCACCGACATGCGGCTGTGGGTGCGCGACACCCTCGACGCCCTCGACGCCCAGGCCGCCGACCTCCAGCAGGCGATGGCCGAGCTGGCGCTGAAGCACGCGGGCACGGTGATGCCGGGCTTCACCCACCTGCAATCGGCGCAGCCCGTCACCTTCGGGCATCATCTCCTGGCCTATGTCGAGATGCTGGCCCGCGACCGCGGCCGGTTCCGCGACGCCCGCGCCCGCCTCAACGAGTGCCCGCTCGGCGCGGCCGCACTCGCCGGCACCTCGTTCCCGATCGACCGCCACGCCACGGCGACGAGCCTCGGCTTCGACCGGCCGACCGCGAACTCGCTCGATTCGGTCGCCGACCGCGACTTCGCCCTGGAAGCCCTCTCGGCGGCAGCGATCACGGCGGTGCACCTGTCGCGATTCGCCGAAGAGATCGTAGTCTGGACCTCGGCCCAGTTCGGCTTCGTCAAGCTGTCGGACCGGTTCACCACCGGCTCCTCGATCATGCCGCAGAAGCGCAACCCCGACGCCGCCGAGCTGGTGCGGGCGAAGTCCGGCCGGGTCATCGGCGCGCTGTCGGGCCTGCTCATCGTCATGAAGGGCCTGCCGCTCGCCTATTCGAAGGACATGCAGGAGGACAAGGAGGGCACCTTCGACGCGCTCCAGACCCTCTCGCTGTGCCTCGCCGCCATGGCCGGCATGGTGCGCGACCTGGAGCCGGTGCCGGAGGTGCTGAAGGTGGCCGCCGGCTCCGGCTATGCCACCGCCACCGATCTCGCCGACTGGCTGGTGCGCGAGCTCGGCCTGCCGTTCCGGGACGCCCATCACGTGACCGGCCGCCTCGTCGGCGAGGCCTCGTCCCGCGGCATCGGCCTCGAGGCGCTGCCGCTCGACGTGATGCAGCAAGAGGAGCCGCGCATCACGCAAGCCGTCTTCGCGGTGCTCGGCGTCGAGAACTCGGTCGCGAGCCGCACCAGCTACGGCGGCACCGCGCCGGACAACGTGCGGGCGCAAGCCGAGGGCTGGCTGAAGCGGCTTTCCGGCGAGACGGCCTGAGCGCCGATCCGCCAGAGGCTCCGCCACATCCGCGACCTCATCCTGAGGTGCGACCGCAGGGAGCCTCGAAGGAGGCCTCCAGAACTCCCCGAGAGAACTGGAGGCCTCCTTCGAGGCCGCTGCGCGGCACCTCGGGATGAGGTTCCAGGTGGGAGGGGGGGCGTGGTTGTGTTAGTTCCTGACGTCAGCGGACAAGCTTTGGAATAGCGGGAGGAATCACCATGGATCTCGGTCTCAAGGGCAAGCGCGCCCTCGTCCTGTCGTCCAGCCGCGGCCTCGGCCGCGGCATCGCCGAGGCCCTGGCGGCCGAGGGCGCGGACGTGCTGCTCACCGCCCGCACCGCCGAGCGCCTCGACGAGGCGGTGGCGGCGATCAACGCCCGCGGCCAGGGCCGCGCCTACGCCTTCGCCGGCAGCCTGAAGGACAATGTCGAGGCGATCTACGCGGCGGCCCAGGAGCATCTCGGCGGGGTCGACATCCTGGTCGCCAATACCGGCGGCCCGCCGGCCGCCACGGCGCTCACCGTGCAGCCCGAGGCCTGGACGCCCCAGTTCGAGGCGATGGTGACCCCGGTCTTCCGCCTCGCCGGCCTCGTCCTGCCGGGCATGCGCCAGGCCGGCTTCGGCCGCATCCTGGTGGTGGCCTCGAGCGGCGTCGAGCAGCCGATCCCGAACCTCGTGATGTCGAACGCGCTGCGCGCCTCGATCGCCGGCTGGGCCAAGACGCTCGCCTCCGAGGTCGCGGCCGACGGCATCACCGTCAACATGGTCCTGCCCGGCCGGATCGAGACCGACCGCACCGGCGAGCTCGACGCCGCCAACGCCAAGGCGCAGGGCAAGTCGCGCGACGAGATCGCCGAGGCCGCCCGCGCGGCGATTCCCGCCAAGCGCTACGGCAAGGTGCAGGAATTCGCCGACGTGGCGTGCTTCCTGGCCTCGGAGCGCGCGTCCTACGTCACCGGCAGCATGATCCGGGTCGATGGCGGGGCCGTGCGGTCGATCTGAGGAGAATGGAGGCGGGACGGCATACGTCCAGCCTCCCCCTTTCCCGGACGACTGAAACGAAGTGGAAGGAGATCCGGGACCCAGCACGAAAAGTCGCGAAGCGCCTGCTTGTCTGCAACGTTGCAAGATGCAGAGCCGCTTCGCGGCAGTTCCTGTGCTGGATCCCGGATCTCCTTCCGCTGACGCTCCAGTCGTCCGGGAAAGGGGAGCGGCAACAAGAAAGGGCGGCCCCGCGGGACCGCCCTTCTTCCTGTCCGACCTGCGACAGCCCTTACTTCCGCTTGCCCCAGCGCACGCCCGGCGCCGGGCCCACACCGGCGGCGAGCTGCCCGATCGCCGGGCCGCTGGCGTCGCCCGGGTGGTGCTGCGAGCCCGGGCCCATCGGCTCGGGGGCCATCAGGTCCGGGGTCGCGGCCATCTCGGGGGTGCCGCGGCCGGTAGCGAACTGGCCGGCCTTGCGGAAGCGCCAGAGGTAGCCCGGCACCACCGCCTCGATCGCGGTGGGCGCGATGCCGATGCCCTCGATCGTGCGCCCCTCGGCCTTCGCCGCCGCCGACACGACGTTGTCGCTCTGGAGCAGGGTGACCTGGTCGCGGGTGAGCTTCAGGGTGTCGGGCAGGAGGCCGAGCGTCGCGGTGTCGACGATCTCCATCACCCGGGCCTGGAACCGGGCGGCGGGGGCCGGCAGCGGCAGCACCACGCGGCTGCGCATCGTCACCTTCAGGGCGTACTCGACGAGCTGCTGGAGGGTCAGGATCTCCGGCCCGCCGAGCTCGTAGACCCGGCCGCCCTGGAGCTGGCCCTCGACCGCCCGGGCCACCGCCTCGGCGACGTCGCCGGCGAAGACCGGCTGCATCCGCGCCTCGGCGCCGGCCAGCGGCAGCACCGGCAGCATCCGGGCGAGCGAAGCGAAGCGGTTGAAGAAGCTGTCGCCCGGCCCGAACACGATGGAGGGACGGAAGATCACGGCGTCGGGCCGGGCCTCGAACACCCGGGCCTCGCCGATCGCCTTCGAGCGGGCATAGGCCGACTCGGACTGCTCGTCGGCGCCGAGGGCCGAGACGTGCACCATCGGAGCGCCGACCGCGGCGGCGGCGCGCGCGACCTCGCCGGCGCCCTCGGCCTGGAGGCGCTGGAAGCTCTGGCTGCCGCTCTCCTGGAGGATGCCGACGAGGTTGACCACGATGTCGGCGTGCTCGGCGGCGCGCACGATCGAGGCCGGGTTGCGGAGGTTGGCCTGCACGCCGACGATCTGGCCGACGCGGCCGAGCGGCTGGAGGAACTGGGCGAGGTCGGGCCGGCGCACCGCCACCCGGATCCGGTAGCCGCGCTTGGCCAGCGCCCGCACCACGTGGCGGCCGAGGAAGCCCGATCCCCCGAACACGGTCACGAGCTGCGAGGCGGGCCGGGTCAGGCCGACATGGTCGAAGCCGGTCATGGTCGTGGAGTCCTTCCGCGGGTCTCGTCCGGGGAGTTGCGCCGGGGTTCTGCGGGCTCCTTAGTCGAGGGGGCGGGCGCTGTGAAGCTCCGGCGCCGTCGCGGGCCCCGGAACGGATGCAGATCCGTGCCGTTCGCCGGGCATGACGGCCCTCACCCGACCCCATCCCGGCCTGTGGCCCGGCCTGCTGATCGGCCTCGGCCTCGGCGGCTTCTTCGACGGCATCGTGCTGCACCAGCTGCTGCAATGGCACCACATGCTGAGCAGCTGGTACCCGGTCACCTCGCTCGACGCGCTGGAGCTGAACACCCGCTGGGACGGGTACTTCCACAGCGCCACCTACGTGTTCGTGGTGCTCGGCGTGTTCGGGCTCTGGCGCCGGGGCGGTCCCCGTGACGGCCGGGGCCTCGCCGGCGCGGTGCTGCTCGGCTGGGCGGCGTTCAACCTCGTCGAGGGGGTCATCGACCACCAGATCCTCGGGCTGCACCACGTCAACGAGACGGTGCCGCGGGCGGACTGGGTCTGGTGGGATTCGGGATTCCTCGCCTGGGGCGCGGCCATGGCGCTGGCGGGCGGCCTCCTGGTGCGGAGGCGGTGATGCGCGCGGCGCTGCCGTGGCTGCTCCTCGCCCTGGCGCTCGCCGCCGCGACGGCGCCGGTCTGGGGACGGTGGGTCGCCGGGTTCGACCCGACGCTGGACGAGCTGCTGAGCCTGCGCTGCCGGCCGGCTCAGACGGCGTCGTGACGGCTCACGCCACCTTGCGCGGCACCATCCGCTCGCTCGCAAGCGCCTCCTGCGCCCCCGACAGCCCGGCCTCGGCGTATTCGGCGTCCTCGTTGACGTTCCACACGTCGTAGCGGCGCTCGCCGGCGAGGATGTTCCGCGCGGTCAGCATCGCGGTCATCATCGCGTGGTCCTGGTTGTTGTACTTGTGCATCCCGTTGCGGCCGACGAGGTGGAGGGTCGGGTAGCTGCCCTCGAGGTCCCGGCGGATCGTCGCCACGTGGGCGCGGTAGGCGTCGTCGTAGACCGGATAGGCCTTGGGCTGGCGCACCACGCAGGCATCGACCACGCTCGCCGGATCGACGAGGCCGATCTGGCCGATCTCGCGGCGCGCCAGTGCGATCAGCTCGGAATCGGCCGCGTTCCACAGGCCGTCGCCCTCGAAGCAGAAATATTCGAGGCCGAGGCAGGTATAGGTCTCATCCGGCACCATCTCGGGCGACCAGGAGCGGAAGTTCTGCACCCGGCCGACCTTCACCGCCGGGTCGTGGACGTAGATCCAGTTGTCCGGGAAGCTGTCCCTGGCCTTCGCGATCAGCGCCACGGTGACGAAGTCGCGATAGCGCAGGGAGCGGGCCTGGAAGGTGCTCAAGGGGGCCGGGCGGATCGCGCCGACGAGCTCGCGGATCGGCGCCGAGGAGACGACGTTGCGCGCCGTGAAGGTCTCGCGCCCGCCGCCCTCGCGCCGGGCGCTCACCGTCCACAGCTTGGTGGTGGAATCGTAGGACAGGCCGTCGACCCGCCGGTCGAGCAGCACCTGCCCGCCGTCACGCCGGATCGCGCGGGCGGCCGCGTCCCACATCATGCCGGGACCGCGGCGGGGATAGCGGAACGACTCGATCAGCGTCTTGATCACCGGGCCGTCCCCGGCGGCCGGCCGGTGCAGCCCGAGCGAGCGCTTCAGCCCGTCGCGGATCGCCGCGCCGAGGTCGAGCCCCTTGATGCGCTGCGCCGCCCAATCGGCCGAGATGTCGTCGCAGGACATACCCCACACCTTCTCGGTGTAGGTCTTGAAGAAGATCGAGAACAGCCGCTCGCCGAACTGGTTGCGGACCCACTCGTGAAAGCTCCTCGGGTCGGGCGTCGGCCGGGCCCGGGCCCAGAGATAGGAGGCGACGCACAGACCGCTCTCGACGATTCCGAGGTTGCGCAGGGCCTCGAAGGCCTTAAGCGGGTAGGCGTAGGTCTTGCCCTTGTAGTAGATCCGCGACAGCCGCGGCCGCTCGATGAAGTCGTCGGGCAGGATCTCGTTCCAGAGATCGACCACCTCCTTCGACTTCGAGAAGAAGCGGTGGCCGCCGATGTCGAACAGGAAGCCCTTGTACTCCACCGTACGGCTGATGCCGCCGACCTGGGTCGCGTCGCGCTCCAGCACCACGACGTCGCGGCCGGCCTTCGCCAGCATGTAGCCGGTGGTCAGGCCCGCCGGTCCCCCGCCGATCACCAGCGTCTCGGTGTGAAGGCTCATCGCTCGGGCAACTCCGGGACCGGCACGGCCGCGTGCGGACGTGTCTCTCCCCGAGCTTTACCGGCCGGATGGTAAAGATCCGCTCAACCGCCCGCGCTAACCGGGGGGTAACGGCGAGCGTGCGAACCGGGGGACCCCGGTTCTTCCCAAGGCCCCGGATCTCCTCCCGGCTCAAGGACCCCGCGCCATGCTCGCCGCCTTGCTCGCCCAGGCCCGGTCCGGACCGCAGGCGCGACCCTCGCCCTTCGAGCGCCCGGCGCTGGTCTGGCTCATCGTGCTCGCCGGCGCCGTCGGCTTCACCTCCTGGGCCGGCCTCGGGGCGATCCTGCGCGACCTGCGCCTGCCGGATACCGACGACGCCATGCGGCTCGTCCAGGTGCGCGACCTCCTCGCCGGCCAGTTCTGGTTCGACCTCTCCCAGCACCGCCACGCCGGCGCGCCGCCGATGCACTGGTCGCGCCTCGTCGACGCGCCGATCGCCGGGCTGATCCTGCTGGCGCGGCCCTTCGCGGGACCCGCCCTGGCGGAGGGCATCGCCGCGCTGGCCTGGCCGTTCCTGCTGCTCGGCCTCTACGCGACGCTGCTCTACCGCGGGGTGCGACGCCTGTTCGGCTGGCGCGCCGCGGCCTTCGCGCTGTTTGCCGCCACGCAATCGGTCTTCGTCATCGGCCTGTTCGGCCCGGGGCGGATCGACCACCACAGCGTCCAGATCTGCGCGATCCTCGCGCTGATCCTCGCCCTCGCCCGGCCGGACGCGACGCTGCGGGACGGGGCGGTCGCCGGCGCGCTCGCCGCCCTCTCCCTGGCGGTCGGGCTCGAGGCGCTGCCGTTCATCGCGCTCGCCGGCCTCGTCCTCGCGGGCCTATGGCTGCGGGCCGGGCGCGCCGCGCTGCCGCCCTTCCTCGGCTACGGCCTCGCCCTCGGGCTCGTCGCCCCGGCCCTGTTCCTGGTCCAGACCGCGCCGGCCCTGTGGAGCGCCACCGCCTGCGACGCGCTCTCGCCGCCCTGGCTCTGGCTCGCCGCCTCGGCCGCGGTGACGGCCGGAGCGGCGTCCCTCCTGCCGGGCGAGCGGGGGAGGGGCCGGCGCCTCGGTCTGCTCCTCGCCTGCGGGGTCGCGGCGGCCGGCGGATTCCTCGTCCTGTTCCCGGCCTGCGCCGCCGGGCCGTTCACCGGCATGCCCGACGTCGTGCGCCGGGAATGGCTGGTGCGGGTGCAGGAGATGCTCCCGGCCTGGCACCTCGCCCGGCACGCTCCCGACCTCGCGCTCGCCGGCTACCTGCCGGTCGTGATCGGCGCCGTCGCGGCGAGCCTGTGGGCGTGGCGCGGCCGCGAGGCCGGGCAGCGATATCTGATGGCGGCGGTCGCCGGCGCGCTCTGGCTCGGCCTCGCCCTCGGCGTGCCGCAGGTCCGCGGCCTCTACGTCGCCGCCGCCTTCGTGCCGCTGGTGGCCGGTCCGGTCTTCGACCGGGCGGTGGCGCTGCTGCGGGTGCCCGGGGCCACGGCGCCCCGGCAGGTCGCCGCCGTGGCGGTGAGCCTCGCCCTGTGCAGCAAGGTCTGGCTCCTCGTCGTGTCGCTCCTGCCGGGCCTGCCCGGGCCGGACAAGGCGATGGAGGCCGAGCGCACCGCCTGGCAGGAGTGCGGCGCTCCCCGGGCGATCGCGGCCCTCGACGTCCTGCCGCCGGGGCTGGTCCTCGCCCGGATCGACCTCGGGCCGGCGCTGCTCCTGCACGGCCACCACGCCGTCGTGGCCGCGCCCTACCACCGGGCGCTGCCGGGCCTCGTCGCCGCGCTCGACGCCTTTCGCGACGTGAACGCCCTCGCGCCGGTGGCGGCGCGGGTGGGGGCGGACTACATCGTGGCCTGCACGACCCCGGCCGACCCCGAGGCGTCGAGCGTCGCCGACCGGATCGGGCGCGGCGAGATCACCCCGCCCGGGCTGGAGCCGGTCCCGGTGCCGGACACCCCCTTGCGTGTGTGGCGCCTCGCGGCCGGCGCCGCCGGAGGCTGATCCGTGACCGGGCGTGCCGCCGCGCTCTCCCTCCTCGCCGTCGTCTCCGCCCTCGTCCTCGCGGTCCTCGCCGCCGGGGCGGTGATGGTCGCCCGCGGCGAGGAGCCCGGCGGCATCGAGGAGGCGTGGTTCGCCCTGCTCGGGCCCCCCGATCTCGGCCCGGTCGATTTCGCGGCTCTGCGGCGCGTGCCGTCCCGGGGCGACGCGCTCGCCTGTGCGGCCGATGTCTGTCCGCACGCGCAGGCCGACGCGGTGCCGCCTCTCTACCCGGTGGCGGGCGCCACCTTGCGCGAGATCGTCCGGGCGGTGGCCGAGCGTGAGCCGCGCACCGCGCTCGTCTTCACCGACCGGTGGGGCGAGCAGGACCGCTACGTCGCCCGTACCGCCTGGCTTCGCTGCCCCGACACCGTCGTGGTCGAGATCGTGGGCCGCGGGGAGGGCCGATCGAGCCTCGCGCTCTACATTCGCAGCCAGGCCGGTTGCCCGGTCCCGGCGACGGGCCGCGGGCGGCTGGCCCGCTGGCTCGACGGGATCGCGGCGGCGGCCGGAACCGAGGCGAACGAGGGGTGATGATCCGGATGCCGCGCGCAGCCCACGAGCACCTGAGCCCCACCGGCACCCCGCCGCTCGCGGACCTGCCCGCTCACCCCGACGTGGTGGTGATCGGTGCCGGCGCCGCCGGGATCGGCGCCGCGCGCCGGCTGCTCGCCCGCGGCCTGTCGGTGGCGGTGCTGGAGGCCCGCCCGCGGCTCGGCGGCCGCACCGTCACCACCGCCTTGCGCGGCCATCCGGTCGATCTCGGCGCCCACTGGCTCCATGCCGGGCCGATCAATCCCCTGGTGGCGCTCGGTCTCGCGCGCGGCGAACCGCTGCGCCGGGCCGCGCAGGAGAGCCACCTCTGGGTCGGGCGCCGTCCGGGCCGGCCGGCGGAGGAGCTGGCCTTCGGCCGCGCCTGGGCCGTCGCCGACCGGGCGATGACCGACGGCGCGCGCCTCCACGGCGAGGACCGGCCGGCGGCGAGCGCCCTGCCGCCCGGCCTCGGCCCCTGGGGGCGGCGGGTCGCGCTGGTGCACGGCCTCGTCTCCGGCCGGCCGCTCTCCGAGGTCAGCCTGCACGACTTCCCGAGCATGGAGTACGGCGACAACTTCTTCATCGCCGGCGGCTACGGCGCCTACCTCGCCCGCCTCGCCGCCGGGCTGCCGGTGGCCCTCTCCACACCCGTCACCGCCCTCGACTGGGCCGGCGAGGGGGTGCGGCTCGATCTCGGGACGCGCGGGACCTTGCGGGCTCGTGCGGCCCTCGTCACCGCCCCGATGATGGTGATGCAGGAGCCGGCCCCGGCTTTGCGCTTCGCTCCCGACCTGCCCGGCCCGGTCCGCGCGGCGATCGACGGATTCCGCACCGGCATCTACGAGCACGTGGTGCTGCACTGGCCGTCCTCGCCGTTCCGCGGCCGCGACCGGCTGGCGAGCCTGATCGGCGGCCGGCTCCAGCCGCCGGGCCTGCTGACCCGGGTCGACGGCACGCCGTTCCACTACTTCGAGCTCGACGTGCCGCTCGCCGCCCGCCTCGACGCCGCCCGCGCCGGGGCCGACGGCGCGCGCCGCCTGGTGCGCGAGACCCTGGCCGGGCAGGTCGGCCGCGGGCCGTTGCGCGACCTCGCCGTGCCGGCGGTGACCGAGTGGCGCCACGACCCCTGGTCGCGCGGCTCCTGGGCGGTGGTGCCGCCGGGCCATACCGGGGCCCGCGACCTCCTGAAGGAGGCGGTGGCTGAGCGGATCTGGTTTGCCGGCGAGGCCCTGTCGCGCGAGCAGTGGGGCACCGCGGGCGGCGCTTTCGCCGAGGGCGAGCGGGCGGCGGAGGCCATCGCGGTCGTTCTCCACTAAAGCCACATTGGGATTGCCGTCGGCGGTCCCTACATTCCTGCCATGTTGACCCGCGTCCTCACTCTCCTGCTTCTCCTCGGCCTGTCCTGCGCCGTCGAGTCCCACGCCCAGCCGCTCACTCGCAACGTCCTCAAGGGCGCCTGCGAGAAGCTCGTCGTCGCCGGCAAGGACGTCAGCCCGACCTGCGGCGAGACCATCGTCAACACAGTCCAGGGCCGGCGCACCTCGTTCGACTTCACCTCGAGCGACGGCACCACCGTGAGCTTCAGCGGCACCGGCATGCCGCAGGACCGCCAGGAGGAGGTCGGGGTCGATGCCCTCCAGCCGGTGAGCGCGGTGATCCTCACGGTAAAGGGCGCCGACGGCGGCATCACCCGCGACACCCTGATGACCGTCGGCTCCTGCCGCTTCCCGGCTTCCAGCCCGGGCCGCTCCACTGTCGCCTGCGCGGCCGACACCCAGCGCGGCCGCTTCGAGGGCACGTTCGTTACGGCGAGCGACGCGGCGAACAAGTAGGGCGGCGCAGGCAGGGCAGCGCGCGCAAGCGCGAGATTTCGCTTCGCATTCCCCTGGGTGACGACTATCATTCCGTGCGTATCGCATCGCAGCCGATGACAGGATCGGTCGACAATGGTGGAGTCGTTCCCCTCTCCGAACAACAATATACTGCTCCGGCAGATGCAGGGTATTCGCCGCGATATTCAGGAAACCCACGAGCGTGAGAGCCGGCTGATCGAACTCGTCGGCCGACTGGCGATGCGGATGGATGAGGGTTTCAACCGTGTCCGCGACGACATCGGAACTGTGCGGGAAGATATCGACTCGCTGAGGCGGGATATCGACGCGCTTCGTGGCGACAATGTCTTGATGGAGAATCGCGTGCTGACCGCGATCTCCGAGGTGCGGCGGCTCTCCGAGCGCATCGATACCCTCGCCGACGGTGAAGACTGAGCCCGGACCGAGGCTCGTCCGACGGGCATCCTGCCCCCTTTATCCGGTCGCGTGACGATCGCTCGACCATCGCCTGCGCGGCCGACACCCGGCACGGTCGCGACGGCGGGCGACACAGCCCGGGATCCGCCGGCCTCGCGAGGCCGGTCGTCAGGTCGCGATCATCTCGCGGATGCGCGCCGCCAGGGCGTCGACCGCGAAGGGCTTGGTCAGGACCGCCATGCCGGGTTCGAGCGGGCCGTTGCCGAACAGGGCGGCCTCGGCAAAGCCCGTGATGAACAGGACCTTCAGGTCGGGCCGGGCGACCCGGGCGGCGTCCGCCATCTGGCGCCCGTTCATGCCGCCGGGCAGGCCGACATCGGTCACCAAGAGGTCCACGCGGGCGTCGGACTGGAGCACCCGCAAGCCACCGGCCCCGTCCGCGGCCTCGACCGCGGTGTAGCCGAGGTCGCTCAGAACGTCGGTCACGAGCATGCGCACGGTCGGCTCGTCGTCCACGACCAGCACGGTCTCCCCCGTCTCGGCCTGGGCCATCGGACGCTTGTCGGGGTCGGGCCCGTCCGCGTCGGCCTCGCCGCGATGCCGCGGCAGGTAGAGGCACACGGTCGTGCCCACGCCGACCTCGGAGACGATGCGCACCTGCCCGCCCGACTGCTTGGCGAAGCCGTAGATCATCGACAGGCCGAGACCCGTGCCCTCGCCCATCGGCTTCGTCGTGAAGAACGGGTCGAAGGCCCGGGCGACGACCTCCGGGGGCATGCCGGTCCCGGTGTCGGACACGCACAAAGCCAGGTACTGCCCCTCCGGCATGTCCTGCGCCGCGGCCTGCGCGCGGTCGATCCAGCGGTTCTCCGTCGCGATGACGATCCGGCCGCCCTCCGGCATCGCGTCCCGCGCGTTGATGCAGAGGTTCAGGAGGGAGTTCTCGAGCTGCGACGGGTCGACCAGGGTGGGCCAGAGGTCGTCCGCCCCCGTGTGCCGCACGTCGATGGCCGGGCCGACGGTGCGCTGGATCAGGTCGAGCATCCCGTCCACCAGCCGGTTCGCGTCGACGGCCCTCGGCGCCAGCGTCTGGCGGCGCGAGAAGGCGAGGAGGCGGTGGGTCAGCGCCGCGGCGCGCTTCGAGGCGCCCTGCGCGGCGGCGATGTACTTCGCCACGTCCTTGGAGCGGCCCTGGCCGATGCGGGTCTCGATCAGCTCGAGCGCCCCCGAGATGCCGGCGAGCAGGTTGTTGAAGTCGTGCGCCAGCCCGCCGGTGAGCTGGCCCACCGCCTCCATCTTCTGCGACTGGCGCAGCACCTCCTCCATGCGCGCGCGCTCCTCGCCGGCCTGGCGCAGGCTCTCGGCCGCGTCCCGCAGGTCGCGCGTGCGCTCCTCGACCCGGGCCTCCAGGGAGGCGTTGAGGCGGCGGATCTCGTCCTGCGTGCGGCGCTGCCGGAACGCCGCGAAGGCGAGCAGCGCGCTGGCGAGGAGGCCGCCGCCGCAGACGAGCCCGACCTCCGGCAGCGCCGAGGCGCGCCGGGCCGAGACGCGCTGCTCGAACACCACGGTCCAGGTGCGCCCGCCCAGTTCGATCGTCGCCTCCCGCGTGAGGCGGCCGGGCGTCGTGTTCCGCGCGCCCACGGAGCGGTGCAGCAGCGTCGCCTCGCCGGGGACGCCGTCGTAGATGGCGAAGGCGGCATCCTCCTCGGCCTCCGCCGCCACGATGCTGTTGAACAGGTCGTCGGCCCGGAAGGCGCCGAAGACGAAGCCGAGATAGCGCCGCCGCCGCTCGTCGAGGTCGGACGGGACGGTGCCGCCGGCATAGACCGGCATGGCGACGAGGAAGCCGGCCTGCTTGTTCGCGTCGATCTCCTGCACGAGCTGGATCCGCGCCGAGGCGGCCGGCTGGCCGCTGTCGCGCGCCCGCTCGACCATGTCGCGGCGGACCGGGTCGGACATCACGTCGTAGCCGATGGCGGCCTGGTTGCGCGGGTTCGGCGGTTCGGCGAACAGGATCGGGCTGAGCACCGGATAGTCGCTCTGCGGGCGCACGCGAAAGTCCGGCACGCCCAAAGCCGCGGCCCGCGCGGCGAAGCGCTCGCGCTCGGAGGCCGGGATCGCCGGCGTGAAGCCGATGCCGAGGAAGCCGGGATACAGCGCCTGGAACTCGATCCGCTGCACGTAGGCGCGGAACTCCGCCAGCGTGACGGTGTCGCGGTTGGCGGCGAACAGGCCGGCGCCGCCCCGCAGGAGGGCGGTGTAGGTCCGGAACTGGTCCTCGACGGTGCGCAGCTCGATGTCGGTGGCGTGGAGGAAGGCCAGCCGGTCGCGCAGGCTCCCGGCCCGCCACATCAGGGCGGTGCTGAGCCCCGTCGCGATCAGGCCCGCGGCCAGGATCGCGTGCGGGATCCATCGCGCCGCCCGCGGCGGCCGCGGGATCGGGAGGGCCGTCGTCTCGACACGGCCTTGCTGCGGGGGACGGTCGTGCAAGGGACGGTCGTGCAAGGGACGGTCGTGCAAGGAATGGTCGTGCAAGGGAGGAGCCGGACGGACGGAGCGGGCCCGTCGCGACGGACGGGCGGTGGCGGGCGCGCCCATGATGGCGCCGCCCGGACGGTTTTGCGAGCCGTCGAGCGCGGGTCGGGCGACCGGAGGTTCCCGGGACCGGCGCCGCGAGGGTTCAGCCGATCACGCCGGACCCGACCGCGGGACAGGGGGCCGGCGAGCCGCGAGGTGCGGCTCGGGCAGGGAGAGGAAGGGTCGTCTCAAGGATGGCTCCCGGATCGGCGGCCCACAACTCGAAGCTCTGCCGTTCCGTTCCAAGTCTCGCCCCGCGATGGTTGCGGGATCCTTACGGCAGCCGGGGCCGTCCGGGCGCAGGCATCCAGGCCGGAGGGCCGCACGGCAGCGCTCCCGGCCGACCGGGGCGATCGGGTATCTCCACCGTCCCGGTCGCCGCCACCGGCGACGACGTCCTGGCCTGCGGGCCGCCGCCCGCCACCAGCGGCCGGTCGTGATGCGCCCGCACCAGACGATCGCTGCCCGCAGGCTGGCGCGCGCGGTGGCTATCGATGTCGCCCTCCTGGTCTGCGACCACGATCGGGCTCCGGGCCGCGTCGGCCGTCTCCGCGCGTCGGCAAAGACACACGATTCGGTCAAGCCGACGCATCGGCGCCAAGGCCGTCAGCCTGCTCGGGAGAGGGGAGAGGGTCCGGGGCGGCGCGAGTCTCGAGGAGGTGGGCTTTACGCCCCCACTTTCCCCCCACCCCTTTTCGTGATCGCCAGCACCGCCGGGCGCGGCGGCAGGGCGGGGTCGAAGTCGGGCCAGCGGGTCGCCGGGCTCTCGAAGGTCGCCGGGGTCGCGGTCGGATCCTCCTCGTCGGCCTCGCCGGGATGCTGCACGGCGACGAAGAAGGTGGTGTCGTCGGGGGTGAAGTAGGGGCCGCACATCTCGGCCCCGAGCGGCACCTGGAAGAAGTGCTTGGCCGTGCCGCGGCGGGCGCCGTCGGTCTCCATTGCCCAGATGCCGTCGGCGCGGCCGGTCTTGGCCGGCGAGTTGCCGTCCGTGGCGACCCAGAGCCGGCCCGCGCCGTCGACGGCGCAGTTGTCCGGCATGCCGAACCAGCCGTCCTTCGTCGTCGCCGACGAGAAGGTGGCGCCCACCGCCGCGACCGAGGGATCGCCGCAGCGCACCAGCACCTCCCAGGCGAAGGCATCGGCGGCGAAGTCGCCGCCCGCGGGCGAGAGCTCGACGATGTGGCCGAAGCGGTTGTCCGGCCGCGGGTTGGCGGCGTCGACCTGGTCGGCCTTGCGGCGCACGTTGTTCGTCAGCATCACGTAGACCTTGCCGGTCTTGGGGTTGGCCTCGACGTCCTCCGGCCGGTCCATCTTGGTGGCGCCGAGCAGGTCGGCGGCCCGGCGGGTCTCGATCAGCACGTCGGCCTGGTCGCGAAACCCGTTCTCCGGCGTCAGCGGGCCCTGCCCGAACACCACCGGCAGCCAGGTGCCGCGCCCGTCGGCGTCGAAGCGGGCGACCGACAGGGTGCCGTGGTCGAGGATGTCGCGGTTGGCGGCCTTGTCCTGCGTGTTCACCGGATCCCGCGTGACGAAGCGGTAGACGTAGTCGAAGCGCTCGTCGTCGCCCTGGAACACGACGTAGCGGCCGTCGCGCGCCATCGCCCCGGCGGCGCCCTCGTGCTTGAAGCGGCCCATGGCGGTGCGCTTCACCGGCACGCTCGTCGGGTCGAACGGATCGATCTCGACCACCCAGCCGAAGCGGTTCGGCTCGTTGGGCTCTTTCCCGAGGTCGAAGCGCTCGTGGAAGCGGGCCCAGCCGTAGAGGTTGCCCGGCATGCCGAGGCGCTTGTGGTTACGCGCCTCGCCCGAGCCCTCGGGCAGCCGGCCCTGGAAGTAGTAGTTGACGTTCTCCTCGCAGGTCAGCCACGTGCCCCAGGGCGTGACGCCGCCGGCGCAGTTGTTGAGCATGCCGAGAACCTGCGTGCCTTGCGGGTCGGCGCCGGTACGCAGGCGGTCCGCGCCGGCGGCGGGGCCGGCGATCCGCATCGGGGTCGTGGCGGTGATCCGGCGGGCGTACCGGGAATCCGGCACCACGCGCCAGCGCCCGTCCTCGCGCTTCACCTCGATCACCGAGCCGCCATGGGCCGCCATCTCGATGTCGACGAGGTCGCGGCTCATGCCGGCGAAGGCCGCCTTGCCGTCCTGCCGGCCGAGGCCGGGGAACATCAGCTCCTCGTTCGTGTACTCGTGGTTGGCGACGAGGAGGCCGTGGCCGGCGGGGTCGCTCGCGCCCGGCAGCGGGAAGAAGCCCAGGAAGTCGTTGTTGTAGCCGAATTGCTGCGCTTGCGCGGCCGCCGACTGCCTGTGCGGATCGAAGGGCGGCGCGCCGGGCAGGACCGGGTCGCCCCAGCGGATCAGCACCTCGGCGTCGTGGCCCTCGGCCACGTGGTGGCGCTCGTCGGCGCCGGCCGGCAGCTCGCGGAACGGGAAGGTCTCAGGATGTGCCGCGGCGACCGCCCGGGGGGCCAGGGTGGCGGAGATCGCCGCGACCGCCAGTCCGCCTGCCAGTCCGCCGCGCAGGATCTCGCGCCGGTCGAAGCGCCGGGCCACGACCTCGCCGAGGGTCGGGTTCGGGCTCGGGTTCGAGCCGGCATCCTCGGCGGCTTCGGCCTGCTGCGAACGGTTCAGCGACGGCTGTGTCATCGGGGTCCCCCTCGGCGCTCCGGCTCGGATCAAACCGGAAGCTTACCTTGGGGACCGTGGCGTGGAGATGACGGTGCTCAGCGATGCGTCCGTCGGTGCGCCGGCAGGGCCCGCACGGAGCCGGTGGTCTCCGGGACGAACCAGGGCGCGGGCTGTTCCTGCGGGCGGGCCTCGGCGGGCGAGCGGGCGGTGGCGTAGGGATTGGTGACGTAGCTGCTCATGAAGGCGCCGCCGGCGGGCTCGCGGTCGCCGCCATTGGCGAGCGCCGGGACGGACAGGGCGAGGACGGGCAGGGCGACGACGGCCGCGGTGACGAAGCGGGTCATGGTGTCGGGTCTCCGGCCGCCCTCAAGTCCCGGCGTCTCACGCGGGCGCGGCGGGGATGCGGGCGGCATGGAGGAGATATGGGCCCGGCCCGTCCGGGCCCGCGTGCGCCGGCGCACCGGACCGACGAGGGAGACACGCCTCTTCCGCCTCTCCCCCTCTGCCGGATCTCCTTCCGCTTCGCTCCCGTCGTCCGGGAAAGGGGAGCGGCTTGGCGAAGACCCGACGGCCCGTGCGGCGTGCCCGCGCCACATCGTCATGGATCGTGGACGCGTATCGGACCGGATCGCCTGCCGGCCTCACGGCAGCAGATGCGCGTCCAGCCACGCAGGCGGGGCCGGGCGCGGCAGGCGGGGGGCGATCCAGTCGATGACCGCGTCGGGCGTGTCGAAGAGCGGGGCGCGGGCGAGCGCCCGGCCGGGGCCGTAGGTCTCCGCCACGCGCCACTTGTGGCGGTGCTCCGGCGCGGCGGTGCCGGGTTGCAGGCGGACCAGCAGCGAGACCGGCTGGTCGCCGAGACAGATCAGGCAGCCGTCCTGGTCGACGCCCTCGCCGCCCTGCACCCGGACAGGGTGGTGGGTCAGCCCGTCCACCGGTCTCGTCTGCGTGCGTCGCCCGAACATCGCGCTCCTCTCGTCGCCCTCTTATGGTCTAACAAGGCGGGTCGACGAAGATCGAAGCGAGTTCCGACGATGCACCGCACCGGCGCGCAGCTCCGCCACGCCCCTCACGACCCTGCGTTCACGAGAAACAAATACCCGCCCTTACAACCGATAATTGATTAAACAACCGTTAAGAACGCTCGCTTGATTGATCGTGACACGCTTTCACCGAGCGCTCAAGCTGGCCGGATCCCGGGCTCGATTGTCGGATCCGGTGACGTCCGGGTTGCGGCCTGTCGCCTCGATTGGCGGTTCCGGCGGCGGACGGGGAGGCGCGCCCCGCGAAACCTGCTAAACCCCCGGCCGGGCACCGGAATGCCGGGCCGGCGGGAGGAAGGGCATGGACGACGAGACGTTTCGGGCCTGGGCGCACCGGGCCGCCGACTGGTCGGTGGATTACCTGGCGGGCGTCGGCGAGCGGCCGGTGCGGGCGCAGGTGGCGCCGGGCGAGATCTTCCGCCAGCTCCCGGCGGAGCCCCCGGCCGCGGGCGAGCCGATGGAGGCCATCTTCTCCGACCTCGACCGGGTGGTGATGCCGGGCATGACCCACTGGCAGCACCCGCGCTTCTTCGCCTACTTCCCGGCCAACGCGAGCCCGCCCTCCCTGGTGGCGGAGTTCGTGACCGCGGCGCTCGCGGCGCAGTGCATGCTCTGGCAGACCTCGCCGGCGGCGACCGAGCTCGAGACCCGGGTGATGGACTGGCTGCGCCGGATGATCGGCCTGCCCGAGGGCTTCTCCGGCGTGATCCAGGATTCGGCCTCGGGCGCCACGCTGGCCGCGCTGCTCACCGCCCGCGAGCGGGCGCTCGGCTTCACCGGCAACGCCAAGGGCCTCGCCGGCGGGCCGGTCTTGCGGGTCTACGCCTCGGCGCAGGTGCATTCCTCGGTCGACAAGGCGGTCCGCATCGCCGGCTTCGGCGACGCCAACCTGGTGCGGATCCCGGTGACCGGCCCGCTCCACGGCATGGATCCGGACGCCCTCGACGCGGCGATCCGGGCCGACCGGGAAGCGGGGCATACGCCCGCCGCGATCGTCGCCTGCCTCGGCGGCACCAGCATCGGCGCCTGCGATCCGCTCGAGGCTGTCGCCGCGGTGGCGCAGCGGCACGGGGTCTTCCTCCACGTCGACGCCGCCTGGGCCGGCAGCGCGATGATCTGCCCCGAGTTCCGCGACCTAATGCGGGGGGCGGAAGCCGCCGACAGCCTGGTGTTCAACCCGCACAAGTGGCTGTTCACCCATTTCGACTGCTCGGCGCATTTCGTGCGCGACCCGAAGGCGCTCACCGACACGCTCGGCATCCGCCCGCCCTTCCTGCGCACGCTCGGCCAGGACGGCTTCGTCGACTACAACGAGTGGTCGATCCCGCTCGGGCGCCGCTTCCGCGCACTGAAGCTGTGGTTCGTGGTCCGGCACTACGGCGTCGAGGGCCTGCGGGGCATGATCCGCGACCACGTCGCCTGGGCGCGCGAGCTCGCCGGGCTGATCGCGAAAGATCCCGATTTCGAGCTGACGACCGAGCCGATCCTGTCGCTGTTCACCTTCCGCTACGCGCCGTCCGGCGCCGGCGACCTCGACGCGCTGAACGCGCGGCTCGTCGAGCGCATCAACGACGACGGCCGCACCTACCTGACCCAGACCCGCCACGAGAACCGCTTCGTCATCCGCTTCCAGGTCGGCCAGACCACCACGACGCGGGAGGACGTGATGATCGCGTGGGCGGCGGTGCGGGAGATCGCAGCGGGGTTGCGGGCGGGGTGAGCCGCTTGCCCTTGCGGCATCTTCCCGTCATGCTCGCGGCGGCATTCGAGGATCGTCACCGATGACCGGCAATCCGCTGCTCGCCGGCCTCGCGCCGACATCTCCGGGCGAGATCCTGCGCGAGGACATCCTCCCGGCGGTGAATCTGCCGAAGACCGAGATCGCCCGCCGGCTCGGCATCTCGCGCCAGACGCTCTACGACCTGATCGAGGAACGACAGCCGGTCACGCCCGCCATGGCCTTGCGCCTCGGCCGGCTGTTCGGCAACGCCCCTGAATTCTGGGCCAACCTCCAGCGCGACCACGACCTGCGCACCCTGGAGGTGCGCATGGCGAGCGAATTGGCCGCCATCGAGCCGGTCGCCGCCTGAGCGACCGGCTAAGAGCCGACGACCCCGCACAGCTCGGCGGCGATCTGCGCGAACGCGTCCTCGATGAAGGGCGCGGCGCCCTGGTCGCCGCCGGCCTGGATCCAGGCCTCGATCGCCAGGCGCATCGCCCCGAGGGACACCATCGCGACGAGGCGCAGCGCGTGGCTGCGCGCCGGGTCGGGCCAGCGCTCGACGAGGGCGGCGTGCAGCGCCTGCTCCTGGAGGCCGTAGCTTGCCTGCTTGCGCGCCTTGAGGGTCTCGCTCGTGCGCATCACCCGGTCGATGCCGATGAATTCCTGGGTGCGGATGCCGGCGGCAAGCTGCAGCAGCGCGTCGCGCACCACCGCGATCGGCGCCCGGTCGGCCGGCTGCGCCAGCACCGCCTCGCGCAGCTGCGCGCTGAACCCGCGCATCTGCCATTCCAGCAGGATCTCCTCCTTCGACTTGAAGTAGGAGAAGAACGTCCGGCGCGAGATGCCGGCGGCCTCCGCGATGGCGTCGAGCGTCGTCGCCTCGTAGCCGCGCTCGCCGAACAGCCGCAGGCCGGTCTCGGCGATGCGCCGCAGCGTCTCCTGCCGCTTGCGCGCGCGCAGGCCCTCGGGCTTCGGGGGTTCGCTCTCCATGAGGATCTTCTCGCACGCCGGTCCCCCCTTGAGAAGTTGCACGCGGTGCAGTAATAATTTTGCACCGAGTGCGATCATGCACTGGGTGAAAGGGAGTCTCGGCGATGTCGGGATGGAGAGCGTCGGACATGCCGTCCCAGGCGGGACGCACCGCGATCGTGACCGGCACCGGCGGCCTCGGCTTCGAGGATGCCCTGGCTCTGGCCCGCGCGGGCGCCGCGGTGATCGTCGCCGGGCGCAACCCGGACAAGGGCGCGGCGGCCCTCGCGCGGATCCGTCAGGCGGTGCCGGAGGCGGCCGTGACGTTCGAGCCCCTGGATCTCGCCAGCCTCGCCTCCGTCGCCGCCTTCGCCGAGCGGATGGCGGGAAGCCGCGACCGGATCGACATCCTCATCAACAACGCCGCGGTGATGGCCCCGCCGACACGGCAGGTCTCCGCCGACGGCTACGAGCTGCAATTCGCCACCAACCATCTCGGCCACGTCGCCCTCACCGCGCGCCTGCTGCCGCTGCTGCGCCGGGCCCGCGCCCCGCGGGTGGTGTCGCTGTCGAGCGTCGCGGCCCGCGGCGGGCGCATCGCCTTCGACGACCTCCAGGCGGCGCGCGCCTACCGGCCGATGGCGGCCTACAGCCAGTCGAAGCTCGCCTGCCTGATGTTCGGCCTCGAATTGCAGCGCCGCAGCGAAGCCGGCGGCTGGGGGCTGGCGAGCCTCGCCGCGCATCCGGGCGTCGCCCGCACCGACCTCCTGCCGAACGGTGCCGGCCCTCGCAGCCTCGCCGGCCTGGCGCGCACCTATCTGTGGTTCCTGTTCCAGCCCGCCGACCGGGCCGCCCTGCCAACGCTCTACGCCGCGACGGCGCCGAACGCCGCCGGCGGCGCCTATTACGGGCCGGTGCATCTCTCCGAGACCCGCGGCGCGCCCGGTCCCGCCCGGGTCCCGGCCCGGGCGCTGGACGAGGCGGCCGCCGCGCGGCTGTGGGAGGTGTCCGAGCGCCTCGCCGGCGTCCGCTTCCCGGAGGCCCGATGACCCCGATCCTCGCCCGGTTCGTCACCGCCGCCCTGCTCGGCGCGGTGTCGTTAGCGAATCTTCACCCCTGCGCCGCGGCGGCGGCCGGGCGGCCGGAGAGCGCGGCCATCCTCCGCGACGCGAGGGTTGCCGACGCCACGGCATCTCCTGGCCGACGATAGCACAAAATGATACTTTGCCCCGTTTAAGGGGACACGCCATGGCATCGAGCTACACGCTGGGAGAGCATTACGAGCGTTTCGTGAAGGGGTTGGTGGAGAGTGGCCGCTACGCGTCCGCCAGCGAAGTGATGCGCGATGGGCTGCGGCTGATGGAAGAGCGCGAGCAGATGCGCGCTGCCAAGCTGGAGGCCCTGCGACGCGACATTCAGGAAGGCTTCGACAGCGGACCGGTCGAGCCGCACGACATGGCTGCGCTAAAGGCAGAGGCGCGCGCTCAGCGCAGCCGCCGCAACAAAGACGCGGCGCGTGGCTAACCTCGTCCGGCGTCCACGTGCTCGACGGGACCTCCTTGAGATCTGGAATTTCATCGCCGAAGCCAACGAGGCGGCGGCCGACGGTGTTCTCGATCGGATCGAGGCCGCGCTGGTCATGCTGGCGGAGAATCCGCTTGCCGGCCGGGCTCGGCCGGACTTGGCGGCTTCGCTTCGCAGCTTCCCTGCCGGGAGCTACTTGATATTTTATCAACCGATCGAGCGCGGAATTGAAATCGTCCGCATCTTGAGCGGTTACCGCGACATACGACAAGGCGAGTTCCAGGAGTGACCGCAGCGGCCTCTTGCTCCTGGTCAGGGATCGCCCGATGTCATCGGCCGAGATGCACACGATGACAAGTGTCGCCAAGAGCGGTGTGCCCCGCTCACCCTCGCTTCTGTGTCGGCGGGCAGCGCAGGACCGCCTCCACCTCCTCGCGCGACTTGCCCCGCACGGCGTAGCCCATCGCCTCGAAGCGCTCGATCAGGGCCGGGCTGTCCTCGGCCGTGCAGGCGGCCCAGGCGGCGAGGCGCTCGTTCATCGTCAGCAACTCGGCGGACGGGTTGCGGGGCGGGGCGGTGTCGTTCGCAGGGGTGTCGATCATGGGGGCGGTCTCGTGCCGGCGTGAAGACGAGGGTCAACGCGCCGGCCGCCGTCATGGTTGTGTCTTAAATCCGCGCCGCCTCACTCCATGGTCGGGGCGAGCTTCTTCACCCCCGGCACGTCCTCGCCGAGCCAGGCGGCGTTCTTGGCGGTGCCGTCGAAGGTGGCACTCGTCTTGAACAGCTCGTACTTGCCTTCCAGCGCGTAGGGACGGCTGCGGTTCAGGAGTTCCGCCACCGCCGCCTTGTCCATCGGCTTGAAGGTCTTCACCGCCTCGAAGGCCTGGTCGAGGTCGCGCTGGTTCTGGATGCCGGTGATCACGACCGAGGTCGGCAGGTTGAGCGAGAAGTGCAGGTACTCGATCGGCTTGATGGCTGCGTCGCTCTTCAGGATCACCCCGTCGCCGAAGGTCTTCATCGCGAGTGCCGCGATGCCGTTCTGGACGAGGTAGGGCAGCACGAGGTGGCCGAAGCTGCGGAAATGCGCGTCCATCACGTTGATCGGCATCTGCACCGAATCGAAGTGGAAGCCGCGCTCGGCCGCGACTTCGAGCATCTGGAGGTGGATGCGCGGGTCCTTGTGGCCGGTGAAGCCGATGTAGCGCAGCTTGCCCGCCTTCTTCGCCTCCTCGAACGCCTCCATGGCGCCGCCCTCGGCGAAGACCCGGTCGGGATCGTCGTAGCGCAGGATCTCGTGGTGCTGGACGAGGTCGATCCGGTCGGTGCGCAGGCGGCGCAGCGACTGGTCGATCTGCTTCATCGCCTCCTGCTTGGTCCGCCCGTCCATCTTGGACATCAGGAAGACCTTGTTGCGGTACCCGTTCTGCTCGAGGGCGATGCCCATCCGCTCCTCGGAGCGGCCCTCGTTGTAGTCCCAGCAATTGTCCATGAAGGTGATGCCGCGGTCGACGCCCTCATGGATCAGTCGCGTCGCCTCGGCGTCGGTCACGGCGCCCTTGCCGAGGTGGAAGCCGCCCATGCCGATCGCCGAGATCTTCTCGCCCGTCCGGCCGAAGGACCGGTAGAGCATCTCGCCCCGGCGCTCGCCGGGATCGGTGACGAAGGGCAGGTCGGCGGGGTCGTTCGGCCGGGTGCCCGGCAAGGGACCGGAGCTGGGAGGGGGCGGATTGTTCACGGCCGCCCCCGCGCTGCTGGTGACCGCGAGGCCGGCGCCGAGGGCCGCGCCTTGCAGGAAGCTGCGACGTTCCATGGCGATTCTCCTGGGGTGAGGGTCATCGGGAGACCTCCGCGAGCCGGGTTGCGGCGTGGAGCAGGCGCAGGGCCGCGCAGGCGGCGCCGTAGCCGTTGTCGATGTTGACGACCGCGATGCCGGGAGCGCAGCTCGCCAGCACCGCGTCGAGGGCGGCGCGGCCCCCCTCGGCGACGCCGTAGCCGACCGAGGTCGGCACCGCGATCACCGCGCCGGCGACGAGGCCGCCGAGCACGCTCGGCAGGGCGGCGTCCATGCCGGCGGCGCAGATCACCACCGGATGGGCCCGGATCTCCTCGATCCGCCGGGTCAGCCGCCACAGGCCCGCGACGCCGACATCGGCGATCAGCGTCGTGGCGTGACCCTGGTAGGCGAGCGTGCGCTCGGCCTCGCGGGCCACCGGCACGTCGGACGTGCCGGCCGCCACGATGGCGATGCGGGCGGGGTCCTCGATCCGCTTCGCCGCGCCGAAGAACGCGGTGCGCGAGACCGGGCAGTAATCGAGCCGGTCCCTGTAGCGCAAAGCCGCGTGCCGCTCCGGGTCGAGGCGGGTGACGAGGAAGCGCGCGCCGCGCTCGTCCGCCGCCGCCAGGATGGCGTCGATCTGCGCCGGCGACTTGCCCGCGGCGAACACCGCCTCTTCGAGGCCGATCCGCTCGGTTCGGGCGAAGTCGAGGGTGAATTCGTCCTGGATGCTCACCGTGGCGGCCCTCCGGGTCGCAAACCTCCCGTCAGGAAGGCGCTGCCGGTGCGGTAGGGCGCGAAGGAGACCGGCGCGTCCGACAGCCGGGCCGGCGCGCGCGCGGCGATGCGCCGGCCGAGATCGGCTTGCGCCGCTTCGGGCAGGCTGGCGAGGCTCTGGGCATCGAGCTCGACCACGATGCCGGCGGCGCGCACCCGGCAGCGCACGGCGCGTTTCGCGCCCGAGACCTCCAGATCCTCGCCGACCAGCCGCTCGACGGCGTGGATGAAGGCCAGCGTCTCGGGCTCGATGCGGATGCCGGTCTCGACCCGGCTCGACAGGCAGGGCGCGGCGGGCAGCTCCGCCACGGCGCCGAGGCCGAGGTCGCGGGCGAGCGCCCGCACCATCGCCTTGCTGAAGGAGGCTTCCACGAAGGGGTGGCGCACCCCGTGCTCGCGGGCGGCGTCGAGGCCGGGGCGGTACTCGCCGAGGTCGTCGAGGTTGGCGCCCGACACGATCTGCCGCTCGGTCACCCGGCGGATCGCCCCGTAGAGGTTGGTCTTGCAGAAGAAGCAGCGGTTGACCGGATTCTCGCGGTAGGCCGGGTCGGCGAACTCGCCGGCCTCGATCACCCGCAGGCGCCAGCCCTCGCGGGCGGCCTCCGCCCGCACCCGCTCCGTCGCCTCGCCGGGCACGGCGGGCGAGACGGCGTGGACCATCAGGGGCGGCTCGGGCGCGGTCCGATGGCCGATCGTCGCCAGCGTCAGGCTGTCGACCCCGCCGCTCACCGCGACGGCGATCGGGCCGAGGCCCGAGATGACGGATTCGAGGCTCGCGCTCATCGCTCGTCCTCTGGCAAGTCGAGGGCCAGGCGCTCGGCCTCGCGGCGCAGGGCCTGGCGGGCGGCGTGGCCCTCCGCGGCGATCGCGTCGTCGGCCTCCGCCTTGGCGGTGCGCCCGCCCGGCCGCACGACGCTCTTCACCCTGACCGTCTTCCCCGCCACCGCGACGGTGTCGAGCCGCCGCGTCAGCGCCGCCCCCGAGACGGTGTGGTGGCGCAGGCCGATCGTGGTGGTCTCGCGAAAGCAGGCCTCGATCGCCTCCTCGATCGCGTCGGCCCGGGCCAGCGCCCGGACATGGGTCATCATCCGGCCCTTCTTGCCGAAGACCGGCATCTGCACGACGTCGAAGATCTTCGGGTGCGCCCGCAACCGGTCGAGCCCCATCGCGAGGTCCTCCGCCGACTGGTCGTCGACCTCGAACTCGATGATGCCGAGCTCGCGATGGCCGGGCGACCCGGTCTCGCCCTGCTCCTCGAAGGCCAGCACCCGCAGCACGTTGCTGATCCCCGGCAGCACCCGGGTGCCGAAGCCGAGGCCGCTGCGCAGGAGTCGCCGCGGCCCGCTCCTGCGGGCCTGCCCGCCGCAGAGATGGCGCAGGATCGCCGCGCCCGTCGGGGTGACGCGCTCGCCCGGCACGCCGTCGTCGAGGGTGAGGAAGCCTTCGAGCAGGAGCGCGGTCGCCGGGGCCGGGACCGGCAGCGGCCCGTGCTGGGTCCGCACCCGGCCGGAGCCGAGGGGCAGGGCCGAGACGGACCAGGCGGTCGCACGAATCGCGTCGATCAGGTGCGCCGCCGCGACGATGTCGGCGATCGAATCCCAGGCGCCGACCTCGTGGAACGCCACCTCCTCGACCGGGATGCCGTGCACCCGGGCCTCGGCCTGCGCCAGGTGCCCGAAGATCGCGAGCGCGTGGGCGAGCACGGCCGGCGCCAGCCCGCAGCCTTCGAGGTCGCGGCGGATGCCGGACCAGTGCCGGTGCGCGTGGCCGCCGCCGTGATGGCCGTGATGATGGTGATGATGGCCGTGATCGTGGTGGTGATGATCGCCGTGGTGGTGGGCGTGCCCGTCCGCCGGCCGGTCCGGCGCCTCGCCCTCGGGGCCGGTCACGGCGAAGCGCCGCCCTTGCAGCACGCCGTCGCCGTGGGCGAGGACCGCGCAGGCGGTGCGGCCGCGGCTTGCCCGCGCCACGCTCTCGCGCATGCCGGCCTCGTGCTCCGGAAAGGCATCGAGGAGCGCCGCCACGAGCATGTCGCCGGCCACACCCCCGACGGCGTCGAGATGTATCTGCATCGGGTCCTTCGTCCCGGCGTTGGACCTCGCGCCGGTCGGGGGCACATCGGCCCGTGCGGGCCGGCGGCAAGCGCCGACCCCTCGGGACAGACCGTCGCAGCGGGGCGACGCGAATCCGGGAGCGGCGTGGATTTTTCCGCCCGCCCCGGTGGATCGCCCCGGCCCGAAGGCGCATAAGCCCGGCCAAACACACCATCCTGGAGAGGACGCGACCCATGCCCATCACCGGAGAGAACCTGATCGGCGCCGCCGCCCGCAGCAGTGAGGGCGAGAGCTTCCGCGCCGTCGAGGCCGCCACCGGCAACCACCTGGAGCCGGCGTTCGCCTCGGCGACGGCATCGGATGTCGAGCGGGCCTGCGCGCTCGCCGCCGAGGCCTTCGACACCTACCGCGAGACCTCGCTGGAAGACCGTGCCCGTTTCCTCGAGGCGGTGGCCGACGCCATCGTGGCGATCGGCGACGAGCTGATCGTGCGCTGCATGGCCGAGAGCGGCCTGCCGCGGGCGCGCCTGGAGGGCGAGCGCGGCCGCACGGTCGGCCAGCTCAAGATGTTCGCCGGCGTGGTGCGCGACGGCGGCTTCCTGGAGGCCCGGGTCGATCCGGCGCAACCCGAGCGCAAGCCGCTGCCGCGCCCCGACCTGCGCCTGCGCCAGATCGGCGTCGGCCCGGTGGCGGTGTTCGGCGCCTCGAACTTCCCGCTCGCCTTCTCGGTCGCCGGCGGCGACACGGCGTCGGCGCTCGCCGCCGGCTGCCCGGTGGTGGCCAAGGCCCACCCGGCCCATCCGGGCACCTCGGAGCTCGTCGGCCGCGCCGTGCAGGCGGCGGTGAAGCAATGCGGCCTGCCGGAGGGCGTGTTCTCGCTGCTGATGGATTCCGGCATCGCCGTCGGCCAGGCGCTGGTCGCCGATCCGCGAATCGCCGCGGTCGGCTTCACCGGCTCGCGCCGCGGCGGCGTCGCGCTGATGCAGGCCGCCGCCGCGCGCAACGTCCCGATCCCGGTCTACGCCGAGATGAGCAGCATCAACCCGGTCGTCCTGCTGCCGGCGGCGTTGGAGGCCCGCGGCCGCGACATCGGCCGCGCCTTCGTCGGGTCGCTCACCCTCGGCTCGGGCCAGTTCTGCACCAATCCCGGCCTGATCCTGGCGGTCGAGGGCGCGGGCCTCGACGGCTTCCTTGAGGCCGCCTCCGCCGGCCTCAAGGAGACCCAGGCCGCCACGATGCTGACGCCCGGCATCCACAAGGCCTATTGCGCCGGCGTCGCGGCGCTGGAAGCGAACCCGGCCGTGACCACGCTGGCGCGGGGGCTCGCCGGCGGCACGCACCAGGGCCAGGCGGCGCTCTTCTCCACCACCGCCGAGGCCTTCCTCGCCGATCACAACCTCGCCGAGGAGGTGTTCGGCGCCGCCTCGCTGGTCGTGCGCTGCCCCGACCTCGCGACGATCCGGGCGGTGCTGGAGCGGCTGGAAGGCCAGCTGACGGCGGCTCTCCACCTCGACGAGGCCGATCACGAGGCCGCCCGGGCGCTCATGCCGGTGCTGGAGCGCCGGGTCGGGCGCATCCTGGTCAACGGCTTCGGCACCGGCGTCGAGGTCGGCCACGCCATGGTGCATGGCGGGCCCTACCCGGCGACCTCGGACGGCCGCACCACCTCGGTCGGCAGCCTGGCGATTGACCGCTTCCTGCGCCCGGTGAGCTACCAGGACCTGCCCGATGCCCTGCTGCCGGCGGCGTTGAAGGACGGCAACCCGCTCAAGCTGTGGCGTCGGGAGGACGGCAAGGTCGTGGCGCCGAAGGCCTGACGTCCCTCGATGCCTGCGGGAGGCCCGCGCGGCCTCCCGCCTTCCAGGAACCTGCCGGAAGTATCCTCGTTGATCGCCGCACCACGTCGAGGAGCGCGCGATGATCGATCTCAGCAGCATCAAGGAGCACATGCCGGTCGTCGGCTCCGACGGCGGGCATGTCGGCACGATCGACCACCTCGACGGCCAGCGGATCAAGCTGACGAAGACCGACCCGGCGGCGGGCGGCCACCACCACTTCATCCACGTCGATTCGATCGCCAGCGTCGAGGGCGGGCAGGTGCGCCTCAACCGTACCACCGCCGAGGCCCGGGACGAGTGGGCGACGGCCTGACCCCATCCCGGCAACATCCTCCGGCGGTAGCGCGCGAGAGGATGCAACCGGAGGCGAGGGGCTTGCGTTAGGTTAATGATCCTGAACGAAAAAAGGCCGCCCTGCGAGAAGGCGGCCCAAGTCCAGGGAGGAAACGCCCGAGGAGGGCGCGAGCAGCGCAGCGGCATCGCCACCGCCCTGCACTCGGACAAACCCTGTCCGCTGCCGCGTGGTTCCCGAGCCGGCACTGGTACCAAGGTCCGCTCCGGCGGGCCTTCTTTTTGCCGTGATGGACGCGGCGGGGCTTCTCCCGCTTGTTATAGCTTGACCGGGAGAGCCCTGGTACGGATCCTGCCTCGAACAGGCCTGTGCCCGACCGCCGCGGTCCGGGGCAGCCAGGGGGGTAGCGAGCACCATGCGGGCGATCGACACGCAGGCCTTCCTCGAGGATCTCCACGACCTGCGCGCGATCGGCCGCTTCCGCACCGGCGTGCACCGTCCGACCTATTCCCCGCAGGACATGGAATCCCGCCGCTGGCTGATGCGGCGCCTGGCGGAATGCGGGCTCGCGCCCTCCATCGACGGCGTCGGCACCGTGCTGGGGCGCCATCGGGGCGAGGGCCCGCACCTCCTCGTCGGCAGCCACATCGAGAGCCAGAACGAGGCCGGCTGGCTCGACGGGGCGCTGGGCGTGGTGGCGGGCCTCGCGCTCGCCCGGGCCGGGCTGCCGGTCGACGTCGTCGCCTTCGCCGACGAGGAGGGGCATTTCGACGTCGGCTTCCTCGGCAGCCGCTCGGCCATCGGCGAGGTCACGGAGGCCGAGATCGACGCGAGCCGCAACCGCACCGACGGCACGCCTCTGCGCGAGGCCTTGCAGGCCGCCGGCCTCGCCGGCCTGCCGCGGATGCAGCTGGAGGCGGGGCGCTACCGCGGCTTCCTGGAGATGCATATCGAGCAGGGCACGCAGCTCGAATCGACGGGTCTGCGCCTCGGCGTCGTCACCGGCATCGTGGCGATCTGGCAGTGGCGGATCGTGATCGAGGGCGCGCAGGACCATGCCGGCGGCACCACCATGGCCGAGCGCCGCGACGCCGGCCTGACCGCCGTGCGGCTGCTCGCCGCCATCGACGCGGCGATGCCGGGGGTCTGCGGCGAGCGCAGCACCTGGACCACCGGCCGCATCACCCTCGATCCCGGCGCGCCGAGCATCATCCCGGGGCGGGCCGAGATCCTGTTCCAGTTCCGCGACGTGTCGGTGCCGGTGCTGGAGCGGATGGAGGCGACGTTGCGGGCGCTGATCCGCGAGAGCAACCGGCGCGAGCGCTGCACCGCGACCCTGCACGCGCTCTCCTGCAACACCCCGGCCCTGTGCGATCCCGGCCTGATGGCGGCCCTGTCGGAGGCGGCCGAGGCCCTGTGCCCCGGCGGCTGGCAGACGATGCCGTCGGGTGCGGGCCACGACGCCCAGAACGTCGCCAAGGTGATGCCCGCCGCGATGCTGTTCGTGCCCTCGATCGGCGGCATCAGCCACCACTGGTCCGAGGACACCAAGGAGGAGGACCTGGCGCTCGGCGTGCGGGTGCTCGGGGCGGCGGCCGAGCGGGTGCTGGCGGACGGGAAGACCCCGGCCGCGGGGTAAGGCATAACGGGCCGATGAGCACGGTCCACGATTTTATCCCCGCCGCACCTGACGGCACGCCCCACCCGCTGGCGCAGTACCGCGGGCGGGTGCTCCTCGTCGTCAACACCGCCTCGGCCTGCGGCTTCACCCCGCAATATGCCGGGCTGGAGGCCCTGTGGCGCCGCCACCGCGACGAGGGCCTCGTGGTGCTGGGCTTTCCCTGCAACCAGTTCGGCGCCCAGGAGCCGGGCGATGCCGCGGAGATCGCCCGGTTCTGCACCCTGAAATACGACGTCAGCTTCCCGCTGTTGGCCAAGGTTGAGGTGAACGGGACGAGAGCCGAGCCGCTCTTCGATTATCTCAAGTGGGCGAAGCCCGGGCTTTTCGGCACGCAGGCGATCAAGTGGAACTTCACCAAGTTTCTGGTCGGTCGCGACGGGAGGGTGATCGCGCGCTACGCCCCGCGGGTGACGCCGGCGGCGCTGGAGACGGCGGTGCGGAAGGCGCTGGCGGAGACGACTTGATGCTTCACCAGGTCCAATACGCCAAAGAATAAAGCGCGGGATCCCCTCTCCCACTCGGGAGAGGGGAGACGCGCTTTAACTTCAACGTTGAAGGGTATAATTGGTCGCGGCATCGCGCGGCCGGGCCAGGTGTGTAGATCGGGACTGGACAACGGCAGCAAGGGCCTCGCCGGGCGCACAGCCATCATCCGGCCAAAATGGCCGAGCTAGACGTGAGGGGTGACGACAGCCCGTCGCGCGTTGGAAGTCCATCGATGTCGCTCTCCCGCCGCACCCTCCTCGCCGCCTCCCTGGCGGCCGTTCCCGCCCTCGCCAGCAAGGCCCGGGCGCAGGCCGAGGGCCAGTGGCGTGCGGTGACCGGGGACGCCGGCCAGCCGATCCCCAACACCCGTCTGCCGGGCGAGCTCGCCTCGGAGATCGGGCGGCTGCGCGGCGTGACCTGGCTCGGGCCGCGGGAGGCCTCGGTCACCCTCTTCGAATTCTTCGACTACAACTGCCCGTGGTGCCGGGCGGCGGCGCGTGACCTCGACGACCTCGTCAAGGCCAGCCCGGACCTGCGCATCGGCCTCGTCAACAACCCGATCCTGTCGGTGCAGTCGGCCCAGGCCGCCAAGGTGGCGCTGGCCGTGCAGCGCGCCGGCGGCTCGGGCGAGACCGCGAAGCTCTACGCCGCGCTTCTCGGCCCCGGCACGTCCGGGCGCAACGACGGGCCTCGCGCCCTGGAGGCGGCGGCGCGGCTCGGCCACGATCGGGCGGCGATCGAGCAGGCGGCGGATTCCGACGAGGTGCGCGAGGCGCTGAAACGGCAGATGAGCCTCGCGGCCAATCTCGGCCTGCACGCCACCCCGTCCTACGTCGTCGGCACCTCGGCGCTGCTCGGCTATCCGGGGCCCAAGAGCCTCGCCCGGGTGCTCGCCAACGTCGCCGAGTGCGACGAGATCGCCTGCGCCAGCTGAGATCCTCGAATCCGTGAAATGACTCGGAAACCGTCCTGAAACCTCCGCGACCGGGCCGTCGCGGAGGCGAGCCCCCGCCCGGCTCGCCCGAAAAGCGCAATCCGACCATCGTCGAAGCGCCGCCCCGCCCGCGCAACCGCGAGGCGCCGGATGGGTTTAAGCTCACGGCCCGCCTCGCGATTGCCGCGCCTCCGCTCGCCTTGCGCCCCTTAAAAACCCATGCTAGGCCGGCGCCGCGCCGGGGGAGGGGGCTGTCTTCTCGCGCCGGAGCCTTTCCCATCATCGACGGGCCGCGCGCCGCCGCCGCTCCACTCCAGACCGGTGCGATCCGGCCGGACCCGTCGGGCCAGGACATGAAGAGAGAGCGCTGGTGGCTCAGAACGCATCGGAATCGGGTTCTCCCCTGGCGGGCGTCGCCGGGCGGTACGCCTCGGCGTTGTTCGAGCTCGCCCGAGAGGAGCGGGCCGTCGACGCGGTGGCCGAGGGGCTCGACCGGTTCGACGCCCTGCTGACCGAGAGCGCGGACCTGCGCCGCCTCGTGCGCAGCCCGGCCTTCTCGGCCGAGGACCAGGTCAAGGCGATCGAGGCGGTGCTGGCCAAGTCCGGCATCGGGGGTCTCGCCGCCAACTTCATCCGCCTGTCGGCCGCCAACCGCCGGCTCTTCGCCCTGCCGGACATGATCCGCGCCTACCGCGAGCTGGTGCGCGAGTCGAAGGGCATCGTGCGCGCCGAGGTCCGGCTCGCCGAGAAGCCCTCCGACGCGGTGCTCCAGGACATCAAGGCGTCCCTGAAGGACGTCGCGAAGGCCGAGGTCGACCTCGATCTGCGCATCGACCCGAGCCTGATCGGCGGCATCGTCGTCAAGCTCGGCTCGCGCATGGTCGACGCCTCCCTGCGCACCAAGCTCAACAGCATTCGCCTGGCGATGCAGGGCGCCCGCTAAGGGCCCCGCACCCGCCGCTTCCACAACAACGTCCGATACGAACGAACGAGGGAAGGTCCAGATGGACATCCGTGCCGCCGAGATCTCCGCCATCCTGAAGGAGCAGATCAAGAACTTCGGCCAGGAGGCCGAGGTCACCGAGGTCGGTCAGGTGCTGTCGGTCGGCGACGGCATCGCCCGCGTCTACGGCCTCGACAACGTCCAGGCCGGCGAGATGGTCGAGTTCGAGTCGGGCGTGCGCGGCATGGCCCTGAACCTCGAGCAGGACAACGTCGGCGTCGTGATCTTCGGCTCCGACCGCGAGATCAAGGAAGGCCAGACCGTCAAGCGCACCGGCGCGATCGTGGACGTGCCGGTCGGCAAGGGCCTGCTCGGCCGCGTCGTCGACGCGCTGGGCAACCCGATCGACGGCAAGGGCCCGATCGTCGCCGAGAAGCGCAGCCGGGTCGACGTGAAGGCGCCGGGCATCATCCCGCGCAAGTCGGTGCACGAGCCGATGGCGACCGGCCTCAAGGCGATCGACGCCCTGATCCCGATCGGCCGCGGCCAGCGCGAGCTCATCATCGGCGACCGCCAGACCGGCAAGACCGCGGTGGCGCTCGACACCATCCTGAACCAGAAGCCGGCCCATGCCGGCACCGACGAGAAGGCCAAGCTGTACTGCGTCTACGTCGCGGTCGGCCAGAAGCGCTCCACCGTCGCGCAGTTCGTGAAGGTGCTCGAGGATAACGGCGCGCTGGAATACTCCATCGTCATCGCCGCCACCGCCTCGGACGCCGCCCCGATGCAGTTCCTGGCGCCCTTCGCCGGCTGCGCCATGGGCGAGTACTTCCGCGACAACGGCATGCACGCCGTGATCGTGTACGACGACCTGTCGAAGCAGGCCGTGGCCTACCGCCAGATGTCGCTGCTGCTGCGCCGTCCGCCGGGCCGCGAGGCGTATCCGGGCGACGTGTTCTACCTGCACTCCCGCCTGCTCGAGCGCGCCGCCAAGATGGGCGACGCCGCCGGCAACGGCTCGCTGACCGCGCTGCCGGTCATCGAGACCCAGGCCAACGACGTCTCGGCCTACATCCCGACCAACGTGATCTCGATCACCGACGGCCAGATCTTCCTCGAGACCGATCTGTTCTACCAGGGCGTGCGCCCGGCGGTGAACGTCGGCCTCTCGGTGTCGCGCGTCGGCTCCGCCGCCCAGACCAAGGCGATGAAGTCGGTCGCCGGCAAGATCAAGGGCGAGCTGGCGCAGTACCGCGAGATGGCGGCCTTCGCGCAGTTCGGCTCGGACCTCGACGCCTCGACCCAGAAGCTGCTCAACCGCGGCGCCCGCCTGACCGAGCTCCTGAAGCAGCCGCAATTCTCGCCGCTGAAGATGGAAGAGCAGGTCGCGGTGATCTACGCCGGCGTGAACGGCTACCTCGACACGGTCCCGGTCAACCGGGTCCGCGCCTTCGAGGACGGCCTGCTCTCGACCCTACGCACCCGCCACGCCGACCTGCTCGACACGATCCGCTCCTCGAAGGAGCTGTCGGCCGACAGCGGCGCCAAGCTGAAGGGCGTGGTCGAGTCCTTCGCCAAGTCGTTCCAGTAAGCTTTAGGCTCGACAGCTAAGGGACTCTCCGATGCCGAGTCTGAAGGACCTGCGCAATCGCATCACCTCGGTGAAGGCGACCCAGAAGATCACCAAGGCGATGCAGATGGTCGCCGCCGCCAAGCTGCGCCGGGCGCAGAATGCGGCGGAGAGCGCCCGGCCCTACGCCGAGCGCATGGCCCAGGTGCTCGGCAATCTCGCCGCCAACCTGACCCCCGGGGCGGAGACGCCCCGGCTGCTCTCCGGGACGGGCCAGGACCGCACCCACCTGCTCCTCGTCTGCACCGCCGAGCGCGGCCTGTGCGGCGCGTTCAACTCCTCGATCGCGCGGCTCGCCCGCGACCATGCCCGCCGCCTGATGGCGCAGGGCAAGACGGTCAAGATCATCTGCGTCGGCAAGAAGGGCTACGACGTCCTGCGTCGCGAGTTCCGCGACCAGATCGTCGAGCTGATCGAGCTGCGCGGCGTGCGCCAGCTCGGCTTCGAGAACGCGGAGACAATCGCCCGCAACCTGCTCGGCCGCTACGACGCGGGCGAGTTCGACGTCGCCACCTTGTTCTACTCGCGCTTCCGTTCGGTGATCGCCCAGATCCCGACGGCGCAGCAGATCATCCCGGCGGAGATCGCCCCGTCCGAGACCGCGACCACCGGCGCCTCGGCCGACGCCGTCTACGAGTACGAGCCGGGCGAGGGCGAGATCCTCGCCGCCCTTCTCCCGAAGAACCTCACCGTTCAGATCCTCCGGGCGCTCCTGGAGAACGCGGCCTCCGAGCAGGGCGCGCGCATGGGCGCCATGGACAGCGCCACGCGCAACGCCGGCGAGATGATCAAGAAGCAGACCTTGATCTACAACCGGACGCGCCAGGCGATGATCACCAAGGAGCTGATCGAGATCATCTCGGGCGCCGAGGCGCTCTGACCGCACGCAATCAGGGATTAGCATCATGGCGAACACTGCCACCCCCGGCGCCGGCTCGAACAAGACCGGCCACATCACCCAGGTCATCGGCGCGGTCGTCGACGTGCAGTTCGAGGGCCACCTGCCCGAGATCCTGAACGCCCTCGAGACCAAGAACAACGGCAACCGCCTCGTCCTCGAGGTCGCGATGCAGCTCGGCGAGAACACCGTGCGCTGCATCGCCATGGACACCTCCGAGGGCCTGGTCCGCGGCCAGGAGGTCACCGATACCGGCGCGCCGATCCGCGTGCCCGTCGGCGCCAACACGCTCGGCCGCATCATGAACGTCATCGGCGAGCCGATCGACGAGGCCGGCGAGATCAAGTCCGAGTCGCTCCGCGCCATCCACCAGCCGGCCCCGTCCTACGCCGAGCAGTCGACCGAGGCGCAGATCCTCGTCACCGGCATCAAGGTGGTGGACCTGCTCGCTCCCTACGCCAAGGGCGGCAAGATCGGCCTGTTCGGCGGCGCCGGCGTCGGCAAGACCGTGCTCATCATGGAGCTCATCAACAACATCGCGAAGGCCCACTCGGGCTACTCGGTGTTCGCGGGCGTCGGTGAGCGGACCCGCGAGGGCAACGACCTCTACCACGAGATGATCGAGTCCAAGGTGAACATGGACCCCAAGGAGCACGGCTCCGCGGAAGGCTCCAAGTGCGCCCTGGTCTACGGCCAGATGAACGAGCCCCCGGGCGCCCGCGCCCGCGTCGCGCTGACCGGCCTCACCGTCGCCGAGCATTTTCGCGACGAGGGCCAGGACGTGCTGTTCTTCGTCGACAACATCTTCCGCTTCACGCAGGCGGGCTCCGAGGTGTCGGCGCTGCTCGGCCGCATCCCCTCGGCGGTGGGCTACCAGCCGACGCTCGCCACCGACATGGGCGCCCTCCAGGAGCGCATCACCACCACCACCAAGGGCTCGATCACCTCGGTGCAGGCGATCTACGTGCCGGCCGACGACCTGACCGACCCGGCGCCCGCCACCTCGTTCGCCCACCTCGACGCGACGACCGTGCTGTCGCGCTCGATCGCCGAGAAGGGCATCTACCCGGCGGTGGATCCGCTCGACTCGACCTCGCGCATGCTGTCGCCGGCGATCCTCGGCGAGGAGCACTACAATGTCGCCCGCCGCGTCCAGCAGGTGCTGCAGCGCTACAAGGCGCTCCAGGACATCATCGCGATCCTGGGCATGGACGAGCTGTCCGAGGAGGACAAGCTGACGGTCGCCCGCGCCCGCAAGATCGAGCGCTTCCTGAGCCAGCCGTTCCACGTCGCCGAGATCTTCACCGGCTCGCCGGGCAAGCTCGTGGCGCTCGAGGACACCATCAAGGGCTTCAAGGGCCTGGTGGACGGCGAGTACGACAGCCTCCCGGAGGCCGCCTTCTACATGGTCGGCTCGATCGAGGAGGCCAAGGAGAAGGCCCAGCGCCTCGCCGCCGCGGCCTGATCGGCAGCGACCTCAAACGGGCTCGGCCTCACGGCCGGGCCCTTTCGCGCGTCTGACGAAACCGGAAACGACCTGACCCCATGGCCACCTTCCAGTTCGACCTCGTCGGCCCCGAGCGGATCCTGTATTCCGGCCCGGTCGATGCCGTGCAGCTTCCGGGCTCCGAGGGCGAGATGACGGTGCTGCCCGGGCACGCGCCCGTGCTCACCACCCTCAAGACCGGCATGCTGGTCATTACCGAGAGTCCGCAGCACGGCAAGCGGGTGCTGGTGCGCGGGGGCTTCGCCGAGATCAACGCCACCTCGCTGACGGTGATCGCCGAGCGCGCGACCCCGCTCGAGGAGCTGACCCCGGCGATCATCGACGCCGACATCGCGGCGGCCGAGATGCTCTACGACGCCACCGACGATTACGACCGCAAGCTCGAGCTCGAAGGCCAGATCGCGCAGCTGCGCGAGGCCAAGGTGGCGCTGAGCTTCTGACCGGGATCACACCGACCCGAGGTTTCGAGAGGGCGGCGGGAGCGCGATGGCTCCCGCCGCCCTCTTCGCGTTCACGGCAGCGCCGCGGTGGCGACCGGGATCGGCGCGAGCCGGATCCACGGCACCCGGCCGGGCTCGAACGCGTCGCGGGCCTTCCGCCGCCACAGGGGCGGGGCGTGGTCGCCGACGAGCATGATCTCGGTGCCCGGATGGGCCCGCGCGATCCGCGACACCGCCGCGAACACGTCCTGCCAGATCTCCACCATCAGGCAGACCTCGCGGTCGGCGAAGGGACTGCCCGGGCGCCCGCAGGCGTAGCGCGGCGTCCCCCCGCCCGGCGCCACCGGCACGTGCGAGTTCAGGGTGAGCCAGTAGACGAAGGCGGGCCCGGGCGCCGCCAGTTCGGCCTCGACCGCCGCCGCCACGTCGGTGTCGCAGGGACCCGGGAAGGGGCCGCCGCAGGCCCTGGCGAACCGGGGCGCCAGGGCCTCGCCGAACAGGCTCTCCTGGAAGCCGGCGAGCGGGTACCACTGGGCGCGGCCGTAGAAGCCGGCATGGTAGCCGTGGACCGAGACCGTCCGGTAGCCGCGAGCGATGAACTTTTCCGGCAGGCAGGTCGGGTCGTCCTCGTTGAAGACCTCGCGGTGCGAGCGGTAGGTGCGGCACAGCTCGCGCATCTCGCCCGAGGCGGTGGCCCCGAAGAAGGCGCTGGTTCCGGTCGTGACCGTGTAGAGCTGGCGCAGGGCCGGATCGTCGAACGGCGCCGTCAGGATCGCGCGCTGGCCGGCATCGCGCAGGAGGCCCAGGCTCTCGACCATCACCATCAGGACCCGGCGCGGCGGCCGGGCCTGGTCGACCAGGGCGCCGAACCCGGAGGCGAGGCTGCCCGATTCGAACGGCTGGCCGACGCTCGCGAGCGACCCGAAATCGTAGGCCGTGGAGCCGTTGGCCAGGCCGTCGCCGACGAGCAGCGCGGCCGCCGCCACCGCGAAGACCGCGCGGCTGCCCCGGCGCATCGCCGGGCCGGCCCATAGCAGGAAGGCCAGGTAGGCGAGGGCGAGGCCGGCGGCCGCGGCGGCGCCGGCGGCGTAGGCGGGCGTCGCCAGGAGCGTCGCCAGCGTGTCGGCATCAATCAGGTGCAGGAGCGCGTCGGGATCGAGGAAGAACATCCGCCCGACGGCGAAAGCGAGGTCGAACAGCATCGCCGGCAGGGCGAGCAGCACCAGCGCCCAGCCCGGAAGCAGGCCGCCCAGGAGGGCGATCGCCCCGTAGAGCGCGATGGCGCCGGTGCGGGCCGGCACGCCCGCGACGGTACAGGCGGCGAGCGCCAGGGCGTTCGGCAGCACGAGGCCGCCGAAGAGGAGGAGCAGGCTCGGCTGGACGAGAACCGAGGAGCATCCAAGCGACCGCGAGGTCGCGGCGATGGCTGCGAGGCCATGACGGAAGGGCATGTCGGCCTTCTAGCCCGACGCTCGTTAATGCGGCCCTCGGATTCGGTAAGGTTCCGGCTCTAACCGTAAATTATCGCGGTAACCTGTCCGATCAGGTGTGCAACTCAACGACGGTTGCATCGTCCGCGAGAGGATCGTGCCTGGCGATACGGCGACGGGACCTCTGTCGTCCAGGGTTGCTTGCGTCGTCAACTGTAGGATGCCGATCCTGGAGCGGTTACCCCGCGCGGCATCCGCGTCCTCGACTTGGTGTTTTGCAGCCCCCGCTGCCTCAGCGTCGGCCAGGCCCGGCGGGCCGCGACATCTCCGGGATCCTGCCGGGCTGGGCCACGACGCCGGCCGCCTACGCCTCGTCGCGCAGCACCCGCCGGATGATCTTGCCGGTCGTGGTCAGCGGCAGGCTCGGCCGGAACGCGATCTCGCGCGGATATTCGTGCGCCGAGAGACGGGTGCGCACGAAGGCCTGGATCTCGGCGGCCAGCGCCTCGGAGGCGGCATAGCCGGGGCGCAGGACCACGAAGGCCTTGACGATCTCGGTGCGGACCGGATCGGGCTTGCCGACCGCCGCGGCGAGCGCCACCGCCGGGTGGCCCAGGAGGCAATCCTCGATCTCGCCGGGGCCGATCCGGTAGCCCGACGAGGTGATGACGTCGTCGTCGCGGCCGACGAAGTGGACGTAGCCGTCCTCGTCCACCCGGCCCTGGTCGCCGGTGGTCATCCAGTCTCCGAGAAACTTGCGCTCCGTGGCGTCCGGGTCGTTCCAGTAGCGCAGGAACATCACCGGGTCGGGCCGGGCGACGGCGATCTGGCCGGTCTCGTCGGGGGAGGCCGGGCTGCCGTCCGGGCGGATCACCGCGACGCGGTGGCCCGGCACCGGCTTGCCGGTCGAGCCCGCGCGCGCCAGCCCGAGGCTCGCGCAGGAGGCCAGGACGAGGTTGCACTCGGTCTGGCCGTAGGCCTCGTTGATCGTCAGGCCGAGCGCGTCGTGCACCCAGTTGAAGGTCTCGGGCCCCAGCATCTCGCCGGCCGAGGCCAGGGTGCGCAAGCTCCGCAGATCGAAGCGCCGGCGCGGATCCGCGACGGTGCGCAGCATGCGCAGGGCCGTCGGCGGCACGAAGGCGTTGGCGACCGAGAGGTCGGCCATCAGCCGGAACGCCTCCTCGGGCTCGAATTTCTCCGCCTTGCGCGCCACGACAGTGACGCCGTGATGCAGGCTCGGCAGCAGCGCGTTGAGCAGGCCCCCGGCCCAGGCCCAGTCGGCCGGGGTCCACATCCGGTCGCCGGGCTTCGGCATGAACTCGTGCATCATGCTGAAGCCCGGCAGGTGGCCGAGCAGCACCCGATGGCCGTGCAGCGCCCCCTTCGGCGGGCCGGTGGTGCCCGAGGTGTAGATCATCAGGGCCGGGTCGTCGGCCCGCGTGTCGACGGGGGTGAACTCGGGCGAGGCCGCCGCCAGGAGGCCGGCATAGCCGAGCGCGCCGTCGGCCGCGCCGTCGATCGAGACGACGAGGGCGAGGTCGGGCAGCGCGTCGCGCAGGGGCCCGAGCTTGGCGACACCGCCGGCATGGGTGACGACCGCCCGCGCGCCGGCATCGCCCAGGCGGTGGAGCAGGCCCTCGGGCCCGAACACCACCGCGAGCGGCAGCGCCACGGCGCCGAGCTTGTAGATCGCGAGGTGCGCCACCACCACGGCGGGGGATTGCGGCAGCAGCACCGCCACCCGGTCGTCGGCCCGGATGCCGAGGGCCCGCAGCGCGTTGGCCAGGCGGTTCGAGGCCTCGCGCAAGGACGCGAATGTCCAGGCCTCCACCCGCCCGTCCGCCGCCACGTCGAGGATCGCGGTGCGCTCCGGATCGGCGGCGGCCCAGCGGTCGCAGACGTCGACCGCGATGTTGTAGCGCTCCGGGATCCGCCAGCGGAACCCGGAGACGAACGCCTCGTAGGAGGTCGGCGTGGTCACGCCTCGCGTGGCGGGAACCCGCCCTCGAACGTGAAGTCGGACAGGGGGTGGCGGCCGTTCGGGGTCTCGCGGGCCCGGGTCTCCTCCGGCAGCGTCGCCGGATCGGCCTTGCGGCCGACCGCGAAGGCGGCCTCGACCCGGTGGTGGTCCGGCAGGTTCAGCGCCGCCGGCGCCCCCTCGTGGTCGAAGCCGGTCATGCCGTGGGCGTACCAGCCCATCTTGACCGCCTGGAGCTGGAACAGGGCCGAGGCGGTGCCGGCATCGAAGGAGGCGCTGTAGGAGGGCTTCAGCCCGTCCTTGGTGTTCATCATGCCGTTCGAGGCGATGAAGACCAGCGCGCCGGCCGACTTCACCCAGCCCTGGTTGAACGGCACCAGGAGGCCGAACAGCGTCTCCCAGGCGGGGGTGTCGCGCAAGGCGTAGACGAAGCGCCAGGGCTGCGAATTGTAGCCCGAGGGGGCCCAGCGCGCCGCCTCGATCATCGTCATCAGGTCGGCGTGCGGCACCGCCTCGCCGGTGAAGGCGCGGGGCGACCAGCGCTCGAGGAACAGCGGGTCGACGGGAAAGTCGGCGGTACGGGAATTGGCGGATGTCACGGGCGTCATGATCTCCGTTGATGCCGCGCCGTCCTGCCAGCAAGCGCGGCGGTTGTCACGGGCCTGAGCACCGGATCCCGGGCGCGACTGACCCGCGGAAACCTCATACCGACCGCGGTGTTGTCCTCGACACGGACGAAACGGTCGCGACAGGAGACGACGGCGATGGCGAAGACGGATCAGGCGCGACCCAGCTTGCGCGACTTCGACCCCTATACCGACCGCAACGGCCAGGACATGGGCCAGGACTCGCCCCTCGACGTCGGCGTGCCGCAGCGTACCCAGAGGGACATGGCCCACGATCCGATGGGCCAGGCCCGCGACGCCCGGGTCGCCTCGGACTTCAACCGCCTCGACGCGATCGGCGCGACCGACGGCAGCCAGGCCACCGAGGACGAGACGCCGCCGGAGAACCTGCGCCGGATCAGCGATCCCTCGACCGGCACTCCCGCTACGCAGAAAGCCGCCACCAAGGAGGCGATCGACCGGGCGACCGCGGCGGTCGGCCAGGATGAGGGGGAGTGAGGCGATGACGCGCAAGCCCGACGACGTAGTCGGCAGCCGGGGCGGTCCCGCCGCCGGCGACGGCCACCAGACGCCCCAGCAGGAGGCGGTCACCCGCCAGGAGGGCGGGGGCCGCGACGAGGCCGAATTGAAGCGCGAGTGGTCCTCGGCCGGCACCCCCGGCCGGCCGCCGGTCTCGGTCGGCGGCAGCTCCGGCGGCCATTCCGACCAGATCGCCGCGCAGGGCCCCCGCGAGGGGGAGAAGGTCGCGGACGGCGAGTCCCGGGCCGAGAAGACCGGCGGCAAGGTCGATTGGTGAGGAGGACGGAATGGCAGAGCGCAAGGACCAGCGGGACGGCAAGCCGGCCCGCGACGACAAGATCACCGCCGACGACCTGAAGGGCGTCGCCGCGGTGCCGAAGGACGGCGACGGCGAGGGCAACAAGTCCGGGGCGCATGCCGGGGACCGGCAGGGCGACGAGGTCGATCCGGGGGCGGGTTAGCGGGCGGGCCCGCGCCGGGCTGCGCCCGAAACACCCCGACGGAACCCGGGCTCGCCCGCGTTCCGAAGCAAGGTGCCCGAGTCGGGCGAGCCCGACTTGGGGTGGGGGGATCGGGTCCGCGCCCGCGTGACTTGAGTGTCCCTCACGGAACTCCCGGCCACCGGCCTTGCTTCGATGGGGCAGCGCCAGTGCAGCGGGAGTTTTTTTCGAGGTGCACTTATACCAACGGCCTAAGATGCTGACGCATCAGGCCGTTGGCCCATCTCGAATTTTCGATGCCAAGCCCAGAAATCCGAGCTCTTGGGCTTGGCGAAAATTCGAGAACGGAACCAAAGGTCGTTTTCAACGACCGTTGGTATTACCCCCGCGCCAGCACCTTGCCCGGGTTCAGCAAGCCCTCCGGATCGAGCGACGCCTTGATCCGCCGCGCCAGCGCCATCTCGTCTGGATGCCGGTGCCGGGCGAGTTCGGCGACGCGGTACTGGCCGATGCCGTGCTCGGCCGAGATGCTGCCGCCATAGCGGTCCACCACCCCGTGCACGAGGCCGTTGATCGCCTCCGAGGAGTGGTCGGGCCCGATCAGCACGTTGTAGTGGATGTTGCCGTCGCCCATGTGGCCGAAGGCGTTGACGCGGGTGCCCGGCGCGCCGTCGGCGAGCACGTGCCCGGCCTCGTCGAGGAAGGCGGGGATCGCGGTGATCGGCACCGAGACGTCGTGCTTGACGCTCTTGCCCGCCCGGGCCTCGCACTCGGTGACGTGCTCGCGCAACGCCCAGAGCTCGGCGGCCTGGCGGCCGGACTCGGCGAGCACCCCGTCGAGGGCGTCCTCGCGCTCGAGCGCCGTGCCGAGCACGCTTTCCATCGCCTCGCGCAAGCCCGAGAGCGACGAGGCCGCCTCGATCAGCACGCTCCAGCCCGCCTGGCCCACCGGGCTCTTGAGGCCGGCATGCGTCTCGACGAGGCCGAGCGAGGTGCCGGAGATCAGCTCGAAGGCCTGGATGCTGTCGCCGATCTCCTCCTGCGCCAGGGTGAACAGGCGCAACGCCGCCGCCGGATCCGGCACGGCGAGCAGCGCCGTCGCGCTGTGGCGGGGCTTGGCCACGAGGCGCAGCACCGCCGCCGTGACGATGCCGAGCGTGCCCTCGGTGCCGATGAAGAGCTGCTTCCAGTCGTAGCCGGCATTGTCCTTGCGCAGCGCCCGCAAGCCGTCGACGGTGCTGCCGTCGGCGAGCACCACCTCGAGGCCGAGCACGAGGCCGCGGGTCATGCCGTAGCGCACCACGTTGATCCCGCCCGCGTTGGTGGCGATGACGCCGCCGACGAGCGCCGAGCCTTCCGCCGCGAAGCTCACCGGCAGGAGCCGGCCGGCGGCCTCGGCGGCGTCCTGCGCGACCTTGAGGACGCAGCCGGCCTCCGCCGTCAGCGTCAGGCCGACGGGATCGACCCCGCGGATCGCGCCCATGCGGGCGAGCGACAGCACCACCTGCGCGCCCGAGGCGTCCGGCACCGCGCCGCCGGCGAGCCCGGTATTGCCGCCCTGCGGCACCAGGGCGGCGCCGGCCTCGGCGCAGAGCCGCACCACGTCGGCGACCTCGGCGGTGGAGGCGGGGCGCACCACGCAGGCCGGCCTCCCCGGGAACAGGCGCCGCCAGTCGATCGCGAAGGGCGCCATGTCGGCCTCCCCGGTAAGGAGGCCGGCGGGGCCCAGGCGCCGGCCGAGACGGTCGATCAGGTCGGCGTGCAGGGATGGGTGGGCCGGACGGGTCATCGGCGTCCTCCGACGGGTCGCGCGGGTAGGGTGAGGGTCGGCGCCGGCCTCGCCCGGATGGCGGCCGGGGTCAAGCCCGCGCGGCGAGGCCCCGGTGCGGGCGATGCGTCGCGGCCGCGATCCGGGACGAACATGTCCATCAAGCCGGCCGGATCACGGCCGCATCCGCAGGAAATCCGCCATCAGGGCGAGCTGGCCCTCCAGCATCGGCCAGCCCGGATGGGTGCGGCAGCCCCGTGCCGCGGCGGCGGCGAGGAGCGGCGTCTCGGCCGGCTGCATGATGATCTCGGCCACGAGCTGGTCGGCCCCAAGCCTGGCGGGGTCGAGGGGGAGGGCGTCGCCGGGCGCAAGGCCGAGCGAGGTGGCGTTGACCACGAGGTCGTGCCCGGCCGGATCGGCGGTGCCGAGGGCGAGCGGCAGATCCGGGACGAGGCGGCGCAGGCGGGCGAACAGGTCCTCCACCCGTGCGGGCGTGCGGTTGTGCACGGTGAGGCGGCTCACCCCGGCCTCGGCCAGCGCGAAGGCGATGGCGTTCGCCGCCCCGCCCGCCCCGGCGAGATAGGCGCTGCGCCCCCGCGGATGGTGGCCCGCGGCCGCCAGGCCCGCGACGAAGCCGGCCCCGTCGAGGATCTCGCCGACGAGGCGGCCGTCGGCCTCGCGCCGCACGGCGTTGACCGCCCCGACGAGCCGCGCCGCGTCGCTGACGTGGTCGAGGAGCGGCACGATGGCGGTCTTGTGCGGCACCGTGACGATCGCGCCGCCGAAGCTCTGCACCCCGCGCAGGCCCGCCAGCACCGTCGCGAGGTCGGCGGCCGCGACGTGGAGCGGCACCATCACCCCGTCGACCCCGCGCTCGGCCATGATGCGGTTGAGCCCCTGGGGCGCCTTCACCTGGGCGATCGGGTCGCCGAGGATCGCGAAGACGCGGGTGCGGCCAGTGATCTCCCGTCGTGTGATGTCTTCCATCGCGTGGTCTATCCTCCGAAGCGCTCGGTGCGGATCGTGCGGGACGGCACGCCAGCCTCGACCAGGAGGTCGGCGGCGGCCGAGACGAACGGGTTGGAGCCGCACACGAAGGTGTGAGCCGGGGGCCCGAGGGCGGCGAGCGCCGCGCCGATGACGCTCGCGTCGACCCGCCGACCGCCCGGCACCCGGGTGAGGACGAGCCGCAGGTGAAACCCCGGCTCCTCGGCGTCGCGGCGCATCAGCTCGTCGCGGGCGATCACCTCGTCGAGGGTGCGGGCGGAGGCGAGCAGCAGGGCCGGCACGTCAGGCGCCGCGTCCGCCCGATGGCGCAGCATGGCGAGCAGCGGCACCATGCCGGACCCGCCGCCGACGAGGAGCAGCGGCCCGCCCATGCCCGGATTCCACACGAAGGCCCCGCCGATCGGCCCGCGCAGCTCGATCGCGTCGCCGGGCTCGGCCACGTCGGCGAAGAAGCCCGAGACCTCGCCGTCGTCGAGGCGCTCGATCAGGAGGTCGATCGTGCCGGGGGCGGTCGGCGAGGAGGCGATCGAGTAGCTGCGCTGGGCCTGGTAGCCGTCGGGTGCCGTCAGGCGCACGTCGACGTGCTGGCCGGCCCGGAACGGCTCGCTCCAGCCGACCGCCAGGGTGAGGCGCCGCACGCGGGGCGTCTCGGGCGCGGCGGCGGTGATCGTCGCCTCCTGCCAGGCGAGCGGCACCGCTCAATCCCCCGTGAAGCGCTGCTCGCGCCAGGGGTCGCCAACCATGTGGTAGCCGCGCAGCTCCCAGAACCCGGCCTCGTCCACTTTCGTGAACCGCAGGCCCTTCACCCACTTGGCGCTCTTCCAGAAGTAGAGGTGCGGCACCAGGAGCCGCGCCGGACCGCCGTGGTCGGGCGGGATCGGCTCACCGGCGTAGCGGGTCGCCACCATGGCGCGGCCGCCGGTCAGGTCCGCCACCGGCACGTTGGTGGTGTAGTCGTCGTAGCCCTCGGCCAGCAGGTAGGGTGTCGGGGCCTCCAGGCCGGCCGCGGCGAGCAGGTCGTCGATCGTCACGCCCTCCCAGGCGGTGTCGAACTTCGACCACTTGGTCACGCAGTGGATGTCGCCCTTCCAGCGGGTGCGCGGCAGGGCCTCGAACTCGGCCCAGCTCCAGCTCTTGAGGGGCTTTGCTCCCTCGCGCAGGGTGAAGCGCCAGCGCGCGAGGTCGATCTTCGGCGTCGGCCCGAGCTGCAGGACCGGGAAATCCTCGGTGAGGTACTGGCCCGGCGGCAGGCGCTCCGCGTCCGGCCGGGCCGGGCGGCGCCCCGTGAACCCTCGCGTCACCATGGGCGGGACTCCCTTTATCTCTGTGTCCCGCCATCGGTTCGATGGCGGGACGTCCGGCGCATCGGCGCCGACGCCTGGTCAGGCCTGCCGCAGCCCTGGCGGGCCGCGGGGTCAGACTGCCTCACCATCGATGATCCGCGCGATGGCGTCGAGGAGGGAGGTATCCTCGCCGGCCATCCTGTCCATCCCGGCCATGCGGGCGATGACGGTTGCGGCGACCCGCTCCTCGACGGTGCCCTCGGCATAGGCGAATAGGATCGCGGCGCGCTCGCCGTCGCGGTGGCAGCGGCCCTCGATCTGGCTGAGCTGGATCGCGCTGTGGCGCATGTCGTGGACGATCAGGCTGCGCGGGCGCTCGCCGCCGGGCAATTCGTTGCGGTGGAGCGAGATCGATTCGGTGACGGTGAACACCACCGCGTCGAGCTCGCCGCGCTGGAAGGCGATCCGGACCGCCTCGTTGGTCTCGAGCGCCTGCGTCCCGTCGATGGTGCCGGCGCGCCAGCCGCGGCCGGCGAAGGCGGCTTTCAGCGCCGCGCCGGTCTCCAGGAACGCCACCGAGACCGCCACCTGCTCGCCGGCCGCCAGCAGGTCCTCGGCGAGGTCGACCGTGCCGGCGACCCGGATCAGGCTCGCCTTCTGGCGAAAGCGCAGGTCCGCCGCCCAGCCGGCGGCGCGCCGGTTCGAGCCCCCGGCGAGGCCCCATTCCCGGCGGAACTCGCGCCAGGTCGCGTCGTAGAGGCGCTTCGAGGGGGCATCGAGGGCGGTGGGGGCGAGGTCGCGCTGCACCTCGGGCCAGCCGGCGATGTCGGCGGGCCGCCGCCGCATCCCGATCGCCCGGTCGCCGCGATAGAGCAGGTCGGCCATCACGCCCTGGTCGCGGGCGTTCGGCTCCCACGACCAGTTCTGCCAGCGGCCCTTGGCGCGGCCGATCTTCAGGTGCTGCATCAGGGCGCGGAAATCCGCCATGGTCTCGACCGGGCGGCCGACGGCATGGTCGAGCAGTGCGCCGAGATAGGACAATTCGTGCGGCGCCTGGCCGGCGGTGGCGCTGGCATAGACCGTGAACGCCGCGGCCTCGGCCATGCGCCGGCAGGCCTGGCCCTGCTGCGAGTTCGGGTTGCGCAGCCGGTGGGCCTCGTCGAACACCACGACCGGCCAGACGCGCTTGGGCTGCCCGAGCTTGGCGAGCTCGTTGTTCTTCGCCCGCACCGAGCGGCGGGCGCTCGCGGCGGACAAAGCCAGCAGGGACTTGGTGCGCTCGTAGTTCATGAGCGTCACGTCCTTCGGGCTGAGCCCCGCATCGCGGATCGTGCGCCGCCATTGCGGCATCGCCCCCTTGGGGCAGACGATCAGCACGGCGGGATACGGCATCGCCGCCACCGCGCCCCAGACCGACAGCGTCTTGCCGAGCCCGGTCATGTCGCCGAGAAGGAAGCCCGGCCGCCCCTCGGCGCGGGCCGCGAGGATGGCGCGGATCGCCTCGACCTGATGCGGGCGGGGGATCAGGCGGGGGGTCGTGGGGAGCGAGGACATGGCCTCCATATGCCGGGGGGGACGGGCAGGGCTCAAGGGTGCGGGCAGGGCTCAAGGGTGGAAGGCCGTGACCGAACCCTCCCCCGCCGGGCGGCGGCCTTGGCGGAGTCGATTCGCCCCGGCGCCCGCAGCCGGGATCGGCCGGGCTTCACCCTTGGCTCCCGGGAAAGCCGAGGTCAAAATCGGCGTCCGGATCGACCGCGGATCACATCCGTGCACGCCGCAGCCCGCGCGCGGGACGCGTTCGGGACAAGAAACGACCGGAAAGGGAGGACCATGGACGCGTTCGACGTCGTCATCGTCGGCGGGGGTACCGCGGGCTGCGTGCTGGCCAACCGCCTGAGCGAGGATCCCCGCAGGCGCGTGCTGCTGCTGGAGGCGGGCGGGGAGGGGACCGGGTTCTGGGTCGGCATCCCGGCGGGCTTCCCGAAGCTCCTCACCGGGGCCGCCTTCAACTGGCGCTTCGCCACCGAGCCGGAGCCGAACACCCACGAGCGCGCCATCGTGGTCCCCCGGGGCAAGGGGTTAGGTGGCTCGACGCTCATCAACGGCATGATCTTCGTGCGCGGCCAGAGGCAGGATTTCGACACCTGGGCCCAGAGCGGCAACCGCGGCTGGAGCTGGCAGGACGTGCTGCCCTACTTCCGCAAGCTGGAGCATTTCGAGGGCGGCGACCCGGAGCTGCGCGGCAGAGGCGGTCCCCTCCACGTCACCCGGGTCGGGGTGAGGAACCCGCTCGCCGACGCCTTCATCCGGGCCGGGACCGAGGCCGGCTACCCGGAGAATCCGGACTATAACGGCGCCTCGCAGGAGGGCTTCGGCTACTACCAGGCCAACCAGCGCAACGGCCGGCGCTGGAGCGCCCGGGACGCCTACCTGCAACCGGTGCGCCGGCGCCCGAACCTGACGGTGCGCACGCACGCCCAGGTCCTGCGCCTCGACCTCGACGGCCACCGCGTCACGGGCGTCACCTACCGGCGCCAGGGCCAAGGTGAAGGCCGCGAGGAGCGAGTGAGCGCGCGCGCCGAGGTGATCCTGGCGGCCGGCGCCGTGCAGTCACCCCACCTCCTCGAACTCTCCGGCATCGGCCGGCCGCAAGCGCTGGCGCAGGCCGGCATCCCGGTTCGCCACGCCCTGCCGGGGGTCGGCGAGAACTACCGCGATCACTACGCCACGCGGATGAACTGGCGGGTGAAGCTGCCGGTGACCCTCAACGAGGCGACCCGCGGCTGGCGCCTCGGCCTCGCGGTCGGGCAGTACTTTCTCACCCACCGCGGCATCCTCACCCTCGGCACCGGGCTTGCCCACGGCTTCGTGCGCACCCGGCCCGACCTCGCCGGGCCCGACGTGCAGTACTTCTTCATGCATGCGAGCTACGCCAACGCCGCCGACCGCACCCTCGACCGCGAGCCCGGCATGACGATCGGCGTGACGCAGCTCCGGCCCGACTCCCGCGGCAGCATCCACGCGGTCTCCGGCGATCCCCTCCGCCCCCCGGCGATCCGCCCGAATTTTCTCAGCCTGCGCAGCGACCAGGAGGTCCTGATCGAGGGCATGCGCATCGCCCGCCGGGTGATCGCGCAGCCCGCGATGGACCCCTACCGCGCCCACGAGCTCAACCCCGGCGCGGGCGTCCAGTCTGACGACGAGTGGCTCGATTTCGCCCGCCGCAACGGCCAGACCATCTACCACCCGGTCGGCACCTGCAGCATGGGCCAGGGCCGCGACGCGGTGGTGGACGAGCGCCTGCGGGTGCGCGGGCTCGAAGGCTTGCGGGTGATCGACGCCAGCGTGATGCCGACCGAGGTCTCGGCCAACACCCAGGCCGCCGTGATGATGATCGCCGAGAAGGGCGCGGACCTGATACGGGAGGATGAGCGCTGAGCCCGCGCGGCGCCTGAGCGAAGCCGCTTTCCGCATCGCGAAGCGATCCGGCAGGATCGCCTGAAGCGAAGGATCGGAAAGCGTACGAGGATCCGAGATGCGCACCCTTCCGATCGAGCCGATCACCCAGGAGGCGTTCGCGCCCTACGGCACGCTGCTCACCGGCCCGGCATCCGGCCCGCGCCAGGACCGGGCGGCCGAGATCGCGAACGGGCGCCCGGGCGTCCCCCTCAACCTCGCGCTGATCCGCAGCGAGCCCTTCGCCGCGTCGATGCCCCTGCGGCGGCTCGAACGGCACCCGCATTCGGCGCAGGGCTTCCTGCCGCTCGCCGTCGGCGAGTACCTGGTGGTGGTGGCGCCCGATCGAGGCGGGCGGCCGGACGAGGCCGGTCTGCTGGCCTTCCGGGTGCCGGGCGACACGGGCATCGTCTACCGCAGCGGGGCGTGGCACGCCCACATGACCACGATTCTGAACCCCGGCACCTTCGCGATGCTGGTGCACGAGGACGGCAGCGCGGAGGATTGCGAGTTCGCGCCGATCGATTCGGTCGAGGTGGCGGCGTCGCGCTAGAGCAGCATCCGATCGCGTTGCAATCGGATGCTGCTCTAGGTCTTTGGTTTTGCCGCATTTTCTGCGACGAACCGGTTTCCACTTCGTCGGAAAATGCTCTAAGCAGACTTGCGTTGGCAGGCCAACGCTTCGTCCGCTCAGGTTCTTGTTTTGCCGCAGATTTTGGCGCCGAACCGGCCACCACTTCGGCGAAATCTGCTTAGTTCACCGACGGCTCGTCGAGCCGGAAGGCGAAGGTCGCGGTGTAGACGTCCTCGTCGGCGAGCGTCGGGGTGGCCGAGGGGCTCACCGTCTGGCTCACCGTGAGCACCTGGCTGCCGGCTTTGCGGATCGGCACCGTGGCGATGCCCTCGGCGTCGGTGGTGTAGGCCGGCACGCCGGCCCGCTCCGGCTCCATGCCGCTGTCGCCGTAATAGAGGTCGGCCCCCGGCAGCGGCGCGCCGCGAAACAGCACCCGCACCCGGATCGCCCCCGCGGTCGGGCCCGGGATCTCGACCGGCACGATCTCCAGCGTGTGGCCGACCACCCGCAGCCACGGCGCGCCGGGGCCGAAGGCGGCCTTGGCGTACTTCACCGACCAGCGGCCCTCGCGGGCCTCCGGCACCAGGCGCCGGCTGGCGTTGAGGCGGGTGCCGTCGCGCAGGGTCGTCCAGTAGCCGGCATCGTAGGTCGCCGCGACCAGCGTGCGGCCGGGCTTCGTGCCGAGCGGCGCGAGCAGGGCCGGCGGCACGTCCGGCGGGGCGGGCTTGAGGCCGGTACGCAGGTCCGTGCGTCCGTCCTGCGTCAGGGCGACGAGGTCGATGAGCTGGGGCGCGCGCGGCGCCTCGCGCTTTGAGGCGTGGCCGTAATTGACCCGCACCTGCGGCGCCTGGTCGACGGTGCTGAGGGTCAGCCACAGCTCGTGCGCGCGGCCGGGCCGCGAGGCCCCGAGGACGAGCGCGGCGGCCAGGGCGGTGCGGAGCAGGGGCTGCATCGGTCGTCGGTCTCCATCGGGCGGCGCCGGACAGCGCCTCGCGAGAGGGGGCGAGGCACGAAGCGGGCCCGCGGCGGCCAGGGATCATAACCCATCCGGGGCCAAACCGATCCACGTCGGCCAGACCCGACGCGCTCGCGCACTCCCTCGGGCGGCCTTCCGCTCAGCTCGGCGTGTCAGCTCGGCTTGGCCTGCTGGCCCCGACCGGCCTGACGGGCCCCGCTCGCCAGGTAGGACAGCGCCACCGCCCCGGCAACCGCCGCCCCCACCATCCCGAACGCCATCGCGATCCGCGCCATCCCGATCCTCTCTCCGGGCGAGCCCGGAACTGTCAGTCCTTGGGATGGGGCGAACGGGCGGCATCTTGCCCGGTTCCGGCCGCCGCGAGGGCGAGCGCGCGCAGGCGCGCCTTGGCCGCCGCGTCGGTCGGGCAGCCTTCCGCGAGCCAGGCCCTGCGCGCCGCCGCGAGGCCTTGGCCGAGGCCGCGGCCGGGGGGGGCGCCCGCCGCGACGAGCGCCGCCCCGGTGACCGGCAGGACCGGCACCGGCTCGGTGCCGGCGGCAAACCGCGCGAGCGCCTCGGCCGCCTCCGGCGTCAGCGCCGGCCGCGGCTCGCCCGTCAGCACCAGGACGGCGTCGGCCACCGCGCCCGCCCCGTGCACGGCCACCAGCCGCCTTACATCCGCCGGCGCCAGGGGTTCGAGCGACCCGTGCAGGGCGGCCTCCGCTCCCGCATAGGCCGCGAGCCGCGCGTGCTCGGCCTTCGACAGGCGCAACGTCTCCCGCAAGCGCTCGGCATCGACGGAAGTGCGCACCGCCAGGGCGGCGAGGCGGCGCACGGGATCGGCTTGCGGCTCCACCGCGGCAAGTCGCGCAAGGCGGCCGAGATCGCCGATCCCGCCGATCAGCCGCTGGAGCAGGCCGGTCCGCGACAGGACCGCCGTGACGGCGGGCGCGCCCGGCGCGACGAGGAGCTTCAGGAGTTCTCCCCGCACCCGCTCGCGGGAGAGCTGCGCCAGCCCGTCCCGGGCCTCGACCGCGGCAGCGAGCCCCTCCGGATCGGGGGCGCCGGCGCCGTAGCGGGCGTGGAAGCGGAAGAAGCGCAAGACCCGCAGGTAATCCTCGCGGATGCGCTGGCGCGCCTCGCCGATGAAGCGCACCCGGGCGCCGGACAGATCGGCGAGGCCCCCGACCGTGTCGTGGACGCGGCCGTCGGGCGTCACCGAGAGGGCGTTGACGGTGAAGTCGCGCCGGGCCGCGTCGCGGGAGAAGTCGCGGCCGAAGCGCACCACGGCGTGGCGCCCGTCGGTCTCGATGTCCTCGCGCAGGGTCGTCACCTCGAACGGCTCGCCCTCCACCACCACCGTCACGGTGCCGTGGGCGATGCCGGTCGGCACCGGCTTGAGACCGGCCGCGGTCGCGCGCTCGACCACCGCCTCGGGCAGGTGCGTGGTGGCGAGGTCGATGTCGGCGACCGGGCGTCCGAGCAGCGCATCGCGCACCGCGCCGCCGACGAGGCGGGTCTCCTCGGCCGGGGCGTCGAGGGCGGCGAGCAGGCGGACGAGGCGCGGGCGCGCCAGCACGCGCCGCAAGGAGCCCTCGTCCAGGGACAGGGTCACCGGAACTGTCCGGGCACCACCTGCCCGTTCTCGATATGGGTCGGCACGAAGCCGTCCCGGTGCCGCTCGGCGGTGAGGGCGACTGCCAGGAACGACAGGATGACGAGCGCGGCGCCCGCGATGGCGAGGCGCGCGGCGTGGTCGCTCCAGTGGATCCAGCGAAGCGGGCTGCGCTGGCGCAGGACCAGCCACACCGCGAAGACCGCGAAGGGCAGCAGGAACAGCAGGACGTCGTCGATCAGCGCGCGGGCCATGAGGTCCTACATGAGGTCCCGACTGGGTGATTCGTCGGCCGCGTCGCGGAGCCGGTCGTAGAGGTTGCGCACGATGCCGGCGGTCACCCCCCAGATGTAGCGCTCGCCGAAGGGGATCGCGTAGTAGCGCCGCTGGCGCCCGCGCCATTCCCGGCTGTGCAGGGCGTGGTTGGCCACATCCATCAGGAAGGCGAGCGGCACCTCGAACGCCTCGGCCACCTCGTGCGGGTTGAGGGTGAGTGCCGCGTCCGGCGCCACCAGCCCGACCACCGGCGTCACCAGGAACCCGGTGCCCGACAGGTAGGGGTCGAGGTAGCCGATGGGCGTCACCGCGGCGGGATCGAGGCCGATCTCCTCGTTCGCCTCGCGCAAGGCGGCGGCGAGCGGCGAGGGGTCGCCGGGATCGATCTTGCCGCCCGGAAAGGCGATCTGGCCCGAATGGTCGCGCAGGTGCGCGGCGCGCAGGGTGAACAGCACCGACACGCCGTCGTCGCGCGGCACCACCGGCACCAGCACCGCGGCGAGGCGGGCCGGGCGCGACAGCGCCGCCTCCAGCACGTCGGGCTCGAGGTCGTGGTCGCCCCTCGGGTTCGATGTCGAGTCGTGCGGGCCCGGCGGCTCGGGCCGCAGCCGCGCGCGGGCGCGCGCCAGGAACTCGTCGAGAGCGGTGGGCGCTGCGAGATCGGTCACGACGGGTCGGCCGCCCCGAGTTCCGCCGACCTGGCGATGCGGTGGAAGCGCCCGCCGGCGGCAAGCCCGAACCAGGTCTCGCCCGCCTCCTCGCGCTCCTCGCACAGCTCGACGAGGTCGTAGGCGAGCGCCCGGGTGAGGCGGGCCTCGAGCCCGTGACGCACGGCGATGTAGGGCTTGAACCCGCCCTCCGGGTCGCGGTCGAACCGCAGTGGATGGGCCTCGTCGAGGGGCACGACGTCGTCGAGGTTGGTGCGGAAGGCGACGGCGCGGGCCTCGCCCGTCCCCTCCACCGCCATCTCGACCGCCAGGAAGGCCGCGTCCTCGACCTCGATCCCGACCCGCTCCACCGGCGTCACCAGGACGGTGCGCCCGTCGGGATCGCGGCGCAGGATGGTGGAGAACAGCCGGACCAGGGCCGGCCGGGTGATCGGGCTGCCGTTGTAGTGCCAGGTCCCGTCCGCGGCGATGCGCATCGGGATCTCGCCGCAATAGTCCGGATTCCAGCGCTCGACCGGCGGCGGCCCGCGCCGCGCGCCCTCCTGCGCGCCCTGTTGGCCGAGCGCCGCGGTCAGTCGTTCGAGGACCCCGCCGGGCGGGGCGCCGTTCGGATCGTGCGTCATCCGGCTCGATATAGCGGACCGGAGCGGGTTGTGCAGGCGTCGTTGTGCCGGGCCCGGGCCGCTTCGTATCCGTCGTGCCCGATCGCCGCCGGGATGACACGCCTCTGCCGTGCCGGGAGGAGGCTCGACGCAGGGTTGCACGCGATCGCCGCGAACGATCTCGACTAATAGGAAAATATTCGAGCAAGCTGACTTAAGGTAGCATTAGGAAATTTGTCCATAAAAATATTGAGGGAGATATGATCTAGCTTGAAAAACACGTGTCGAACCTTATTGCGCAAGTTCGCGATGGACAGGCGCGGCGGAGTCGCGCTGATCTTCTGGATCGTTCTGCCGATGGTGCTCGGCCTAGTCGGCGTCGGAGTCGATTACGCGACCTGGCTGGTACGCAAGCAGAAGCTCCAGAACATCGTTGACGCTACGGCACTCGCCGTCGTCTCCGACATGCAGGTCAGCGGCTACAACAGGAGCCGGGCGCAGGCCGTGGCGGAGAGCCAGGTGCGCAGCCTTGCCGGGACTGCGCTCGGCGAGGATCCGATCACGGTCAAGACCAGGCCCGTCCATCGCCGGCAGGGCCCGGCCGATCCCCTCGCGGCGGTGCCGGCCGACGGCGACCAGGCACCCACGGGCGTGAAGGTGACGCTGTCGCAACGCAAGCGCGCGATCATGACCACGCTCGTGACGCCGCACCTGACCGACCTCGCCGTCCAGGCGACCGCCGAGATCGTCGGCGCGTCCCGGGTCTGCGTCGTGGCGCTCGAGGGACGGTCGCCGCAAGCCATCGGCCTGAGCAACGATTCCCAGGTGACCGCGACGAACTGCTCTGTCTACGCGATGTCCGAGTCCGCCGCCGGGATCAACGCGCGCGACACCTCGCAACTCACGGCGATGAAGTCGTGCACCGTCGGGGGCTATGCCGACCCCTCGCAGCGCTACCAGCCCGTGCCGATCACCGGCTGCCCGGCCATCAAGGACCCGCTCGCGGGACGCGCCGCGCCATCGGTGGGCGGCTGCACGTACAACGCCAAGGTGGTGGGGAACTGGAGCGAGGTTCTGAATCCCGGGACGTATTGCGGCGGGCTCGTCCTCACGTCGGGGGCGGTCGTCAAGCTCAATCCCGGGATCTACGTCATGAAGGACGGGCCTCTCGTGGTCGGGACGGACAGCCTGGTGTCCGGGAACGGCGCCGAGCACGGCCATGCCTCGTGCCTGTGCTATCACAACGACGTCTCGGCGCAGGACAAGGCTCACATGCATTGCCCGACCCAACCGTCGTCCCTCCCGCCGGCGTCGCTGAGCGGCGACGGCGTGGGCTTCTACTTCACCGGGACGGTCCAGCCGGAATACGACGGCATCGCCCGCCCGATGCAGTTCATGCCGCGCTCGAGCGTGTCGCTCAGCGCGCCGACCGGCGACGCGATGGCGGGCCTGCTGTTCTTCGAGGACCGTACCGCCCCGGCGGACCGGGTGTTCGAGGTCCTGAGCGACAACGCGCGCTGCCTCGTCGGCACGATCTACATGCCGCGGGGCACGTTCCTGGTCGCCGCCAACCAGGTCGTCGCCGACCGGTCGGAATACACCGCCATCGTCGCCCACAAGGTGGCGCTGTCGCAGGCGCCGCGTCTCGTCGTCAACGCGAATTACAGCGCCACCAAGGTGCCGGTGCCGCAGGGGCTCGGCCCCACGAGCGCCCGCCCGTCGCTCACCCACTGACGTCGTTGTCCGAGCGGTGCGGGAACCGGACGATTCAAGCCGGGCCCGGACCGGGCCGGCGCCGCAGGACCTTCCACACGCCGGTGGCCGCGGCGACGATGCGCCCGTCGCACCGCGCGTCGCCGCGCAGGAACACCAGGCTCGACGTGCGCTGCACCACCTCGGGCGTCATCGTGATCGTCTCGCCGATCCGCCCGGCGGAGACGAACTGCATCTCGAACTGCACCGTGACGCAATTCGCGCCGCCGGCGGCCCGCATCGCGGCAAATCCCAGCGCCCGGTCGGCGAAGGTCATCATCATGCCGCCCTGCACCACGCCGATCAGGTTGGCGTGCTTGGGCTCGGCCCGGAACGCGAAGGTGATCCCGTCGCCCTCCTCGCGCAGCAGGACCGGGCCGACGAGGGAGAGGAAGCCCGGATCGTCGAAAGGCCGCCAGCCGGCCGGGTCGGAGTCGGGGGTGGTCATCGAGGGCCTTGCGAGTTGAGGGCGCTGGACAGCGCGGCCATGGCCGTGCCTCAAGACCTCTACCAAGAAAAATCCCGAGGGAGGGGCCCGATGACGGACCAGACACCCGAGGCGCGGGTGCGCGCCAGCTTCGACAGGCAGGGCCTGATGCAGACCCTCGGGGCGACGCTTCAGGCGGTATCACCCGGTGCGGTCGAGATCGCCCTCGTACCCGGGCCGGCGGTGTCGCAGCAGCACGGCTTCGTCCATGCGGGGGCGGTGAGCGCCATCGCCGACAGCGCGGCGGGCTACGCCGCCCTGACCCTGATGCCGCCCGGCGCCGGGGTGCTGACGGCGGAGTTCAAGATCAACCTGCTGGCGCCGGCGGCCGGCCGCCGCCTCCTGGCGCGGGGCCGGGTGGTCAAGGCCGGTCGCACCCTGACCCTGGCGCAGGCCGAGGTGTTTTCGGAGGGCGAGGGCGGCGAGAGGATGGTCGCGCTCCTCACCGCCACCCTGATGGCGGTGCAGGGGCGGGACGGCGTCGGGGATTGAGGGCGGGCCCTGCCGGGTGTCGTTCGCGGCCTACTCGCCGAGGGACGTCGTGTCGCGAAGATAGGTCGAGTATCGCTGGGTCTTCGCGTAGGCGCGCGCCTCTTCGATCGGGATGCTGGCCTCGCGGTACCAGGGCAGGTGGCGGGCCGTGAAGCGCCCGCCGACGCGCACCGCCCGCCAGATGTTGGCGTGCTGGAAATGGTCCTTGTTGTAGAGCGCGAAGGTCGTATCGAGGATCGCATCGTAGACCGGATCGCCTGCCGGCAGGGGAGGCAATGGATTGTGCCAGAACTGGTCCTCGTGCTCCCAGATCCTGACCATGTTCCCGCCCGAGTAGATCAGGTCGTCGCGCATCAGGTGGCGGTCGCCGATCTCCAGGGCGAAGCCGGCCTTTCCGACCCGGTGCAGATCCGTCAGAGAGGCCAGCTCTCCGAGGAAATTCGCCGGCAGATCCGCGTTCAACTGCAGATCCGGGTCGGTCAGGCAGAACAGCCTCGGCAGCATCGCGAACACGCTGCGATCGTTGAGAATGTGATTGGGGCCGAGATTGTCGGCGAGCCTGATGACCTCCAGATCGTCGACGCTGTCGAGATACTCGAGCATTTCTGGAGCATCCGACGCATTGTCGATCAAGATGATATTGTCCAGGCCGAGCAGCTTTAATTGCCGTACCATGCTGCGGCAGTATGTTTGGTTATTGTGGCAAGGAATGTAGACTGGAATGCGCGCCTGGAGAAAGCTTCCGACGGAAGTGTACCGCGCCTTCGAGAGCCCGCCTGTCGTCACCGCAATCGCCCGTCTTGCCAAGTTGGTCGAAGGCGTGACCTACATCACCGTTGGTCGAGTGCCAACTTTTTTGCGATCGCCGTAGCTTAGCGCGAGACATCGTTCCGCCGGACCGGTGGTCGTCCCGCCCGCAAGGGACCCCGGCGACGACCGCCGGGGCCCGCCGTGCCGCCTACTTCTTGGTCTCGAGATAGGCGATCAGGTCCGACACCTTCTTGTCGTCGGTGATGCCGGCAAAGATCATCTTGGTGCCCGGCACCTTGGCCTTCGGGTTGTGGATGTAGTCCCGGAAGGTCGCCTCGTCCCAGGTCAGGCCGGAATTCTTCATCGCGGCCGAGTAGTTGTAGCCCTCGTGGGTGCCGGCCTTGCGGCCGATGACGCCCGTGAGGTCGGGGCCGACGCCGTTCTTGCCGAAGGCGTGGCAGGCCTTGCACGGCGCGAACACCTTCTCGCCGGCGGCCGCGTCGCCCGGAGCATTCTGGGCCTGGGCGGCGAAGGGCAGGAGCGCCGCCAGGGCGGCACCGAGGATGAGCTGACGCATGAGGTTCCCTCCAAACGGACGTCGTTCGCGACCGGCCACGGGGATATGGCTCAGCCTCCAGATTGGTACAGTTAAAAACGCCGACGGTTCGCGCCGGGTCCCGTGCGACGAAAAGAAGCTCTGCCGCGCTCCGCACGCGACCGGACCAAGGTCATGGGGATCCGTGGGGATCCGTGCCGCACGGGCGGTCCCTATGGGCGCGGTCCCTCGCCTGCGGTAGGATGGGGCACCAAGGACCGGCCGGCCCGGTCCCGACAGATCCGGCAAGAACCGGATCCGACAGGAATCCCGAGAGGACACGCCATGACGATCGCCTTCCCGCTCCCGGACCCCGCGATCCTCGCCCGCCGCGACGCGATCGTGGAGGGCCTGCGCGGCCTCGTCGCGCCCGAGGCCCTGGTGACCAGCGAGGACGAGCGCCGCGCCTTCGAGACCGACGGGCTCACCGCCTACCGCAAGATGCCGCTCGCCGTCGTGCTGCCCTCGACGACCGCCGAGGTGTCGGCGGTTTTGCGCTACTGCCACGCGCAGGGGGTCAAGGTGGTGCCGCGCGGCGCCGGCACGTCGCTCGCCGGCGGCGCCATCGCCCAGGAGGACGCGGTGATCCTTGGCGTCGCCAAGATGACCCGGGTGCTCGACGTCGATTTTGCCAACCGCACCGCCCGGGTCCAGGCCGGCATCACTAACCTCGCGATCAGCGCGGCGGTGGCGCACGAGGGCTTCTTCTACGCCCCCGACCCGTCAAGCCAGCTCGCCTGCACCATCGCGGGCAACATCGCGATGAACTCGGGCGGGGCGCACTGCCTCAAGTACGGCGTCACCACCAACAACCTGATGGGCGTGACCCTGGTCATGGTCGACGGCACGGTGGTGGAGATCGGCGGCGACCACCTCGACGCCGCCGGCTACGATCTCCTTGGCCTCGTCTGCGGCTCGGAGGGGCAGCTCGGCATCGTCACCGAGGCGACGGTGCGCATCCTGCGCGCCGCGGAGGGCGCGCGCCCGGCGCTGATGGGCTTCGGCACGGTCGAGGACGCGGGCGCCTGCACGGCGGCGATCATCGGCGCCGGCATCATCCCGGTGGCGATCGAGTACATGGACCGCGAGGCGATCACGATCTGCGAGGCCTTCGCCCATGCCGGCTACCCGCTCGACGCCGAGGCGATGCTGATCATCGAGGTCGAGGGCTGCAAGGAGGAGTGCGACGCGATGCTCGCCCGCATCTGCGAGATCGCAAAACCCTTCAACCCGACGAGCCTGAAGGTCTCGCAGTCGGAGGCCGAGAGCGCCGCGATCTGGAAGGGCCGCAAGTCGGCCTTCGGCGCGACGGGCCGCATCTCCGACTACATCTGCATGGACGGCACCATCCCGACCGGGCAGCTGCCGCGCGTGCTGGAGCGCATCGGCGAGATCACCAAGGCTTACGGCCTTCGCTGCGCCAACGTCTTCCACGCCGGCGACGGCAACCTGCACCCCCTGATCCTGTTCGACATCAACAAACCCGGCGAGATGGAGAAGGCCGAGGCCGCCGGCGAGGAGATGCTGAAGCTCTGCGTCGAGGTCGGCGGCTGCCTCACCGGCGAGCACGGCGTCGGCATCGAGAAGCGCGACCTGATGACCTATCAGTACAACCCGGAGGACCTGCACCAGCAGATGCGGGTGCGGGCGGTGTTCGATCCGGCCTGGCTGATGAACCCGGCCAAGGTGTTCCCGCTGGAGGGGCGGATCGCGGCGTGAGCCGGCGCCGGCCTTCAGGCCGGCGGTCCCAGCGGGGCGCAGCGGAATGCGCCGTAGCCTCCTTGCGCCAGGCGCTCGGCGAGCGCCGGCAGGACGGTGTCGGCCTCCTCGCGCAAGGTCCACGGCGGGTTGACCACGATGAGCCCGCTGCCGCTCAGCCGCGTCGGGTCGGGGCGGTGGATCAGGAGGTCGAGGCGAAGCGCCGGGCGGGGGAGGGCGGCGTCGAGGGTGGCGGCCAGCCGGTCGATCGCGCCTGCATCCTTGATCGGGTACCAGGCGAGGTAGGTGCCGGTCGCCCACTTGCCCACCGCCTTCAGCAGCTCGCGGCCGAGCCGCTCGATCTCGCCCGGCACCTCGTAGGGCGGGTCGATGAGCACGAGGCCGCGGCGCTCCTTCGGGGGGATCAGGGCGGGGAGCGCCGTCCAGCCGTCGAGGGCCAGCACCTTGGTGCGCGGGTCCTGGTTGTAGCGGGCGTGCAGCACCGCCCCGTCGGCCGGGTGCAGCTCGACGAACACGCCCTGGTCGCCGGGGCGCAGGAACTCGCGGATCAGGGCCGGCGAGCCCGGATAGATCGTGTCGCCGTGGCGCGCCCGCACCGCCGCCACCGCATGCCGGTAGGGCCCGAGCAGGGCCTCCACCTCCGCGCCGAAGGGCGCGTCGAGCCGGCCGATGCCGTCGTGCCACTCGCCGGTGCGCCCGGCCTCGTCGGCGGTGAGGTCGTAGAAGCCGAGGCCCGCATGAGTATCGATCGCCCGGAACGGCGTCGCCTTGCGCTGGAGATGCGCCAGCACCCGGGTCAGCACCCAGTGCTTGAGCACGTCGGCGTGGTTGCCGGCGTGGAAGGCGTGGCGGTAATTCACGGGTCTGAGGTCCTCGTCTCGCCGTCCCGCGTGAGAATCGGCGCAAGAGGCCCTATCATCATCGCATGCGCCGCGACGAGGTCCTTGCCCGCCTGAAATCCGCCGAACCCGCCCTGCGGGCGAGCGGCGTCGCCGCGCTCTACCTCTTCGGCTCTCACGCCCGGGACGAGGCCAGGGAAGATTCGGACGTCGACGTGTTCGTCGACCCTGCGCCAGGCGTCGCGTTCGGCTTCCTGCCGTTCATGGCGGCCTACGAGGCGATCGAGGCCGCGGTGGGTGCCCGGGTAGATTACGGCACGCGCAGCGGCCTGCATCCGGGCTTGCGCCCGCGGATCGAGCGGGATGCGGTCAGGGTGTTTTGAGCGTCCACGGCTGCTGCAACACTCGGCGTGCATCCCACCCGCGACCTCGGGATGAGGTCGAGGATGGGAACGGCAGCGCGCTCTACCGCCCCGCCCCGACCGCCATCTCCCCGGCGCGGCAGTTCTGGCGCGCCACCTCGGGGCAGGCGGTGAAGCCGCGCAGGTCCTTGGTGAAGCAGATCCGCACCTCCTCGAGCTGGCCGGCCTTGCAGGTCACCGCCATCATGTCCGGGCGCAGGCCCGGATTGGCGGCGACGAACTGGCGGGCGATGTCGATGGGGGCGGCGCGCAGCGATTCCGCCGGCTTCGCCAGGGCGGCGGGGATCGTCACCGCGTCGCGCGCCTTGGCGGTGGCGCGGAAATAGGCCGCCGGGTCGAGGCCCGAGCAGGTGCCGTGCTGGCGCCACTCGTGCCGGGCCAGGCCCTCGCTCGGGAAGACGCCCTCGGCCTCCGCCATCGCGGGACGGCTCGGGCTGCGGGAGAAGGCGCCGCACTGGCTCGGGAAGCCGCGGTCGTATTGCGGCCACAGGCCGTGGACGACGAAGCCGGGGTTGCGGCCCGGGTCGCACTGCCGGTCGTTGCGGCGCTCGCCGGTGAGGGCGCAGTAGGTCGGCGACCAGGACAAAGCCAGGACGTAGAAGTCGAACACGCCCGGCTCGCCGCCGCCCCCGCGCCCCTGCGCGGCGGCGGGACCGGCGGCGACGGCAGCCGCCAGCGCGAGGAGAGTGGCGGCGAGCCGGATCATCATTACGGACGAGCTTCGCGGCAGGACGAGGCCGAGGCGTAGGCGAAGGCGAGGTTGCGGTCGAGGCCGTGGACGCAGAACTCGACGCCGTAGGTCGCCCCGATGATGCCGAGGCTCTCGCGCACCGAGTAGTCGACGCGCCGGCGCACCCCGTCCGAGGTGGTGGCGACCGCGGTGCAGAAGCGGCGGGGAATGAAGTCGACGCCCCAGGGCCGCCAGGCGGTGCGCTCGATGCTGTCGTAGGCGGCGATGGTCAGCGTCGAGTTCCAGAACTTCGCCTCCTTCTCGGCGAACTGGTAGGTGATCTTCTCCAGCACGCCGGCATCCTGGCAGCCGGGGATCTGGGCGTCGAACGGGAACTCGCGCTCCTCGGCCGGGGCGATCTCCTGGCGGGCCGAGCGGGCCTGCGCGGCGGACAGGCCGGCGGCGGTGGCGAGCCCCGCGAAGAGGGCGGCGAGGAGGGGTGTCTTGCGCATGGGCCGGTCCTTGGGCCCGGGGGCAGGCGCAGGCCCGCGACGGGCCCGCGAGGCTCAACCCTTCCGGGTGAATGACGGTTGCTCTCTCGAACCCGACACCAAGCCTCCGCCCGCGCCAAGTCAAGCTTCCGGGCCGGGTCGGCGGCGCTTTCGCGGGCGCCTGGTGTGCTCAGGGCACACCCGGCCGGGGCCGGCGCGCCCATTCCCCGGGGAGCGCGCCTCGGCCGCGGTTTGCCTCGCCCCGGCGACGCACTAAGACGGTCTCGTCAGCCCGCCGAGACGATTGTCAGCCCCATGAGCACCGAGACCGCCCCCGAGACGAAGCCCGTCGGCCCCGGCGATCAGGTGCTCCTGGTCGACGGCTCGTCGTTCATCTTCCGGGCCTACTTCCAGTCGATCAACCAGCCCGAGCGCTACAATTTCCGCCCCTCCGACGGGCTGCCGACCGGGGCGGTGCGGCTGTTCTGCGCCAAGCTCGCGCAGTTCGTGCAGGAGGGCGCGGCCGGCATCGTCCCGACCCATCTCGGCATCGTGTTCGACAAGTCCGAGGGCTCGTTCCGGAAGGAAATCTTCCCGGACTACAAGGGCCACCGGCCCGACGCCCCCGACGACCTCAAGCGCCAGATGCCCCTGATGCGCGACGCGGTTCGCGCCTTCGGCCTGCACCCGATCGAATTGCAGCGCTACGAGGCCGACGACCTGATCGCGACGTATGCCCGCCAGGCGGAGGCGCGGGGCGCGGGCGTCATCATCGTCTCGTCCGACAAGGACCTGATGCAGCTCGTCGGCGACCTCGTGCGGTTCTACGACTTCGAATCGGGCCAGAAGGGCAAGCCGGGCTACCGGCCCGAGCGCAACCTCGACCGTGCCGCGATCGTCGAGCGCTGGGAGGGTCTTGGCCCCGAGCAGATCGGCGACGCGCTCGCGCTGATCGGCGACACCTCCGACAACGTGCCGGGCGTGCCGGGCATCGGGCTGAAGACCGCCGCGGCGCTCATCAAGGAATTCGGCAGCCTGGAGGCGCTGCTGGAGAAGGCCGCGACGATCAAGCAGCCCAAGCGCCGCGAGACGCTGCTGGCCAACATCGACCAGGCGCGGCTGTCGCGCCGCCTCGTCGCCCTCGACGAGGCGGTCCCGGTGCCGGTGCCCCTCGACGACCTCGGCCTGCCGAAGCCCGACCCCGAGCGCCTGGTCGGCTTCCTCAAGGCGATGGAGTTCAACACCCTGACGCGCCGCATCGCCCAGATGCTGCACGTCGACCCCGAGGCGGTGCGCCCCGATCCGGCGCTCCTGCCGGAGGGCGCCGATACCGGCTTCTCGAACGAGAAGGGCGGCAGCGACGTGACGCCGTTCTTCGGCGATGCGCCGGACGCCGCGCCGGCTGAGGCGAAGGCGGAGGTCGATCCCTTCGCCGACCTCGACCTGCCGGATGCGCCGCCGAAGCCGAAAGCCCCGACGGAGGCGACCCCCACCACCCTCGTGGCGGCCCGCGCCGCGGAAGCCGTCAAGCCCTTCGACACGGGTGCTTACGAGACCGTCACCACGGTCGAGAGCCTGGAGGCCTGGATCGCCGAGGCGGTCGAGGTTGGGGTCGTGGCGGTCGACACCGAGACCACGGCGCTCGACGCCAACAAAGCCGACCTCGTCGGCGTCTCGCTCGCCACCGCGCCGGGCCGCGCCTGCTACATCCCGCTCAGCCATCGCGGCGGCGAGGACCTGTTCGGCGGCGGCCTGCTGCCGGGTCAGCTGTCGTGGGAGATCGTGCAGGCGCGGCTGAAGCCGCTCCTGGAAAACCCGGCGGTGCTCAAGGTCGGCCAGAACATCAAGTACGACTGGCTGGTGCTCGCCCGCCACGGCATCGAGGTCCGGCCCTTCGACGACACGATGCTGATCTCCTACGTGCTCGATGCCGGCAAGGGCTCGCACGGCATGGACGAACTCGCCCGCCGCCATCTCGGCCACCAGCCGATCACCTTCGCGGACGTCGCCGGGACCGGGCGCCAGAAGGTCACGTTCGACCGCGTCGCCCTCGACAAGGCGACGGCCTACGCGGCGGAGGATGCCGACGTCACCTTGCGCCTGTGGCGGCTGATGAAGCCGCGGCTCGCCGCCGAGCGCCGGGCCTCGGTCTACGAGACCCTCGAGCGGCCGCTGGTGCCGGTGCTCGCCCGCATGGAGCGCGAGGGCATCAAGGTCGACCGTCAGATGCTGAGCCGGCTCTCGGGCGATTTCGCCCAGTCGCTGGCGCGGCTCGAGGACGAGATCCAGGAGATGGCGGGGGAGAAGTTCTCCGTCTCGTCGCCCAAGCAGATCGGCGACATCCTGTTCGGCAAGATGGGCCTGCCCGGGGCCAAGAAGACGCCGTCCGGCCAGTGGGCGACGCCCGCGACGCTGCTGGAGGAGCTGGCCGGCCAGGGCCACGACCTGCCGCGCCGGATCCTCGAATGGCGCCAGCTCTCGAAGCTGAAATCGACCTACACCGACAGCCTCCAGGAGCATGCCGACCGCGGCACCGACCGGGTCCACACCTCGTTCGCGCTCGCTGCCACCACGACCGGGCGCCTGTCGTCGTCGGACCCGAACCTCCAGAACATCCCGGTCCGCACGGAGGAGGGGCGGCGCATCCGCCAGGCCTTCGTGGCGGATGCCGGCCACAAGCTGATCTCGGCCGATTACAGCCAGATCGAGCTGCGGTTGCTCGCCCACATCGCCGACATCCCGCAGCTGCGCCAGGCCTTCGAGGACGGCATCGACATCCACGCGGCCACCGCCTCGGCGATGTTCGGCGTGCCCCTCGACCAGATGACCTCCGACCTGCGCCGCAAGGCCAAGACGATCAATTTCGGCATCATCTACGGCATCTCGGCCTTCGGCCTCGCCGACCGGCTCGGCATCCCGCAGGGCGAGGCCTCGGCCTTCATCAAGCAGTACTTCGAGCGCTTCCCCGGCATCCGCGCCTATATCGACGACACCAAGAAGATCTGCCGCGACAAGGGCTACGTCACGACGCTGTTCGGCCGGGTCTGCCACTATCCGCAGATCCGCTCCAACAACCCGCAGGAGCGCGCCTCGGTCGAGCGCCAGGCGATCAACGCGCCGATCCAGGGCACGGCGGCCGACATCATCCGCCGGGCGATGGCCCGGATGGAGGGCGCCTTGTCCGAGGCCGGCCTCGCGACCCGGATGCTGCTCCAGGTCCACGACGAACTGGTGTTCGAATCCCCCGACGACGAGGTCGAGCGGGCGCTGCCGATTATCGCCCGGGTGATGGAGGAGGCGCCCCATCCGGCGGTGAGCTTGCGGGTGCCGCTCGCCGTCGAGGCCAAGGCGGCGCTGAACTGGCAGGAGGCGCATTGAGGGCAGCACGGGCCACTTGATTAGTGTCGCGACCTCGTCTCCCAACCTCTTTCCCGGACGACTGAAGCAAAGCGGAAGGAGATCCGGGATCCAGCACAAAAAGCCGCGAAGCGTCCGCTTGTCTGCAACGGTGCAGCATTCGGAGCCGCTTCGCGGCAAGTCTTACGGCTGGATCCCGGATCTCCTTTCGCTGACGCTGCAGTCGTCCGGGAAAGGGTGGAGGGTTATGATATAAGGGGGTTGCTCCGCATCTTGCCCCGGCTCACGCCACGTCCAACCCCAGATCGACGATCGGCGCGCTGTGGGTGATCCAGCCGGTCGAGATCAGGTCCACCCCCGTCGCCGCGATGGCGCCGACGGTCTCGCGGGTGATGCGGCCCGAGGCCTCGCTCACCGCCCGGCCGTCGATCATCGCCACCGCCTGCCGCAGGGTATCGGGGGTCATGTTGTCGAGGAGCACCGCGTCGGCGCCGACCGCCAGCGCCTCCTCGAGCTGCGCCAGGGTGTCGACCTCGACCTCGATCTTCACCAGGTGCCCGACCCCGGCTCGCGCGCGCCGCACCGCCGGGCCGACGCCGCCGGCCACCGCGACGTGGTTGTCCTTGATCAGCACCGCGTCGTCGAGGCCGAAGCGGTGGTTGGCGCCGCCGCCCGCCCGCACCGCGTGCTTCTCCAGCGCCCGCAGGCCCGGCGTGGTCTTGCGGGTGCAGACGATCCGGGCCCGACCGTGCGGCCGAGCGGCCTCGACCAGCGAGGCGGTCGCGGTGGCGACGCCCGTGAGGCGGCAGAGCAGGTTGAGGGCAACCCGCTCGGCCGAGAGGATCGCCCGCGCCGGGCCCTCCAGGGCGATCACCGTGTCGCCCGGGGTGATCAGGCTGCCGTCCGGCCGCAGGACCCGGACGCTCACCGCCGGATCGAGGAGCCCGAAGGCGAGAACAGCCGCGTCCGTGCCCGCCACCGTGCCGGCCTGGCGCGAGACGATGGCGCCGGAGAAGCGCGCGTCCGCCGGGACGATGCTGTCGGTGGTGAGGTCGCCGGCCCGGCCGAGGTCTTCGAGGAGGGCGGCCCGCACGACCGGCTCGACCAGCAGGCGGGGCAGGGGAGGGGGTGTTTGAAGGTCGGTCATCGGGCGTCCTGAAGGCTGGCGGGCATCGGGCGGTCCCGGACGGCATCCGCCGTCGCGAGGGCCTGGGTGAGCGTGATCTCGGTCGAGCGGGGCGGGCGCTGCCCCGGATGGTCGGCGCGCCAATGGGCGCCGCGGCTCTCCTCGCGGCCGAGCGCCGCGGCGGCGACGAGCAGGCCCGTCGTCGCCGCCGCCGAGCCGGCCCGCGCCAGGGGCGCGAGGCGGGTGACGGCCCGGCCGAGGCCGGCGGCGTCGCGCACCAGCCCGGCTCCTGCCTCCATCACGGCGCGGATCTCCGGCAGCGCTTCCCGGGCAAAGGTCTCCTCCGGGGCCCGGCCCGGGCCGGTCGCGCGCGCCTCCAGGCCCAGGATGTCCGCGGCGATCGGCACCGCGAAGGCCATCGCTTCGAGGAGCGAGTTGCTGGCGAGGCGGTTGGCCCCGTGCAGGCCGGTCGCCGCGACCTCGCCGCAGGCCCAGAGGCCGGGCAGCGAGCTGCGCCCGCGCCCGTCCACCCGGATCCCGCCCATGTGGTAGTGGGCGGCCGGCCGCACCGGGATCGGCGCGACCGCCGGATCGAGCCCGGCGGCGCGGCACAGCGCCGCCACGGTCGGGAAGCGGCGCGCCACGTCGAGGCGGCGCGCGTCGAGAAACACCGCCTCGCCCCGCCCCGTGCGCAGCGCGATCGCCCGGGCGACCACGTCGCGGGGCGCGAGGTCCGCCCCGGCGATGCCGGCCATCACCCGGCCTCCCTCGGCATCGACCAGCACCGCGCCCTCGCCGCGCAGGGCCTCGGTGGCGAGCGGCAGGGGACCGTCGGTCGCGGTCGCGATCGCCGTCGGGTGGAACTGCACGAACTCGACGTCGCGCAGCACCGCGCCTGCCCGCGCCGCCAGGGCGAGGCCGGAGCCGGTCGCGCCGGCCGGGTTGGTGGTCGAGCGGTAGAGCCCGCCGAGGCCGCCGGTCGCCAGCACCACCGCGCGCGCCGGCAGGGCGACGCGGCCCCGCTCGGTCCGGGCGACGAGGCCGGTCACCCGGCCCGCGTCGTCCTGTATCAGGGCGCTCGCCCGCCCGACCACCACGGTGATCGACGGGCAGGCCGAGACCGTCCGGGCGAGGGTGCGCAGCACCGCCGCACCGGTAGCGTCACCCCCCGCCTTGACGATCCGGCGCCGACCATGCGCCGCCTCCAGGCCGAGGGCGAGCGTGCCGTCGGGCCCGCGGTCGAAGGCGAGGCCGAGCCGGCAGAGCCAGTCGACCAGGCCGGGCCCGGCCTCGGCGACGCGAAGTGCCACCTCCGGGTCGCCGAGACCCGCACCGGCGGCGAGCGTGTCGGCGGCGTGGAGGGCGGGGGCGTCGTCGGCCCCGATCGCCGCCGCGATGCCGCCCTGCGCCCAGGCTGTCGCGGTCTCCTCGCCGAGCGGCGCGGCGCTGACGAGCGTGACGGGGAGCGGCGCGAGCCGCAGGGCCGTGGCGAGGCCGGCGATCCCGGCTCCGACCACGACGATCGTGTCCGTGCTCATGCCCGCACCGCCAGCATGCGCTCGACGGCGCGGCGCGCCGGGACGATCAGGTCGTCCGGCACCGTGACCTCGTGGGTCAGGGTCTCCAGGCTGCGCCGGATTTTTCCCAGGGTGATCCGCTTCATATGCGGGCAGAGGTTGCACGGCTTGACGAATGCGACGTCCGGGTTGCGCAGGGCGAGGTTGTCGGCCATCGCGCATTCGGTGATCATCACCACCTGCGCCGGCCGGCGCGTCTCGACGTAAGCCTGCATCGCTGCGGTCGAGCCGGCGAAGTCGGCCTCCGCCACCACGGCGGGCGGGCATTCGGGGTGGGCGAGCACCGTCACGTCGGGATAGGCCTCCCGCGCCTCGCGGATGTCCGCGGCGGTGAAGCGCTCGTGCACCTCGCAATGGCCGGCCCAGGTCAGGATCTCGATCCCCGGCAGCTCGGCCTGGACGTTCTGCGCCAGATACTCGTCCGGGATCATCAGTACCCGCGGGACGCCGAGGGACTCGACCACGGCCTTGGCGTTGCCCGAGGTGCAGCAGAGGTCCGATTCCGCCTTCACGGCGGCCGAGGTGTTGACGTAGGTGACGACCGGCACGCCCGGGTGGCGCTGCCGCAAGGCCCGCACGTCGGCGGCGGTGATCGAATCGGCGAGCGAGCAGCCCGCCGCCGGATCGGGGATCAGCACGGTCTTGCCCGGGTTCAGGATCTTGGCGGTCTCGGCCATGAAGTGCACGCCCGCCAGCACGATCACGTCGGCCTCGGTGCGGGCCGCCTCGCGGGCGAGCGCCAGGCTGTCGCCGACGATGTCCGCCACGGTGTGGAAGATCTCCGGCGCCTGGTAGTTGTGCGCGAGCACCACGGCGTTGCGCTCGCGCTTGAGCGCCTGGATCGCCGCGACGTCGGCTGCGAGGGTCGGCCACTCGATCGCCGGCACGTGGTGGCGCACCCGTGCGAAGAGTTCCGCCTGGGACGGGATCCCGGCCCGGTCGAGGGTTGCCGCGTCCATTCTCGCCTCCCGATATATGCTCAAAATGAGCATTTACCCGGCTAGGCTAGTCCTCGACTCCTAGCCTGTCCAGATATGTCTGATCTGAGCATAAGTGCGGCAGGACGACGCGGATCGCCGCGATGCCGTCAGCCCGTCCGGCTCGACGACGGCAGCCGCAGGCCGGGGGCGGGCCGCTCCAGCAGCACCTCGCGGCGAAAGCGCATCAGCCGGGCGGGCCGCCCCCCGGTCTCGGCAGTGACGGCCTCGGTCTCCTCGACGAGGCCCTGCTGGGCGACGAGGCGGCGGAAATTCTGCTTGTGCAGCAGGGTGCCCGACAGGGCCTCGACCACGCGCTGGAGCTGGCCGAGGGTGAAGGCCGGCGGCATCAGCTCGAACACGACGGGCCGGTACTTGATCTTGCCGCGCAGGCGCCCGAGGGCGGTGGCGAGCATGCGGCGGTGGTCGAAGGCCATCGGCTGGCCGGCGAGAACGTCGGACGCTCCCGCCTCCGGCACGAGGCCGGCCTCGAACAGGAGTTCGTAGCGCTCGAGCACCCGCTCCTCGTTCCAGCCGCTCCCGGCCGCCCCGAAGGTCAGGCCGATCCGGTCGCCGCGGCGGCGGCGCTCCTCGGGATCGGGAGCGGCCGCGGCCCAGGCGTCGAGCCGCGTGATGATCGCATCGAGGGCGGCCGGCCGGCCGGAGCGGCGGTCCTCGTAGGGGAAGTAGCGGTACCAGCTCTGCCAGGCCGAATCCTCGGCGGGCCGCGCCTCGCGCACCAGGGCGAGATAGGCGACCGAGAGGGCGTGCCGGCCGTCATCGGGCTCCAGTCCTTCGCCTCCAGGCCGGCGGTTGCGGTCGCCGAAGGTGTAGAGCTGCTCGACGTAGCCGAGGCTCTGGCCGGTCTGGCGCTCGACCCAGGCCCGCAGGCCCCGCTCCAGGGTCGGGTGCGCCGGCTCCAGGGGACCGGCCGGCAGGCCCTCGCCCCGGCCCGCGGGCTGGCCCGCCACCGGCACGGTCAGCACGCGCGGGTCGTCGAGGGTGGCCGCCAGGATGACGGCTGCGAGGCCGACCATGGGTGCCGATGCACGTGGTTCCGCCTCGCTCATGGCCTGCTGCTCATGGCCCGCTCCTGGCTCGCCCCGGGGCTTATCACGACTCGCCTCGGCGGCCAGGCTTTTGTCAGATCCTGCCGGTGCGCCGAACCGAGCGGACATCGCTCCTGTCGCCAGGGATGCGCAGGTCACGGTAAGGGACCGGTGCACGGAAGAGCCCGCTCTCCCGCGCACCCGATGCCGCCTGAGCGCGCAGGCCACCCGTCATTCCTGTACGCACGGGAAGTCTTGGTACGCACGGGAATTCTTGCCGCTGCGATTTTTCGTATGTACGATTAAACGATGCTGATGGTCTGGGACGCACCGAAGCGCGCGAGCAACATCCGCAAGCACCGGATGGACTTCGCCGATGCCCGCGACCGGTTCGAGTGGGCGGGCGCCCTGGTCGAGGCAGGCAAGCCGGCACCGGATGGCCGGCCGCGCTTCCTCGCCGTCGGCTTCCTCGACGGGCAACTCGTGTCGTTGGTCTTTGCCCCCGTCGGCAGCGAGGCCATCGCCGCCATCAGCCTGCGACGGGCCAGCCGAAGCGAGAGGAGCCGCTATGACGAAACGTAAGGCGAGCCTGCCACCCCTCACCGACGCCGAGGAGGCGGAGATCCAGGCCGGGATCGCGCAGGATTCCGACAACCCGGAGATCACGGCGGAGCGATTCGCCCGGATGCGCCCTGCCGCCGAGGTGCTGCCGCCCGCGCTCTACGCCGCCCTGACGCGCCCGCGCGGCCGGCCCAAGGCCGACGTCACGAAGGTGCCGGTCACGATCCGCCTGGATCGAGACGTGGTCGAGGCGTTCAAGGCGACGGGCGACGGCTGGCAGACCCGGATGAACGACACCCTCAAGCGGGCGGCAAGGCGGCTCGGCCCGCGGTGAGGCGATCGACGTCTGCCGCCCGGTCGGACGCCCTGGTCGGGCCGGGGCCCTACGCGTCCAGGCCCAGCGCCGCGAGGTCCCGGCGAAGCCCGTCGACGGACGTGAAATGATGAGCCTGGAGCCCCGCCGCCCGCGCTCCCGCGACGTTCTCGGGGAGGTCGTCGATGAAGAGCACGGCCGACGGCTTCACCGCGAGACCGGCGAGACAGCGGTGGTAGCAGATGATGTCGGGCTTTGCCGCGTGAAACGACGCCGACGCGTAGATCCGGTCCCCGAACAAGGGCCTGAGCTCCGGACAGACGACGTCGATGTGCTCGGTCAGCAGTTCCGAGTTGTTCGTCAGGACCGCCACGGCCTTCGAGGCTCGCAGTCGCTCGACCAGCGCGAGCATCGGGCCGTTCGGCGCGACGGACGCACGACGCGCATCGAGCCACTCCATCAGATTGATCGGGTACCCGATCCGCTCGCCGAAGGCCCGAAGATAGGCCTGTGGCGCGAGGGCTCCGCGATCTCCCTGGAACTCCAGACCGCTGTCCCAGACCGCGGCTTCGATCTCGTCGGCAGGAACGCCGCTGATCCCGGACAGGTGCTCGACGCGCCGGCGCCGGTCGTAGTGGTACAGGACGTTGTCGAGGTCGAAGAGGACGAGTTCGATGTCGGCGACCATGCTCGTCGATTCTCCCTGCTTCCGGGCGACCGAGGCGAAGGACCGCCCCGCCCTGTCCAACCGGGGACGGACCGGGACCTTCCCGGTCACGGCTCCGTCATCGCGACCGAGGCCGGAACCGGCCACACAGGCGCGGCCGAGGCGGCCGTCGGCGCCAAGGCCACCGACGGCGGCACCGGCCCCAGGCACCCGGTGCAGACCGAGGCGATCGCCCGGTTGGCCCGGGCGGTGATCCGCGCCTCGAACGCCTCGCGGGCGGCGACGGCGCGGGCGAGCGCCACCTCGCGCGCGGCCTCAGCCTCGCGGGCGGCCGCATCGTCGCCGGAGCCCCCCTCCGGCGCCTCGTCGCGCGGGCGGATGCGCAGCAGCAGGGGCGCGCCTCCCGACTCCGCTACCGCAGCCGCGGGCTCAAGCGACGCGTCCTGCGCGTGAGCCGCGCCGGCGAGGCACCACGCGAGGGCGAGGAACGGGAACGCGGTGGGGCGCATGGCAACTCCCTGGCTGGCGGCCGGCAGGGTCGGCCGGCGGGGTTAGCGCGGCCTTAACCATAACGGCCGAGCCGCCGGATCGGTCCGCCCACGGCGCCCGGGCCACACCGCGACCGCTGCCGGAACCTCGGCCGCACACGAGAACGTGACCGGTCCGGCGGGCCGGATCCCGGCACCTTCGCATTCAGGGTGCATTCAGTGCCCGGCGACGATGGTCCCCGGCATGCGCAACCTCGCTCTCCTCCTGGTCCCCGCCCTCGTCGGCCTCGCCGGCGCCTCGGGCTGGCTCGCGGCCGCGGAGGAGCGGGACGAGACCGCCACCGGCGCCGTGCCGGCCCAGCCGCTGAAGGCGGTGGAGACGCACCAGACCTGCCTCTCCTCCGGCGACCTGCGCGAGGCGGTGGCGGAGAAGCGCGTCGTCGAGCCGGTGGCGGCGATCCGCGCGGCGCGGGCGGCCGTGCCGCGGGCCGACATCGTGCGGGCCAATCTCTGCCGGCGGGACGAGGTGCTGGTCTACATGCTGACGGCCTTGCGCAAGGACGGCCAGTTCGTGCACGTGATGGTGGATGCCCGGTCGGGACAAGTGTCCGGCCAGTGGTGACACGCGGGTTCATTCTGAACTGAGGGATTCGGGTCGTGCGTCTGCTCGTGGTCGAGGATGACCGGGATCTCAACCGCCAGGTCGTGAGCGCCCTGGAAGAGGCGGGCTACGCCGTCGACAAGGCGTTCGACGGCGAGGAGGGCGCCTTCCTCGGCGAGACCGAGCCCTACGACTGCATCATCCTCGACATGGGCCTGCCGAAGGCCGACGGCGTCTCGGTCCTGTCGGGCTGGCGCCGGGCGCAGGTGAAGACGCCGGTCATCATCCTGACCGCCCGCGACCGCTGGAGCGACAAGGTCAACGGCTTCGACGCCGGCGCCGACGACTACGTCACGAAGCCCTTCCACATGGAGGAGCTGCTGGCCCGGGTGCGCGCGCTCCTGCGCCGCACCGCCGGCCACGCCACGAGCCAGATCAGCGTCGGCCCGGTCGTCCTCGACACCCGGTCGGGCCGCGTCTTCGTCGACGGCAGTCCGGTCAAGCTCACCTCGCACGAGTACCGGCTGCTCTCCTACCTGATGCACCATACCGGCCGGGTCGTGTCCCGGGCCGAATTGACCGAGCACCTCTACGACCAGGATTTCGACCGCGACTCGAACACCATCGAGGTCTTCGTCGGGCGCCTGCGCAAGAAGCTCGCGGTCGACCTGATCCAGACCGTGCGCGGCCTCGGCTACCTGATCGACGCGGGCGCCGGCGGAAAGCAGCCGTGACCGCCCCCGGCCGGGCCGCGGCCGAGGCCTCGCCGGCGGAGACCGGCCTCGCCGGCGGCGTCGCCCCCGCTTCCCCGCGCGCATCAGGACGATTCTGGTGGCTCGGCTGGCGGCCGTGGCGCAAGCGCTCGATCGCGGTGCGCCTCGCCGTCTCGGCGCTGATCGCGAGCGCGCTCATCCTGCTGATCGCCGGGCTGATCCTCTCGACCCTCTACCGCGAGACCACCGAGCGGGCCTTCGACAGCCGGCTCCTCGTCTACGCCAACGATCTCGCCACCAATCTCGTCTCGCCTTCCGATTCCGAGGCGCGCAGCTTCGGGGCGCTCGGCGACCCGCGCTTCGACCTGCCGCTGTCGGGCTGGTACTGGCAGGTCGGCCGGCCGAACGCTCGGCCGAGGGACCTGCGCACCTCGCGCTCGCTCGTCGGCGTGCCGCTCCAGCCGCCCGACAACGCCGTCGGCGAGGCCGGCGCCGGGCAGTTGCGCAAGGGCTACGGCAAGGCGCAGGACGACCGCCCGCTGCGCATCATCGAGCGCACCGTCGATCTCGGCGAGGAGGGCCGCTACGTCGTGCGGGTCGCCGGACCCTCCGACGAGATCGCCGCCGACATGCGGCGCTTCACCTTCGCGCTCACCACGACCTTCGCGCTGCTCGGCCTCTCGCTCGGCCTCACCACCCTGCTGCAGATCCGCTTCGGCCTCGCCCCCCTCATCAAGCTGCGGGCGGCGCTCGGCGCCATCCGCCGCGGCGAGGCCGACCGCATCTCGGGCCAGTACCCGCGCGACATCGCGCCGCTCGCCGGCGAGGTGAACCTCCTGCTCGAGACCAACCGCGAGATCCTCGAGCGGGCCCGCACCCAGGTCGGCAACCTGGCGCATGCGCTGAAGACCCCCTTGAGCATCATCGTCAACGAGGCCTCGGCGGGGGATGCCGGCAGCGAGCTCGCCGTGAAGGTGCGCGAGCAGGCCGCGGTGATGCGCGACCAGGTGAACTACCACCTCGACCGGGCGCGGGCCGCGGCGCTCGCCGGTGCGCTCGGCACCTTCACCGACGTCGAGCCGGTGGTGGCGGCGCTCGTGCGCACCTTCGGCAAGATCTTCTACGACAAGGACCTGACCTTCGACACCAGCGTCACCCCGGGCCTGCGCTTTCGCGGCGAGCGCCAGGATTTCGAGGAGATGATCGGCAACCTCGTCGACAATGCCGCCAAGTGGGCGCACTCGCGCGTCTCGATCCGCGCCGAGGTGATCGGCCAGGGCGAGTACCCGCACCTCATCGTCACGGTGGAGGATGACGGGCCCGGCCTGCCGCCGGAGGCGAGAGCCGCCGTGCTGGAGCGCGGCCGGCGCCTCGACGAGACCAAGCCCGGCTCGGGGCTCGGCCTCTCCATCGTCTCCGACCTCGCCGCGCTCTATCGCGGGCGGCTTCGCCTCGACGCGGCCACCCTCGGCGGCTTAAGGGCAGTGATCGAGGTGCCGGGCGATGCGAGCCCGGCGGCGGCGCAGGCCTGACGGCCCGCGCGACGGGAATTCAAGTTCGGCATGATCCTGCAACGGAGCGAAGCGTTCTACGGCCGTGCCGAGGTGCGCCAGGGCCGGCCGGCCCTGCGCCTGGTCGAGGACGCCCACTACCTCATGCGGGTGCCCCGGCTCGACAAGATCCCGGTGATCTTCGACGCCGCCGGCCGGATGGTGCCGGAATCCCTCGACCACCACAGCGGCGAGCGCACCCCGACCTGGCAGACCACCGAGTGGCCCGAGGAGCAGGGCCCGGTGACCGACACGGCGCCGGAGGGGACCTACCTCTATGTCGGGGCGATCCACCCGCATTACGGCCACTTCGTCATCAACACGCTGGCGCGGTTCTGGCCGCTCCTCGGCTTCGACGGCGGGACCTTGCGCCCGACCCTGCTCTGCCACGGGCCGGGGCCCGACGCCGACTGGAGCGCCACCCCGTTCATCCCGGAGATCCTCGGCCGGCTGGGCTTGAGCGTCATGGACCTCACCACCTTCGGCCGGCCGGTTCGGATCCCGACCCTGCTCGTGCCCCAGGCCGCGCTGCAACAGGACGACTACGCCTTCCCGGTCCTGGCCGAGCTGTGCCGGGAGATCGGACGCGGCTACTACGCGCCCGAGGAGGTCGATGCCGATCCGCAGCCGGTCTACCTCTCGAAGGCGCGCCTGACCGGCGGCGTGCGCCGCTTCTCCAACGAGGCGGCGGTGACGGCGGTGCTGGAGCGCGAGGGCGTGCGGATCGTCTACCCCGAGCTCCTGACCTTCCCCGAGCAGGTGCGCCTGTTCGCCCGCCACCGGGTGATCCTGGGGGCCAACGGCTCGGCCTTCCACACCCTCCTCTTCGCGCCCCCGGGCCGGCGGGTCATCGCCATCGCCGACCGGCTCAAGCTGAGCGCGACCTACCGGCTGATCGACCTCATCACGGGCACTGAGGCGCATTACTACTACCCCGTCGGGACCAGCAGCCACGCCGGCGACGGCTTCACCGTCACCTTCGCGCTGCCGGAGCCGGAGGCTGTGGCGGCGGAACTCCTCGGCAAGATCGCCCGGATCGACGCCCTGCGGGAGAGCGACATGCGGAGCGATCCCGGCGCTTGGCACCTCTCGCCGACGATCCCGCCCCTGCCGCGCAAGTGCAGAGGGCTGCCGGGGCTCGGCTGAGGCGAGGATTGCGCCGGCGGGGTTCTCCCCGGCCGTTCCCCTCGGGCAGGGAGTGCGCTAAGCCCGGGCGCTGCTCCGGAGCGACCTGACCGATGCCCGACCTCGACGCGATCGCCGCCCGCCACGGCGTCGGCCTAGACGCCGCCCGCCACCTCCTCGATGCGCTCGCCCGCGGCCACGGCCGGATGGCGCAGTTCAACCATCCCGATCTTGGCGGCATGGGCCAGTGGTCCGCCGGCGGGATGACGATGATCGGCGACATGTTCAATGCCGGCCTCAAGGCGCGGGTGATCGCGCTCTGCGAGGATCTGGCGCCGCTCGCGACGGCGATGCCGGCGGAGAGCGGGAGCTTCCAGTCCCAGGGTTTCTCTGGACAAGGCTTCTCGGGGCAGGGCTTCTCAGGCCAGGGCTTCGGCGGGTCCTGGTGGCCCGAGGGTCTGGGCCAGCCGGCCACCTCCGGCTCGCAGAACGACGCCCGCTACGCCTTCTTCCCGGAATCCCGGCGGCTGGCCATCGAGAGCGGCGGCCGGGTGACGCTCTACGACACCGGCGACCACCGGATCGGCGGCGTCTCGCAGCAGCAGGGCTCGTCCCATTCCCTGAGCTTCACCAGCCAGCACGGCCCGGTGCGGCTCGACGAATTACCGGTGGTGGGCGAGCCCGGCCCGGATGCGGGCCCCGCCCCGCAGGCCGCGCCGGCACTCGCGCCGGAGACATCCACGCCGACGCCCCCGTCCCAGCCGGCCGGCGCGCCGAGCGGGGACGTGTTCGGCCTGATCGAGCGCCTGTCGGAGTTGCACCGCCGGGGGGTGCTCACCGAGGCCGAGTTCGCCGCGAAGAAGACGGAGTTGCTGGCGCGGTTGTAAGGGATCGATGCGGATTCGAGGGCGGCGGATCGCGGCATCGGACGCTGCGAAGGCTGGTCTTGAGAGCTACGATGCTTTCGAAGCCCCCTCTATCCCGCCCGCGCCCTCATCCTGAGGTGCGAGCAAAGCGAGCCTCGAAGGAGGCCTCCAGAAGTCTCCGAGATCCCTGGAGGCCTCCTTCGAGGCCTTCGCTTCGCTCCGGCACCTCAGGATGAGGTCGCGGGCGGAATCGCCGAAAGCTGACAGGCTCTGAAGACACTCATCAAGCGCTGCTGTCGCGCTCGCGCTCCTCATCCTGCACGCTCTGGCGCTTGGCCAGGAACTGGAGCCGGTCCCAGTCGCGCTGGATCAATGCTTCCTTCTTTGCCCTGCTCCACCCCTTGATGCGCCTCTCCATAGCAACCGCATCCGCGATACGCTCAAAGAGTTCGGCATAGACGAGGGTCACGGGCCGGCGTTGGCGTGTGTAGCCGGGGTAAATGCTGGTTTGATGCTCGCTGATGCGTTTGTCGAGGCTAGTTCCGCGCGCTGATCCAACGTCGTAGCTGTCGTCGGAACAGCGCAGGATATAGACGAAGGCATTCACGAGCGGCGCCTCGCGAAAGATGACCGGTTATCCATATCAAGCACCTCATCCTGAGGTGCGACTGCAAGCAGCCTCGAAGGAGGTATCCAGCAATCGCCGTGGTTTCTGGAGCCCTCCTTCGAGGCTGCTGCGCAGCACCTCAGGATGAGGTTGAGGATAGGATGATCGGGAAAGCGATCAACCGGGCGGCATGGCATCCACGGAGGCCGGCCCGCACCTCGTCGGTGGATCGTCCGCGGCCCGGATCATCCATCATCGCGTCGTAGGTCACCCCGACCACGTCACGCAGCCAAGTTCCGACCGACCACCTGCCGCCTCAACGCCGTTGCGGGACCGGTTGCTCACCGCCCCACCGCGCTCCACCCATACTCTTCCGCCGCCGCGACCTTGCGGTGGAACGCCAGCTTGCGGTCGTATTCGAGCGGGTCCTTCGGCTTCACCAGGGCGCCGGGGGGCACGTTGAGCCAGTCGACGAGGCGGGTCAGCATGAAGCGGAGCGCCGCGCCGCGGGCGAGCAGCGGCAGGACTTCCACTTCTCGCGGTTCGAGCGGGCGCACCGCCTGGTAGGCGGCGATCATCGCCTGGCCCTTGGTGCGGTTGAACGAGTAGTCCGCCTCGAAGCACCAGGCGTTGAGGCAGATCGCCAAGTCGTAGGCGAAGGAATCGGTGCAGGCGAAGTAGAAGTCGATCAGGCCCGAGACCTCGTCGCCGAGGAAGAACACGTTGTCGGTGAAGAGATCAGCGTGGATGACGCCGCCGGGCAGGTCCTGCGGCCAGGATTTTTCCAGAAGCTCCAGATCCGCGCGGGTGCGATCGGCGAGACCGGGTGCGACGCGGTCGGCCTGGGCTTCGGCCGCCTCGAAGAGCGGGCGCCAGCCCGCGACCGAGAGGGCGTTCGGGCGCCGCATCGGGAAATCCGCCCCGGCGGCGTGCAGGCCGGCGAGCGCGGCGCCCAGCGCCCGGCAGTGCCTGACGCCGGGCCGGCGCACTGAGACGCCCTCCAGGAACGACACGATCACCGCCGGCCGGCCGCAGAGCCGGCCCAGGGTGGCGCCGTCACGGGTGCGGATCGGCTGCGGGCAGGCGAGGCCGTTGGCGGCCAGGTGCTGCATCAGCCCGAGGAAGAACGGCAGGTCGCCCTCCCGCACCCGCTTCTCGTAGAGGGTCAGGATGTAGGAGCCGGTGGTGGTGTGCAGGATGAAGTTGGTGTTCTCCACCCCCTCGGCGATGCCCTTGTAGGACAGGAGATCGCCGATCTCGTAGGCGGCGAGAAAGGCGGCCAGCGCCTCGTCCGGAACCTCGGTGTAGACCGCCACGGCCGTTCTGCTTCGCTCTGGAAAAGGGATGAAGGAAATGAAACGCCGGCGCCTCAAATCGGGCGCGGGATCCCCTCTCCAGGCGATGCCGGGCAAGCCCGGCATCGCCTGGAGAGGGAGACCGTGCACCACCCTGATACGCTGGTGTCCGCGGATAGGCGCTTGGCTTTACTCCGCCGCCTCGCTGCGCAGCTCGCGCGGCAGCGGAAACACCATGTCCTCGGTCGTCGTCGAGACGGTGTCGACGGTGACCTCGTAGCGGGTCGCGAAAGCGTCGATGATCTCCTCCACCAGCACCTCGGGGGCCGAGGCGCCGGCGGTGAGCCCGAGGCGGCGGATGTCGGAGAAGGCCTCCCAGTCCAGATCCTCGGCGCGGTTGACGAGCCGGGTGATCGGGCAGCCGACGCGCTCGGCGACCTCGCGCAGGCGCTGCGAATTCGAGGAGTTCGACGAGCCGACGACGATCAGCGCGTCGACGAGCGGGGCGACCTGCTTCACCGCTTCCTGGCGGTTGGTGGTGGCGTAGCAGATGTCGTCCTTGTGCGGGCCGACGATCTTCGGGAACTTGTGCTTCAAGGCCTCGACGATGTGGTGGGTGTCGTCGACCGAGAGGGTGGTCTGGGTCACCCAAGCGAGGTTGTCGCGGCTCTCGGGCTCCAGGGCCTCGATCTGCTCGATATCCTCGACCAGGGTAATCGAGCCCTTGGGCAGCTGGCCCATGGTGCCGACGACCTCCGGGTGGCCGGAATGGCCGACGAGCAGCACGTGGCGGCCGCGCTTGTGGTGGATCTCGGCCTCGCGGTGGACCTTGGTCACCAGCGGGCAGGTCGCGTCGATGGTGGTCAGCCCGCGGGAGTTCGCGTTCTGCGGCACGGTCTTCGCCACGCCGTGGGCGGAGAAGATCACCGGGGCCTTGCCGTCCGGCACCTCGTCGAGCTCGGCGACGAAGACCGCGCCTTTGCGCTTCAGGCTCTCGACCACGTACTTGTTGTGCACGATCTCGTGCCGCACGTAGACGGGCGGGCCGTAGAGGGCGAGCGCGCGCTCGACCACGTCGATGGCCCGCACCACGCCGGCGCAGAAGCCGCGCGGCGCGCAGAGGAGGATCTCGAGGGGCGGCTTCGCGGGCGCGGCGGCACCGGCGTCGGTCTGGTTCACGGAGGCGCTCATGATCCGGGATGTGGCGAGGCGGGGCGGCCCCTGTCAACCTCCCTTGTGCCACGCAATCGTGGCGATCAATAGATCTCCCGCGCGACACCTCCCCTGCGGCAGCCGCGCGACGGGCGGCGCAGGTCCCGCCGGCGGGCCGAAACCCGGGTTCGCGCCGCGGCCCCGTTCGGGGTAAGGGGAGACTTGAGCCGACCTCGAACCCGGGAGAATCCCGCGCGATGGCGACCGCCGCCGACCACGCCAGCTTCCTGCCGCCGGTCCTGACCTTCCTGTCCGCCGCGGTGATCGGCGTGCCGATCTTCCGCCTGCTCGGGCAGAGCGCGGTGCTCGGCTACCTCGTCGCCGGCGTCGTCATCGGCCCGTCGGGCCTCTCCCTCATCACCGAGCCGGAGACCGCCCGCAGCGTCTCGGAACTCGGGGTGGTGCTGCTCCTGTTCATCGTCGGGCTCGAACTCGAGATCTCGCGCCTGATCTCGCTCCGGCGCGACATCCTCGGCCTCGGCACGCTTCAGCTCGGGCTCTGCGCCCTGGCGCTCGGCGGCCTCGGCTACCTCTCCGGCCTGTCGGGGGGCGCCGCGACCGTGATCGGCATCGCGCTCGCCCTCTCGGCGACGGCGGTCGCGCTCCAGCTCCTCGAGGAGCGCCGCGACCTCGCGGCCCCTTACGGCCAGCGCGCCTTCGCGGTGCTGCTGTTCCAGGACCTGTCGATCGTCGGCATCCTGGCGCTGCTGCCGCTGATCGCCCAGACCGGCACGGCCGGGGGCAGCGAGGCCTGGCTCGGCACGGCGCTGCAATCGGCCGGGACCGCGGTCGCCGCGGTGATCGGTGTCGTGCTCGTCGGGCGCTACGGCCTCAACCCGTTCTTCCGCCTGCTCGCGGCGAGCGGCGCGCGCGAGGTGATGACGGCGGCGGCCCTCCTCGTGGTGCTCGGCACCGCCCTCATCATGGAGGAGGTCGGGCTGTCGATGGCGATGGGGGCGTTCCTCGCCGGGCTGCTGCTGGCCGAATCGAATTTTCGCCATCAGCTCGAGGCCGATATCGAGCCGTTCCGCGGCATGCTGCTCGGCCTGTTCTTCATGAGCGTCGGCATGTCGATCGACCTCGGCCTCGTCGGCCAGAACTGGCTCGGCCTGTCCGCCGCCACCGTCGGGGCGATCCTGATCAAGGTCGCGCTGGTGGCGGGCCTCTTTCGCCTGTTCGGCTCGCCCTGGCTCGACGCCCTGCGCGGCGCAGCCGTTCTGGCCCCGGCGGGCGAGTTCGCCTTCGTGCTCCTGCCGGTCGGCCAGGAGCTCGGCCTCGTCGACGGCCCGTCCGGGCGGCTCGCCATCGCGCTCGCCGCCATCACCATGCTGATCGGGCCGATCGGCGCCAAGGTCCTCGACGGGGTGCTGTCGCGCCGCGCCAGCGCTCCGCACGAGCCGGAGCACGAGGCGATCGAGGGCGCCGAGGCGCGGGTGCTGGTGATCGGCTTCGGCCGCTTCGGCCACATCCTCAACCAGGTGCTGCTGGCGCAGGGCCTCAGCGTCACGGTGATCGACAAGGACGTCGAGCAGATCCGCAGCGCCGCCCGCTTCGGCTTCCGGGTCTATTACGGCGACGGCACCCGCCTCGACGTGCTGCGCTCCTCGGGCGCCGGCAAGGCGGAGGTGGTGTGCATCTGCATCGACGACCCGGAGGCGACGCTGAAGATCGTCGACCTCGTCCACGCCGAGTTCCCGGCCGCGCGCACCTACGTGCGGGTGTTCGACCGGGTCCAGGCGATCGAGGCGATGGGCCGCGACGTCGACTACCAGATCCGCGAGACCTTCGAATCGGCCCTCGCCTTCGGCCGCGCCACCCTGGAGGCGCTCGGCCTCTCGCCCGACGAGGCGGCCCGCACGGTCGACGACGTGCGCAAGCGCGACCTCGCCCGGCTGGTGCTCCAGCAGGCCGGCGAGCCCCTCGACCGGGCCGACCCCCTGCGCAGCCTGGTGCGGATCAAGCCCGAGCCCCTGACCGCGCCGCTCCACGCCTCGCACGGCCTGAACCCGGAGACCGAGGACATCATCGCCCGCGAGCGGGCCGGCGCCGATGGGTGAGGTGCGCCCTCCCGACCCCGACGCCGCCCCGGCCGCCCGCTTCGTCACCGGCTCGACCCTGCGCCACGTCGTGGTGATGGCGGCGACCGGCTCGGTCGGCCTGATGGCGATCTTCGTCGTCGACCTCCTGTCGCTGCTCTACATCGCGCGGCTCGGCGATCCCGTGCTGACGGCGGCGGTGGGCTTTGCCACCATCGTCCAGGTCTTCGCGGTCTCGATCAACATCGGGATGATGATCGCGGTCGGCGCGCTCGTCTCGCGCGCGCTCGGGCGCGGCGATGTCGGGGAGGCGCGCCGGCTCGCCGCCTCGTCCCTGGTGCTGGCGGTGGTCGCCTCGGGCCTCGTGACGGCGCTCATGATCCCGCTGCTCGACCCCTTCCTGACGCTGATCGGCGCTTCCCCCGAGACCGTGCCGACGGCCCGGACCTTCCTGTGGATCGCCTTGCCCTCGAGCCTCCTGATGGCGCTCGGCATGGGGTTCTCCGGCGTGCTGCGGGCGGTGGGCGATGCGCGCCGCAGCATGAACGTGACGCTCGCCGGCGCCGCGGTCACGGTCGTGCTCGATCCGCTGCTGATCTTCGGCCTGAATCTCGGCGTCGAGGGCGCGGCGGTCACGATCGTGATCGCCCGCCTCGCCTTCGCGTGGGTGGGCTATTCGGGGGCTGTCCGCGTCCACCGGATGGTGGCGACGCCCACCCTGGCGGCGGTCATCGGCGACGCCGGCCCGATCCTGCGGGTCGCGCTGCCGACCGTGCTCACCAACCTCGCGCCCCCGGTGGCGAGCGCCTTCCTCGCCCACGTCATGGCGGGGTTCGGCACCGCGACGGTGGCCGGCAACGCGGTGGTCGACCGGGTGGTGCCGGTGGCCTTCGGCGGGCTGTTCGCCCTCTCCGGCGCGATCGGGCCGATCCTCGGCCAGAACTGGGGTGCCGGCCGCTTCGACCGGATGCGCGCGACCCTTCGCGATGCCGCCCTGGTGACCGGATTCTACGTCGGCACGGTCTGGCTCGCGCTCGTCATCGCCCGCGCGCCGCTCACCGCCCTGTTCGGGCTCACGGGCGCCGGCGCCGACCTCCTCGGCTTCTTCTGCCACGCCGGCGGGGCGATCTGGTTCTTCAACGGGCTCCTCTTCCTCGGCAACGCCTCGTTCAACAACCTCGGCTTTCCGCTGGCAGCCAGCGCCCTCAACTGGGGCCGGGCGACGCTCGGGACCATGCCGACGGCGCTGCTCGGCGCGCATCTCGCCGGGCCGGAGGGGGCGATGGCCGGGATGGGGATCGGTTCGGCTTTGTTCGGGGTGGTGGGGCTGGCACTGGCGTTTCGGACGGTGGGGGTGTTGGAGGGGAGGGAGGGGGCGAGCCTCAATGTGGAGGCGCAGCCGGTTGGGGAACGGATGTCTTAGGCCCTAATTTGATCGACCCAACAACGGACGAGCTGTTTTCATTTAGCTGCCGCTCTTACAATCAAGCTGATTATTTATTGACTTTATTAGCAGAGGAAGGCATTCATATGTAGAAGATGCACAATTCAAGATGTTGGTTCTCAGGCAATTAAAGCGAAGGCGGTGACTGGCCGCTCTAAAAAACCCCAACCAGTCATCCGCCTTGGATCATTTAAATCGTCGCGAGAACTCAATAATTTCACCACTTTCGAGATCAAGCGATCTGAATGTCTTGGAGTTTTTTGGAACAGCAAGCTGCACAAGTTCGCCAGACCTAAAGAAGCCTGGCTCGACGCCAGTTATCTGCTCGACCTCCTGCTCAGGAAGCGACAGGCAATCCAGTAAGCCGGACCGTGTATAGTACCCTTCGCTTAGAAGCGTCTCAACGCCACGTTTAAACATACGCGGACGCTCAAGAGGCATGACAGAGCGGTCGTCGAATGGTTCGCGCAATGCCCCGCGCCAACCTCTCCGCGTCAGATTACGATATAAAACCGTCCTTTCCTGATCATTTATCATGTCTAAATTATAAGCCCTAAATATCATCGCACCAATCGACAATCCCCAGCGCTTTTTCAATGACGCAAAGTAGTCAAGCGATGGGTTTCTGACTTCTTCGAAAAATGCTTTCCTGGGAAACAGAAGCGCACCAGCAAAGCGGTGTGCTTGCTGTTCAATAAGCTTGTGAAGTGAGGGATCGCGCTCTTGCTGCGGGGTAACTTGCGAGTGGAGAACCATATGTCCAAGCTCGTGAGCACAATCGTATCGCGCTCGCGCGCAGCTTACATCATAGATATTAATCCCTACGAATGAGCGCTCTAAACGTCTCGAGTAAAAACAGAAACCATCTTGCTTATCTGATGGTATTTCTAGATTAACTACTGGGATACCGGCATTTTCGAGAGCGAGAGCAACGTCGGGAATAGGATGATTTCCCAACTTCCATTGCTCGCGCACCTGTTCAGCAGCGCGTTCGACAATTTCTGGCGTGATTTGACGAGGATCACCGATTGAGCCGAGTTCCGGCGGCGTGTATGACGGAAATGTAACTTCGTCTTCCAGAAACGAGAAAACTTCGCATAGCCAGCGCATGCGCTGTTCAGTCATATCACGGGCGGTTTTTGTCTCAGCATTTCGCGAGCGCCAGAAGACGAGTCCAATTTCTTCAGTCCATACTGGCTTGAGGAAAAATTCGTATGAAAATCCCAGTTGACTTGCAATTGCACATAACTTGTCATGCTGGGGCTTGTCCAGACCGTCTTCATAACGACTTATCGCAGTACCGCTTACACCAATCAAATCACCAAGTACTTTTTTATACATGCCTCGGGCGCGTCTTGCCTCATTAAGTCGAGCCCCTTGAAAAGCTTGAACGCCGATACTCATCTTTCTGATCTCTTCGAATTCTTACGCTTTGGATTAACGATCACATTATCTGGCTGGATGAGCGGACTTACGTTCGGCTCCTTCTTCTGCGTCCAATCCGCCCCATTGCGCCCGTACATTGCCAACTCGTACAGGTCCAGCCGGTGCACCCACGAACTGTAATCCGCGTCTGGTACGGCGAGCATTACGCCACCGAGCTTCTTGTGATCGCGTGTAAATCTCGGTCCAGCCGCTCCGTGCAGGAGAACCGAAAGAATGCATCCAGCCCAGTCACTGTTACGGAAATATCCATCACCAAGATCGAGCTCAAGCTGACTCATCATACCATATAAATTTGCTAACTTTATCTTATAATCAGATACTCGCGGGCCATCGTAAAAACTAAGAACAGGCTCCTGCATCAAGACTAGACGCCCCATCCTCACAAGCAACTTATTCTGCCCATTGCAGTCGAGACGGCGAATATCGTATGGCACGCCGTGCTTTTTGGCATTTTGGAGAAGGGCGTCAATGGCGCATGTGCCGCGCCGACGACCGAACTGCTCATGCCGCATCGCGTCATTAATAGCTCTGTTGTCAGCCAACTCCTCATAGAGCCGGCTGTACCCCCAAGCGAGGGATTTTAACGCTGCCTCCATGTACTCGGGGTTGAGGTCACCCCGCAGGATCTGGTCGGTTCGTTCAAGCGTCAGAGACACAGGATCCTCTGGTAGGCTAACCGTTCAAGCAACATGTCGCTTTCGACTCAAAAAGTCAAGCGTGAAGGCGCAACACCCCCTGTTAGCTGCTAAGTGGCGCGATGGTCGTGCTCCCGAGCTATACGGGACCGTGTCCGCGAATGGGCAGCGGAAATGGGCGTGCTGCGATTTTGCCGTGCACGGGAGGACCACGTCCTATCCCTCCGATAGTAGGTCGACGCCGAGGGCCCGCGAGTCCGCTATCTATTCCGAGCAAACCTTCGCACAGGCAAAATGGCTAAGACTGACTCCGAGCCGCCGCCAGCGCGAGCCGTGTGGCGCTCACCCGCAGCGCCCTTCCCAGCAACCGGATGCGATCGCCCTCACCCCCGCGGCCCCGCCACCACCCCGTCATCGTGCAACCGCGCCACCTCCCCGTCGCTGTAGCCGATCTCCGCCAGGATCTCGTCGGTGTTCTCCCCCAAGCTCGGCGCCCGGGTCGGGGGCACGCGCTCGACATCCGAGAACACGATCGGGTTGCCCGGGGTCAGGTACGAGCCGATCCCCGGATGCTCCAGGCGGGAGAACATCGGGTTGTCGGTCGAGCAGTCCGGATCCTCCTCGACGACCTGGCGGAAGGAGCGGTAGCGGGACCAGGTGACGCTGCGGGCCTGGAACTCGCCCGCGAATTCGTCGAGTCGCCGGCTCGCGAAGAAGGGGCTGAGCACCGCCGTGATGGCGTGGCGGTGGGCGTAGCGCTCGCCCTCCTGCCGCAGGTCGGCGCCGAGCCGGGCGGCGAGCGCGTCCATCTCGGGCTTCGTGCCGGTCGCGGCCTGCAAATTGTCCCACTGGCGCTGGGTCAGCGCCACCACGATCACCCGCTCGCCGTCGCGGCAGGTGAAGTCCTGGGCGTAGGCGCCGTAGAGCGCGTTGCCGACCTTGGGCCGATCGGTGCCGTTCACCGTCACCTCGCCGATGATGCCGAGATTGCCCAGCATCGCCAGCGCCATGTCCTTGAGCGCGAGCTCGACCACCTGGCCGCGGCCGGTGAGGCGGCGGTGGCGCTCGGCCGCGAGGATGCCGAGGGCCGCCTGCTGGCCGGTGATGCAGTCCCAGGCCGGCAGCACGTGGCCGACCGGCTCGGACGAGCCCTCCGGCCCGGTGGCGCCGGGAAATCCGACCGCGGGGTTGACCGTGTAGTCCACCTGCGGCCCGCCGTGGCGGTCGCCGGTGACCGACATCATGATCAGGTCCTCGCGGTGACGGCGCAGCGACTCGTAGTCCATCCAGCCGCGCACGCGCAGGTTGGTGAGGAAGATGCCGTTACCCTCGCCGGGCTGGCAGATCAGGCGGGTCACCACTTCCTGGCCGCGCGGGGTCGCCATGTCGACCGCGAGGCTGCGCTTGCCCTTGTTGAGCCCGGCCCAGAACAGGCTGCGGCCCTGGTCGGTCACCGGCCAGCGCGCGTGGTCGAGCCCGCCGCGGATGCGGTCGAAGCGGATCACGTCCGCGCCCATCTGCGCCAGCGTCATGCCGGCGAGAGGAGCGGCGACGAAGGCCGACCCCTCGACGATGCGCAGACCCGCCAAGATCTTGACCATGCCGTCCTCCCCGTGCGCTGCCGCCCCGAGCGATTCTTCTTCTTGATTGTGAGGCCCGAGCTTACGGCAGTGGACGCTGCGGTAAAGGCCGTAAGATCATCGAGGCTGCCGCCCCGATGGGACGCCGACGGACCTCGCGGTCGTCCCGCACGCCGAAACGTGCACCACTTGTCCTGCCTCGTCGCCGGCCGTGGATCCCGGGCTCCGCCGCGCGGCCCTGGGGCGACAGAGGCGCCTGTCGCCTCCGGAAGGCCGACAGCAACGAGCCCCGGATCCCGTCCCTCGGGCGAGGGAGGGACCCGGGGCCCTGGAGCACTTCACGATCGCGTTGCAATCGCGAAGCTCTCTAAGCTCTTGTTTTGCCGCATACCTCCGACGAACAGGTATCCACTTCGTCGGAAAATGCTCTCGTGCGGATCGCCGGATCAGACGATGCAGGCAGGCCTCACGCCTCCCGCGCCCGCCCCTCCACCACCCGCCCGTCCCGGGCGGCGAGGCGCACGCTCACCACCGGCGGCAACTGGCGCCGGGCGCGGCGTCGATGCACCAGCGGCACGGTCGGGTCCTGGGCGAACGGCAGGTCGAGGGCGCCGAGCACGTCGTTGCGGGTGAGGCCGATGTCTTTCAGGGCCCGGTCGTCGAGTTCGGCGAGGCGGTAGGCGGCGCGGCGGTTGATCCACAGGGTGACGATCCGGGCCACGATCTGCGCGGCCTTGCGGCCGGCGCCGAGCGCCAGCGAGAGGACACCGAAGAGGGGGGCGAAACTGATCGTCATCGTGGTCTCCGGCGGGAGCTTTTCGGCGTACCTCGTGTGAGCCGGCAGCGCTCGTCCGCCCCAGCGTCATAGCCCAGCTCGGTCGATGCGTTGAGCGAATGATTGAGATGTGTCACATCACGCGGATTGATGCAGAGATCGATGACGGAGCGACGCGGTGCATCCCCTCGACATCGACCAGCTCCGGACCCTGGTGGCGATCGCCGAGAGCGGGTCGTTCACCCGCGCGGCGGAGGCGGTGAACAAGACCCAGTCCGCCGTCTCGATGCAGATGAAGCGGCTCGAGGAGCGGGTCGGGCGCGAGATCTTCGCCAAGGCCGGCCGCGGCGTGCGGCTGACCGACGACGGCGAGCGCCTGCTCGACTATGCCCGGCGCATCGTGCGGCTCCAGACCGAGTGCCTGGCGACCTTCGACGAGGGCGACCTCGCCGGCCGGGTGCGCCTCGGCCTGCCCGACGACTATGCCGACCGCTACCTGCCGGAGATCCTCGCGCGCTTCGCCCGGACCCATCCGCGGGCCGAGGTGACGGTGGTGTGCGAGCCGACCGACATGCTGGCTGCGCGGATCGCCGACGGCGACATCGACCTTGCCATCGTCACCGAGGCCAAGGGCCGGCGCAACATCGAGACGGTCCGCACCGAGGCGCTGCTCTGGGTGACATCGAGCCGCCACGCCGTCCATGGCGAGGAGCCGGTGCCCCTCGCCCTCGGGCGGCCGGATTGCAACTGGCGCCGGGCCGCGATCGAGGCGCTGGAGCGCGGGGGCCGGCAGTGCCGGATCCTGTTCGTCAGCTGGAACTCGACCGCGGTCGGGGCCGCGGTGCTGGCGGGGCTCGCCGTCTCGGTGCTGCCCGAGAGCGCGCTGCGCCCGGGCATGCGGGTGCTCGGGCCGCAGGATGGGTTTGCCGCCCTGCCGGTCATCCGCATCGGCCTGATGCGCTACCGCACGGGCGAGCCCAACCCGCTCACCGACATCCTGGCCGGGCAGATCCGGCAATGCCTGGACAATCTCGGGCTGGCGGCGGAGTGACGAAGCGAGGACCCGCCTTCAGCGCAGGGCGGTGCCGACATGATTGCTGAGGTTGCTGTACAGGCCGCCGGCCGTGCTGCCGTAAACGGCGAGCGCGCTCGTCAGCGCGAGGAAGATCAAGGTCGCGATGATCGCGTACTCGATCGCTGTCGCGCCCGACTGCTCACGCAGGAACCGCCGGAGCGCCTCCGTCACCCGCGATCTGCCACGCACGTCGAGTTCTCCCGGCCCATCACGCAGGACGATAGGCGAGATATCCTCACCCGGGGGTTAATTCGCGCAACTGATCCGACGCCGCGATCTGCAACGCGGTGCGAGCGCGAACATTCGATCCTTACTGGACGCAGCGTCATCCAGGTCTCGGCTTCGCGCCGGTCATTCTTCTCCGCAAGAAGCGTTTGAGACAAAGAAGAGGCGCTGCTCCTCCAATACAGAAAGGAAGCAGCGCCTCGCCCGTGCGCTTGAGCGATCCCTGTCCCGCGCGGCGGGACGCGACCCGTCTCAGGCCTTGCCGGTCTCCTTGCGCAGGGCGTCGATGCGCTGCGAGGCCTCGGCCTTGTCGAGATCGGGGTCGAAGGCCTCGTCGTCCTTGGCCTGCTCGGCCAGGGTCTTGAGATAGGAGGCCTGCGCACCGGTCATCGGCTCGGAGCCGGTGGTCCAGTCCTTCGGGTCCTTGATGCGGTTCGAGGTGTCCTTCGGGTCCTGCTTCGGGTTCTCGGTCTCGTGGTGCTCGGTCTCGGCCTTCTTGGTCGCGGTCTTGGCAGTCATGAGGGCTCCCCATGTTCTCTGAATGTTCCAGCCAGACAACGGGCAAGCCCCGGCCCGCGTTCCCGGCCCGAGCGCCGCAGGCGAGGCTTGTCCCCGCAAAACCGAAAAAACCCCGCCGAGCACCGCACATGCGAAGGCCCCGGGCGGTCTCCCGCCCGGGGCCTCTTCGTTCACGCGCGTGGTGGGGCTCGGGCCGCCTCCGTTCAGGCGGCCTTCACGCCGCCTTCACGCCGCCTTGGCCCGCGGCTGCACCTCGGCGCTGTAGTCGTCCATCAGGGTCTTGGTGATCGCGCCCGGGGTGAAGCGGTACTGGGCGATCTCCGAGACCGGGGTGACCTCGGCGGCCGAGCCGGTGATGAAGCACTCGGAGAAGCCCGTCATCTCCTCGGGGCGGATGCGCCGCTCGACCACCTCGTAGCCGCGGCGACGCGCCAGCTCGATCACGGTCTGGCGGGTGATGCCGTTGAGGAAGCGGTCGGCCTGCGGCGTGTGGATCACCCCGTTCTGCACGAAGAACACGTTGGCGCCGGTGCACTCGGCGACGTTGTCCTCCCAGTCGAGCATCAGGGCGTCGGCGTAGCCCTTGTTCTCGGCCCGGTGCTTGGAGATCGTGCAGATCATGTACAGGCCCGCCGCCTTCGAGGCCGAGGGCGCGGTGCGGGGATCGGGCCGGCGATAATCGGCGAGGTCGAGGCGGATGCCCTTCATCTTGGTCGCCGGGTCGAAGTAGCTCGGCCATTCCCACGCCGCGATGGCGAGGTGGATGGTGTTGTGTTGCGCCGACACGCCCATCATCTCCGAGCCGCGCCAGGCGACCGGGCGCAGGTAGGCGTCCTGCAGGCCGCTCTCCTTCAGCACCAGCCGCTTGGCGGCGTCGATCTCGGCCACCGAGTACGGGACCTCGAAGTCGAGGAGCTCGGCCGAGCGGCGCAGGCGCTGCGAATGCTCGGTGCACTTGAAGATCTCGCCGCCATAGGCGCGCTCGCCCTCGAACACGCTGGAGCCGTAGTGCAGGCCGTGGCTGAGTACGTGAATCTTCGCGTCCGCCCACGGCACCATGCGGCCGTCGAACCAGATGTGGCCTTCACGCTGGTCGAAGGGAATGACGGACATGACGATGATCCTCGTATGCGTTCGTTTCCGCCTGGCTGGTTCTCGCGCAACGTTCGTGCTTGAGCGGGGCGCGGGGCGTACGTTCGTTTCGCCGGCGGGGTTGACGGGTATCAATGGGGCTGAGATATGTCAACAAGACTGACATAAATGACGAGGGCTCCCGAAAGCCCGGTCCCGCGAAGAGGTGCGACCCGTGACCCAGGCCGCCCGGACCCGTCCGGCCCCCATCCCGGACGCCGCCAACGAGGACCTGCCGAAGGCAGGCTACTCCCCGGACAAGCCCGCGCAAGGCCCCTCCGAGCAAGACCTCGCTCTCGATGATGCGTGCACCGCCGGCGAGGCCCCGGCCTACGACCTGATCGAGCTCCTGTTCTTCGCCTATCGCGACTTCGTCGCCGATCCCGACCGGATCCTCGCCGAGTACGGCTTCGGCCGCGCCCACCACCGGGTGCTGCACTTCGTCGACCGCCATCCCGGCCTCACCATCGCCGAACTCCTGGATATCCTGCGGATCACCAAGCAGAGCCTGAACCGGGTGCTGAAGGAATTGATCGAGCAGGGCTACATCGCGCAGCGGACGGGCACGAGCGACCGCCGCCACCGCCTCCTCACCTGCACGCCGCAAGGGCGCCAGCTCGCCCGGCGCCTCGCCGGCGTCCAGGACCGGCGGGTCCGCCGGGCGCTGGACGAGGCCGGCTCGGGCTTGCGCGAGCCGGCGAGCCGGTTCCTCCTCGCGATGATCGAGCCGGAGGAGCGCGCGGCGGTGCGCCGGCTCCTCGCCGGCGGCGACTCCACGCCCGAGAATCCCGTGCCCGAGACGCCCGCGGCCGAGAACTCCGCGCCCGAGAGCGAGGCCCACCCGTGAGCGCCGGTCCCGCCCTCAGCCCCCGGGCCGAGCTGCCCGACCACGCCCCCCACATCCTGGTGGTCGACGACGACCGCCGCCTGCGCGACCTGCTCGCCCGCTTCCTCGGCGAGAACGGCTACCGCGTCACCGCGGCCGCCAGCGCCGCCGAGGCCCGGGCGCGCGGCCGCAGCCTCGTCTTCGACGCGGTGGTGCTCGACGTGATGATGCCGGGCGAGACCGGCTTCGATTACGCCCGCCAGATCCGCCTGACCTCGAGCGTACCGATCCTGATGCTCACCGCCCGCTCGAACCCGAACGACCGGGTCACCGGGCTCGAGATCGGCGCCGACGACTACCTCCCCAAGCCCTTCGAGCCGCGGGAGCTGATCCTGCGCCTCAACAACATCCTGCGCCGCAGCGCCCGCGGGCCCGCCGACGGCACGGCCGCCCCCCTCGACGCGGTGCGCTTCGGGCCGTTCCAGTTCCGCATCGAGCGCGGCGAGCTCACCCGCGACGACGAGGCGATCCGCCTCTCCGAGCGCGAGCGCGAGATCCTGACCATCCTGGCGCTCGCCCGCGGCGGCAACGTCGAGCGCGAGGCGCTGACCGGCACCAACGGCGCCGCCAACGAGCGCACCGTCGACGTGCAGATGAACCGCCTGCGCCGCCGCATCGAGGACGACCCGGCCAACCCGCGCTACGTGCAGACCGTGCGCGGCGTCGGCTACCGGCTGGTGCTGGATTAGGGCGCGGGATGCCCGCCCCCAGCATCGCCGGGACGCTGCCGACGCCCCGGCGGGCCTGGCGCCGGCTCGGCCGCGTCATCGGCGACCGGCTGCCGAAGGGGCTCTACGCCCGCTCGCTCATCATCATCATCGCCCCGATGGTGCTGCTGCAATCGGTGATCGCCTACACCTTCATGGAGCGGCACTGGCAGCTGGTGACGCGCCGCCTCTCGGCCGCCGTCACCGCCGACGTCGCGGCGCTGATCGACATCTACGAGAGCTATCCGCAGGACAAGGGCTCCGAGACCCTGGAGCGGATCGCCAGCGAGCGGCTGAACCTCGACGTCGACATCCTGGAGGGCGCCGCCCTGCCGGCGCCGGGGCCGCGGCCGTTCTTCTCGCTCCTCGACGAGGCCCTGTCGGACGAGCTGCGCCGCCAGATCGCCCGGCCGTTCTGGATCGACACGGTCGGCCGCTCCAGCCTGATCGAGATCCGGGTCGAGATCCCCGGCGGGGTGATGCGGGTGATCGCCAGGCGCAGCCAGGCCTACGCCTCGAACTCGCACATCTTCCTGCTCTGGATGGGCGGCTCCTCGATGGTGCTGCTCGGCGTCGCGATCCTGTTCCTGCGCAACCAGATCCGCCCGATCCTGCGCCTTGCCGACGTGGCGGAGAGCTTCGGCAAGGGGCGCGAGCTGGATTTCCGCCCCCGCGGCGCCCGCGAGGTGCGCAAGGCCGGCCACGCCTTCATCGAGATGAAGCGGCGCATCGAGCGGGCGATGGAGCAGCGCACCACGATGCTCAACGGGGTGAGCCACGACCTGCGCACCATCATCACCCGCTTCCGGCTCTCCCTGGTGCTCTTGCCCCAGACCCCCGAGATCGACGACCTGCAACGCGACGTCGACGAGATGAGCCGGATGCTGGAGGCCTACCTCGCCTTCGCCAAGGGCGATTCCGGCGAGCCCGCCGCGGCCATCGACCTCAGAGCGCTGCTCGAGGACGTGCGCACCGACGTGGAGCGCTTGGGCGGCCACGTCTCCGAGGTGACGCTGGAGGGCCAGTCGACCGTGACGGTCCGGCCCGACGCCTTCCGGCGCTGCCTGTTCAACCTCGCCGCCAACGCGGCGCGCTACGGCGACACCATCGCGATCACCGCCCGCCAGGAGGCGCGCTGGCTCGCGGTCTCGATCGACGACGACGGCCCCGGCATTCCGCCCGAGCAGCGCGAGGAGGTGTTCAAGCCGTTCGTGCGCCTCGACGACGCCCGCCAGGATGCCGGCGGATCGGGCCTCGGCCTCGCCATCGCCCTCGACATCGCGCGGGCGCATGGCGGCGACGTGGCCTTGCACGATTCGCCCCTCGGGGGCCTGCGGGCGACGGTGCGGGTGCCGGCCTGACGAAGGCCTTCGGTCGGTCGTCGGATCGATTACGCCGCTTCCGCGCGTGCCGAGCCGCTTCGCGGCCCGCCCGAGGGGTTCGTCCGCCGCGGTCCGCCGCCCTGGACCTCGCGGGCCGGATCGGGCAGGGCATGGGCACCGGTCCCCCCTGTCCCGAGAGCGACGTGATCCGCCCAGCCATCTCGTTTCTCGCCGCCCTGCTCGTCACCCCCGCCCATGCCGTGGTCGGCGGCACCGAGGCGCCCGACGCAAGCCTCGCCCGCTCCAGCGTGATGGTGCTCTCCTCCCGCGGCGGGGTCTGCACCGGCATCGTGCTCGCCCGCGACGTGGTGCTCACCGCCGCCCATTGCGCCGCGCCGGGGGCCGAGCACCGGGTGCATTTTCGCGACGAATCCGGATCGCCGGTGCTGCTCGGGGTCGCCGCCCGGGCGGTGCATCCGGGCTACGACGCGGGGGCGATCGCCGGGCGGCGGCGCTCGATCGACCTCGCGCTCCTGCGCACCGAGACGGCGCTCCCGGCCCGCTTCGTCCCGGCGAGCCTCACCGAGGCGCCGGTCGCCGCGGGCACGCCGCTGACGCTCGGCGGCTACGGCGTCGCCCGCCCGGGCGATCACCGCAGCACCGGCACCTTCCGCACCGCGACCCTGCCGCTGGTCGAGCCCTACGGCCCGAGCCGCATCCTGGTCTGGCTCAAGGGCGGGTCCGCGGCCGGCGCCTGCGAGGGCGATTCGGGCGGACCGATCGTCACGGCGGGCGGGGCGGTGCTCGCGGTGACCACCTGGTCGAGCGGAGCCGGGACATCCACCTGCGGCGGCGTCTCGCAGGGCGTGCTGGTCGGGCCGCAGCGGGCCTGGCTCTCCCGCACGACCGGCGCCTGGGGCGCCGAGGCACGCTGGGAGTGACGGGGAGGCTGCCGCGCTCACGGCTTCGTTTGCGCGGCGGCCCCGTTCCGGTGCGGAACCACACCCTTCGCGCGAGACTTCACTTGTCGAGCGTGGCCGCACGCTTCTAGGGTGGTCCCATGCGCGTCTCTCCGTCCCGCCTCCGCTCGACCCTGGCCGCCCTCGTGGTGGCCGCGCCCCTCGGCCTGTGGAGCGGTGCCGCCGGCGCCGTGGTCCGGGGCGAGGTGACGCGCGATCCCGACGGCCTGCGCGGCTCGGTGGTGCGGATCGAGAGCACCACCGGCGAGATGTGCTCCGGTTCGCTCATCGCCCCCGACCTGGTGCTGACGGCGGCCCATTGCGTGATGCGCAAGGCCGGCTACTGGATCGTCGTCGTCGACCGCGGCTTCCGCCAGCGCCGCCTGCGGGCGATCGCGGCGGCGATGCACCCGGATTTCGTGCCCGGCACCACGCCCGAGAACCAGCCCGGCACAGACCTCGCCATCCTCAAGCTCAACGAGCGCCTCGGGCCCGATTTCCGGCCCCTCGACACCCGGTACGGCGGCGAGATCCCGCAGGGCGACACCGTCGCCATCGCCGGCTACGGCGTGGTGGCGGAGAACCGCCGCGGCTCCGCCCGGGTGCTGCGCCAGGCCCGCCTCGTCTCGCTCGGCGAGCTCCAGGTCGCCAACACCGTGACCGTCGTGGCCGACCGCACCACGCTGGCCGAGACCGCCGGTGCCGGCGCCTGCCTCGGCGATTCCGGTGGGCCGATCCTGCGCGGGGGCCCCGGCGGCTACCAGCTCGTCGGCGTGGTGAGCTGGTCGAGCGGCGCCGCCCAGCAGGGCCGGGTCCGCACCGCCTGCGGCGGCTTCACCGCCGTGACGCCGATCGGCCAGCATGCGAGCTGGATCAACGCCCGCGCCGCCGAACTCGCCCGCTTCGAGCCCGGCGAGGCGATGCCGGCCGGCACCCGCCCCAACCGGGCGGACTGGACCGGCGGGCGCTAGATCGCCGGCTGTTCGCGCGTCGGTAAAAGCTCTGACACAAGCTTGACTGTTCCGCGGCCAGGTCTTCCAACGGGCTCCGACACACCCGGAGATTCCCGATGAGCCAAGCCGTCTTCAGCCTCGCCCGCATCCTCGTCGTCGTGCTGTTCTGCGTCTCCGGCGCCCAGAAGCTGATGAACCCGGCCGGCGTCGCGGCGGCGGTCTCGGGCAAAGGGCTGCCCTACCCGGAGGTGCTGGCCTGGCTCACCATCGCGGCCGAGCTCGGCCTCGGGCTGCTGATCGCGCTCGGCTTCTACGCCCGCGCGGCGTCCGTGCTGCTCGCCGTCTTCACCCTCGCGACGATCGTGGTGTTCCACAACTTCTGGACGATGTCGGGCGACGCGTTCCGTACGAACCAGATCCAGGCGATGAAGAACCTCTCGATCATCGGCGGCCTCCTGATGATCGCCGCCGCCGGCCCCGGCCGCTTCGCCCTCAACCGGCGCTGACCACGGGACTTTTCGTCGTGCGCGCCGCGCCGGAACGCCGCCGCGCCCGGTACGTTGACCGCCCCTGAAGGAACGCGATCGGCGACGCGAGGGGTGGGTAAGGGTCATGGCCGCGGACACGACATCGCCGGACGCGGCCTTCCGCAGCTTCGCCGAGGGCGCAGGCCTGATGATGTGGCGCGCCGATACCCAGGCGCGCCTGATCTACGTCAACCCGGCCTGGACGGAATTCCGCGGCCGCGCGGCCGCGGACGAGCTCGGCCACGGCTGGAAGGACGGCCTGCACCCGCAAGACCGGGACGCGCACGAGGCGGCGCTGGCGGCGGCCTACGCCCGGCGCCGGCCGCACAGCGCCGAGTACCGCCTGCGCCGCCACGACGGCGCGTTCCGGTGGATCCACGGCCACGCCTACCCGCTGCACGAGGGCGACGACTTCGCGGGCTTCGCCGGCTCCTGCTTCGACATCACCGAGCGCAAGGAGGCCGAGGAGCACGCCGCCCGGGCGATGGCCGAGCAGGAGGCGCTGCTCGCCGAGATCTACCACCGGGTGCGCAACAACCTCCAGGTCACGGTCAGCCTGATCGGGCTCTACGGCCGCGCCGCCGCGGGGCCCTGCCGCCCCGCCTTCGACGCCCTCGGCCAGCGGGTGCGGGCGATCGCCCTGGTGCAACAGCACCTGCACGAGGCGCCGCAGATCGCCAGCGTCGACCTCGCCGAGTACCTGACGCGCCTCGCCGAGGGCCTGGGCCAGCTGCGCCGGGCCGGGCGGATCACCGTCACGGTCGAGGCTGGGCGCACGGCGCTCCTGGAGCCGCGCCGGGTCAACGCGCTCGGCATGATCCTCGCCGAGATCGTCGCCGAATGCCTCGACGGCACCGACGAGGCGGCCGCTTGCGTCACGCGGGTCGAGGTGCCGGCGGGCGCGGGCACCGATCCGGTGCGGGTGCGGATCACCTCGGGCGGCGTCGCCGGCGAACCGCCGGCCGGCGTGCCGCGGATCGGCCCGCGCCTGATCTCGGCTTACGCGGGCCAGGCCGAGATCGCGGTCTCGGGCATCGGCACCCCGGAATCCCCGCTCGAGCTGACGCTGCCGGCCTGATGCGCGCGTCGAGAGGGATCGGTCCTGCCAGGTCAATTCTTGCCGGGTCGATCCCGGCGATCGGCCCTTCGGCGGAGCGGAACGCCCTGGCCTGGCACGGGTCGGCCAGGGCGACATCGAGCTTGGCCTTGACGAGGGGATAGGCATCGACGCCGATCACCTCCGGGGCGGACCGTGGATCCCGCGCCGCTTGAGCGTCGAGATCGGCTCGGTACTGCCGGAGGCCCGCAGCAGTCCAGCAGCCCACGGTCGCTCCCCGGGGACGGGCCGCCGCATCAAGAGTCGGGCGGCGCGTCGTCCAGCCCGGCCCGGTCGCGGTCGAGCTGGCGCATCAGCTCGGCGAGGCGCGGATCGAGCCCCTCGTCGAGAATGGGCTCGTAGAGGGCCTGGAGATAGCGGCCGAGCCGCTCCCGGCTCGCCGCGTCGAGGGTCGGGCCGCCGTCCGACGGCTCGCGGTACCCGGACATATCGGAATCGGATGCGATCATCGGCCCTACATTTGGCATATGGAGGCCGGCGGCAAGCCTCCGTCGGTTTCCCACGCACTCACGATCGACACCGGCCGGCGTGATTCGTTCCACCACGAACCTGCGCGAGCGCGGGACGGTCGGGCGCGGGACGGAACTGCGTTCCCTTAACGCTGTTGTCGGCCGAGGGGGCAATCGGAGAGACCAGATCGATGCGATTCGCCATTCCGCTCGTCCTTGGCTGCTGCCTCGCCGCGCCCGCCCTCGCGCAATCCGGCCGGCCGCCCGCGCTGCTCATCCACGGCAATTACTGCGGCCCGGGCAACAACGCGCCCCTGCCGCCGATCGACGCCCTCGACGCGGCCTGCGCCCGGCACGATGCCTGCACGCCCCGCGGCGGCATGGCCACGGCGGCCTGCAACGCCCGCCTCCGGCGCGAGGCCGAGCTGATCTCGCGCGATCCGCACCAGCCCCAGGACCTGCGCGACGCGGCGGGCTTCGTCGCCTTCGCGGCCGGCATGATGCCCTCGCGCCCGCAGGTGGCGGCGGGCCCGTCCGTCACGGTGCCCTCCGTCCTCCCGGCCCCGGCGCCCGACGAGGACGACGACGAGTAGGCGGCGTCAGAGCGGGTAGGTCACGCCGGTCAGTGCCTCGGACAGGGTCCAGAGCCGTGCCGCCGCCGCGGGATCGGCGGCATGGGGCTCGATCCGCGCCGGGCCGACCTGGCCGCGGACCTCCCAGGGGCCATCGGGGCCGTAATAGTGGCCGCCCTCCGCCTCCGGTGCCGTCGCGGCGTAGAGCAAGGGCAGGGCGCCGCGTGCCGCCGACTGGCCGAGGAGCCCGAGGAGGCCTGCGCCGATGCGCGTGGCGAGCGGCCCGGCCCGGTCGCCGCGCCGAGCGATCGACGTCGCCGCGACGCCCGGATGGGCCGCGACCGACCGCACCGGGGAACCGGCCGCGCGCAGGCGCCGGTCGAGTTCGAGAGCAAACATCAGCATCGCCAGCTTGGTCTGCCGGTAGGCGCTCTGCGGGCCGTAGGCGCGGCGCAACTGCAGGTCGTCGAAGGCGATTGTCCCGGAGCGATGGGCGATGCTCGCCACCGCCACGACCCGGGTGCCGGCCTCCCGGCGCAGGCTCGGCCACAGCAGTCCGGCCAGGGCGAAGTGGCCGAGATAGTTGGTGGCGAGCTGGCGCTCGAACCCGTCCTCGGTCTCCTCGCGCCGCGGCACCGCGGCGATGCCGGCATTGAGCAGCAGGATGTCGATCGGCCGCCCCTCGGCCGCCGCGAAGGCCCGCACCGAGGCGAGGCGCGCAGTGTCGAGGGCGCGGGTCTCGATGACGGCTGCCGGATGCGCACGGCGGATCGCCGCGGACGTCGCCTCGGCTTTGCCGAGATCGCGGGCGGCGATGACGATCTCGGCCCCGGCCCCGGCGAGCGCCAGGGCCGCCTCGTAGCCGATGCCGCTCGTCGCCCCGGTAACGACCGCGCGGCGCCCGGCCTGGGGCGGGATCAGGTCTGTGGTCCAGGGCATCGGCACGCTCCTCGCGTCTCGGGAGAGTTCCGAGATGGGTGCACGCGCGCCGGTGGGAAGAGGGCGGGGCGCTGGATCGAAACCGGCCGCGCGCACGTTTCTTGCGTGTCGCCTGCGTGTCCGGCCTCGGTCGCGCCTGCACGCTGGGCCTGCACGCTTGGCTTGCCTGTTGGCTGCCGATAAACCGGAGGGTGTGAGGACCCGCATGATCGGACGGCTGATCTCCACCCTGCGTCCGCACAGGCTGCCCGACGACCGCGAGGCGGAGCCGGAAGACTCCGTCCTGGCCGCGCCGCCGGACGACGTCGCGCGGTTCGCCCCCATGGTGCCACTCACGCCGCCGCCGGCGGTCAACGACGATCCCGAGGGCGCCTTGCGCGACGCGGTCGAGGCGGCTTTGCGGGCGGCGGGGTACCTGCGGGAGCCGTCGGGGGAGGCAGGGTCGTCCTGATCGTCGCGATGGAAGTCTCGCCCTCCGGGTCATCCCGGGCTCTCGACTGCGTCGAGCTCCGGAAGGCTGCGGAGGGTGTCGATCCTGCAAGAGTCCGTGTGATTGCTCTGTAGAAGTTTGTTCGACCCGCGACATCAGGATGAGGTTGTCGATGGGATAGGAAGCTGCTTTGCGGCAGCGTCCTCGCGGCTCGAACAATCTCTCAGGCGGTGTCCGGGTGGCCGCTTCAGGCGTGCCCCGGGATGGCGCAGAGGGTCGGACCATCGGCCACCCTCATCGCCCGGTTGTCCGACCGGATCCGCTGCCCCCATCCCCGTAGAGGACCCCCATGCACCCCTCGACCCCCCGCACCCACGCGCGCACCGGCCTCACGGTCACCGCCCTCGGCCTCGGCTGCGCGCAGATGGGCGGCCTCTACCGGCCGACGCCGCTCGCCGAGGCGGCCAGCGCGTTCCGGGCGGCCTGGGACCGGGGCGTGCGCTACTACGACACCGCGCCGTTCTACGGCTTCACCCGCTCGGAGCGCCGCCTTGGGACCTTTCTGACGGAGGAGCCCCGCGGCGAGTACGTGGTGAGCACCAAGGTCGGCCGGGTGATGGTGCCGGACCCGACGGTGGGGCCGATGGAGGAGGGCTACGCCGATCCGCTGCCGTTCCGCCCGACCTTCGACTACAGCCACGACGGCGTCCTGCGCTCCTTCGAGGCGAGCCGGCAGCGCCTCGGCATTCTCAGCCCCGACATCCTCTACGTCCACGACATCGGCCGCGTCACCCACGGCGAGCGCTATGCCCATACCTGGGAGCAGCTGACGACCGGCGGCGGCTTCCGCGCCCTGACGCGGCTGCGCGAGGAGGGCGCCGTGCGGGGTATCGGGCTCGGCGTCAACGAGTGGGAGGTCGTCGCGGAGGCGATCGACGTGGCCGATCTCGACCTCTGCATGCTGGCCGGCCGCTACACGCTGCTCGAACAGGACAGCCTGGCGCTGATGGACGAATGCGCCCGCCGTGGCGTCGGCATCGTCGTCGCCGGGGCGTTCAATTCCGGCCTGCTCGCCGGCAAGGCCAAGTTCAACTACGCCGACGCGCCGCCCGCCGTCGCGGCCCGGGCGCAGGCCCTGCGCGCGGCCTGCGAGGAGGAGGGCGTGCGGCTGGAGGCGGCGGCACTGCAATTCCCCCTGCGCCACCCGGCGGCGCTCACCCTCGTCACCGGGGCGCGCAACGCCGCGCAGGTCGAGGCCAACGCCGCCTGGTTCGAGGAGCCGATCCCGGACGGGTTCTGGGCCCGGCTGAAGGCCCGCGGCCTCCTCAGCGAAGCCGCCCCGACCTGAAGGCCGCCATGTCCGCATCCACCCCGCGCATCGACGCCCACCACCACCTCTGGCGCATCGCCGAGCGGGCCGGCCACTGGCCGCCGCCGGACCTCGCGGCGATCCACCGCGATTTCACCCTCGACGACCTGGCGCCGCTGCTGGCCGCCGGCTACATCGACGGCACGGTGCTGGTCCAGACCCTGGAGGACGAGGCCGAGACCGCCGCGATGCTGGCGCTCGCCGCGCGCGCGCCCGTCATCCGCGGCGTCGTCGGCTGGACCGACCTGAAGGCCCCGGACGCGCCGGAGGCGATCGCGCGGCTCGCCCGCGACCCGCACCTGAAGGGCGTGCGCCCGATGCTCCAGGACCATCCCGACGCGGCCTGGATCGCCGATCCGGCCCTCGCGCCCGCGGCCGACGCGATGGTGGCGCACGGCCTCGCCTTCGACGCCCTGGTGCGACCGCGCCAGCTCGGGGCCCTCCTCACCTTCGCGTCACGCCATCCCGACCTGCGCATCGTCGTCGACCACGGCGCGAAGCCGGAGATCGGCGCGGGCGGCACGCCCGGCTGGCGGGAGGCCATGGCGGCGCTCGCCGCCCGGCCGAACGTGTGGTGCAAGCTCTCCGGCCTCCTGACCGAGGCGGGGGAGGGCGGCTGGTCTGCTGCGCGCCCCTACGCGGAGGCGATCCTGGAGCTGTTCGGGCCCGCCCGGGTGATGTGGGGCAGCGACTGGCCGGTCCTCGACCTCGCCGGCACCTACGGCGCCTGGCTCGACGCGTGCCGGGCCCTGGTGCCGCCCGCCCACCACGACGCGGTGTTAGGGGCCAACGCCGCGTCGTTCTACCGGCTCGATCGCGGGTGAGACCGAGGGCTTCTCACCGCGACCGGGCGCGGCCATCACCGGTCGCCGTTCGAGCGCCCCGTCTCGATCGCGGCAGCGAGATCGGTCTCCGGCATGTCCCGCCAGTCCTCGGCCAGCGACAGCCGCACCGATTGCGCGCCGCCCGACGGCGTGCAGACCACTGCCCGGCGCCCCGCGCCGGCGAGCTTGTCCTTCGCCGCCTCCGGCAGGTCGGCGAGCGCCTCGATGCAGGTCCAGGCGGTGCCGTCCGGGGTGGTCACGTCGCGCTGCTCGCTCATGGTCTTGGGTTCGCTCCGCTGAGGGTGAGAGAGGCCTGCGCGAGGAGGCGCGCCAGGGTGCCGGGATCGACGTAGGCGAGGTGGATGCGCACCATCGGGCGCCCGCCCGCGGCCGGCGCCGCGCAGAACGTCCGGGGCTCGGCCGCGATCAGCATCGCCCGCTCGTCCTCCTCGATTCCGACCACCAGCGACACCCCGTCCTGCGCCAGCCAGGCGAGCCGCCGGCGACCGATCCGGAAGATCGGTCCGGCCGCGCCGGCGTGCTCGGTGACGCCCGGCAGGGCGCCGGCCGCACGGCGGGCAACCTCGAACCAGGCCGAGGGTTTCCGGGGTTCCGTCGGGCGGCGGGTGCGTCTCCTCATCCCCCGTCAACGCGCCCGGCGGGATCCGGGCCAGCCGGAGGATGTTGCCTCCCGGGTCCGGAGGGAGGCACGCATACGATGTCGGACAGCAGAACCGCCCTGGTCGCCGGTGCCAACGGCATCATCGGCAAGGCGCTGATGGAGACGCTGGCGGCCACACCCGGCTGGCGGGCCCGCGCCCTGTCGCGCCGCCCGCACGGCTCGCCCGGAGCGGTGGCGGTCGACCTCACGGACGCGGCCGCGACTCGCGCCGCCCTCGGCCAGGCCGGCGACGTCACGCACCTGTTCTACGCCGCCCTCGCGCCTCAGCCGGGCCTGGCGGAGGAGGACAGGGTGAACGGCGCGATGCTGCGCCACCTCCTCGACGGGCTGGAGGCCGCCGGCGCAACCCTCGAGCGGGTGGTGCTGTATCAGGGCGCCAAGGTCTACGGCGTCCATCTCGGGCCGGTGCCCTCGCCGTTCTACGAGGACGAGAACCCGCGCCATGTCGGGCCGAACTTCTACTTCACGCAGGAGGACGAGCTGCGCGCCCGCGCCGCCCGCGGCGGGCCCGACTTCGCCATCCTGCGGCCGGACGTGGTGGTGGGGGACGCCGCCGGCAATGCGATGAACATCGCCATGGTGATCGGCGCCTACGCGGCCCTGTGCCGGATGGAGGGCGCGGCCTTCCGCTTCCCCGGTCCGGCCCACGTCTATGACGGCGTCCTCGCCCAGGTCACCGACGCCCGGGCGCTGGCGCGGGCGAGCCTGTGGGCCGCCACCGCCGAGGCGGCGCGGGGCGAGGCCTTCAACTACGTCCACGAGCCGTTCCGCTGGCGCCGGGTCTGGGAGAAGCTCACCGCCGCCCTCGATCTGCCGCCCGGGCCCCCGGTGCCGATGCGCCTCGGCCAGCACATGGCCGACAAGGCGCCGGCCTGGGCGCGCCTCGTCGCCGAGCAGGGCCTGGTCGACACGCCCTATGCGCGCGCCGTCGGCTGGTCGTTCGGCGACTTCGTGTTCCACAGCGACTTCGATCTCGTCTCCGACATGGGCAAGATCCGCCGCGCCGGCTTCACCGAGAGCGTCGACGGCGTCGCGGCCCTGATCGACGCGATCCGTCGCCTGCAGGAGGCCAAGGTGCTGCCGCGCTAGAGCATTTTCCGACGAAGTGGATACCGGTTCGCCGCAGAAAATGCGGCAAAATCAAAGGCCTAGAGAGCTTCGCGATTGCAACGCGATCGTGAAGTGCTCTAGCGGGCCCTCACCGCGCCCCGCCCCGCCCCCTCCGACACCCCGAACATCGCCGGCTGCGCCGCCGCCACGAGCCCGCGCAGGGCGAGGCCCAGCGCCTCCAGCCGCTCCTCCGTCAACTGCCCCTGGAACAGGTGGGCCGCGACCACGAGGCGCGGGCGCCCCGAGCGGTCGCACAGGGCGGCGGCGGCCGAGGTGACGCCGCGGATGAGCTGGCCGAGATCGACCGCGTAGCCGTTGGCCGCGGCGGTCTCGATCTCGGAGAGGAAGGCGTCGAACGGCACCGGCACGTGCCAGCGGATCGCCCCGAACCGGGCCCGCAGGGTGGCGCGCGGCAACAGGCCGGCGCCCTGGCCCGCCGCCGCCACCGCGCGGCCGATCGCGCCCGCATAGGCCGGGATGCGGGTGGCGAGGCGGAACTCGATGTGGATGCCGCTCGCCGGCACGATCCGCCCGAGGAGCAGCGCCTTGTCGTCGGGCGCCACCTGCCAGACGGTCGCCGTCGCCTCGAACTCCGTCGCGATCGATTGCAGGCGCGGCTGGAGCAGTTCCACGTCCGAGCGGTTGAGGAGCGGACGCGCCACCTCCAGGAGGCCGAGACCGAGCCGGTAGGTCTTGGTCTCCGGCACCAGCGCGACGAAGCCCTCGTGCACCAGGGTGCGCAGGATGTTGAGCGTGGTCGAGGGGCTGACGCCCGCGGCGCGCGCGATCGCCGTGACGCCCAGCGCCTCGCGCGCACCCGCGACGGCCCGCAGGATCGCTGCGGCCTGCGCCACCGCCCCGACCTCGCGGCCGACCTCCATCACGCCCACCCGGTCGCCGGCCGCCTCGCGCCGCTCCTCCAACGTCGACCCCCTTGCCGTGCTAGTCGTTTACGGTACAGAATAGCGTTCAGCGGACGGAATGAAAACGACGATCCGCGCGCGACCCGGAACACCGGGCGGAAGCATCATGGGAGGACCAGGATGGCACGGACCCGACGGGCCCGGACGGCGCCCTGTGCGAGGACGCGACGCGCCGGCGCGCTGCTGCGGGCGCTCTGCGCCGCGACCGCGCTGCTCAGCCCCTTCGCGTCCGCGGCCCGCGCCGACGGCGACGTGCTGCGGATCGGCATCATCACCGACATGAGCGGGCAGTACAGCGAGGGCAACGGCGAGGGCTCGGTCGCCGCTGCCCAGATCGCGGTCGAGGATTTCGGCCCGACGGTGCTGGGCAAGCGGATCGAGATCATCTCGGCCGACCACCAGAACAAGCCCGACATCGCCTCCACCATCGTGCGCAACTGGATCGACACCAAGGGCGTCGACGTGGTGGCGGAGGGGGTGAACTCCGCGGTCGCCCTGGCGGTCCAGGCGGTGACCCGCGAGCGCAACCGGATCTTCCTGATCTCGGGGGCCGGCTCCTCGGACCTCACCGGCAAGTCGTGCTCGCCGACCAGCGTGCAGTGGACCTACGACACCTACGCCTCGTCGAATTCCACCGCCAAGGCGCTGGTCGCCCGCGGGGCGAAGTCCTGGTACTTCCTCACCGCCGACTACGCCTTCGGCCACGCGCTGGAGCGCGACGCGAGCCGGGCGGTCGAGGCCGCGGGCGGCAAGGTGGTCGGCAAGGTCCGCCACCCGTTCAACAATCCCGATTTCTCGTCCTTCCTGCTCCAGGCGCAATCCTCGCCCGCGCAGGTGATCGCGCTCGCCAATGCGGGCAGCGACTTCGCCAACGCGATCAAGCAGGCGCACGAGTTCGGCCTGTCGCAGTCGGACAAGATCATGGCGGCGCTCCAGGTCACGCTGACCGATTCCGCCTCGCTGGGCCTCGAGGTGGTGCAGGGCGCGCTGTTCACCGACAGCTTCTACTGGGACCGCACGCCGGAGACCCGGGCCTATGCCGAGCGGTTCTACGCCCGCCGCAGGGCGATGCCGACCGCCTACCAGGCCGGCGTGACCTCGGCGCTCACCCACTACCTCAAGGCGGTGCAGGCCGCCGGCACCACCGAGTCCGCCGCCGTGATGGCGAAGATGCGCGCGACGCCGGTGAACGACTTCTTCGCGGAAGGAGGCAAGGTCCGGGTCGACGGCCGCATGGTCCACGACATGTACCTGATGCGCTTCAAGAAGCCGTCCCAGTCGAAGGGCAAGTGGGACCTCTACGAGCTCGTCGCCACGGTGCCCGGCGACGAGGCGTTCCGGCCGCTCAACGAGGGCGGATGCCCGTATGTCCAGAACTGACGCCGACGTGACGACCGCCGACCTCGCCCCTCTCGTCCGCCCCGGCGCGGTCGCGATCGTCGGCGCCTCCGCCGACCCGACCCGCATCGGCGGCCGGCCGATCGCCTACATGCTCCGCGCGGGATTCCAGGGCGCGATCCTGCCGGTGAACCCGAACCGGCCCGAGGTGCAGGGGCTGCCCTGCTACCCCTCCGTCGCGGCCCTGCCGCAGGTGCCGGACGTCGCGGTGGTGGCGGTGCCGGGCGCGGCGGCGCTCCGGGCGGTGGAGGAGCTGGGCGCGCGCGGCACGCGATTCGCCGTGATGTTCACGGCGGGCTACGCCGAGGTCGGGGAGGTGGGGGCGCAGGACGCCCTCGTCGCCGCGGCGCGGCGGCACGGGATGCGGCTGCTCGGCCCCAACTGCCTCGGCCTGTTCAACGCGGCGTCCGGCTTCTACCCGATCTTCACCGCCTCGCTGGAGGGCGGGCTGCCGCTGCCGGGGCGGATCGGCATCGCCAGCCAGTCGGGGGCCTACGGCACCCACCTCTTCGCCGCCTGCCGGGCGCGGAACATCGGCACCGGGATGCTGATCACCACCGGCAACGAGGCCGACCTCGCGGTCGCCGACGCGATCGGCTGGATGACCCGGGACGACGACCTCGACGTGATCATGGCCTACGTCGAGGGCGTGCAGAACGGCCCGGCCTTCGCGGATGCGCTGGCGGCGGCCCGGCGGGCGAAGAAGCCCGTCGTCATGATGAAGGTCGGGCGCAGCGCGGTCGGCAGCGCGGCGGCGGAGTCGCACACCGCCTCGATCGCCGGCAACGACGCGATCTTCTCGGCCGTGCTCGCCGAGCACGGCGCGATCCGGGCCCGCTCGACGGAGGAGCTGATCGACATCGCCTACGCGGCGACGCGGCGGATCTACCCGGTGCCGAACAGCTTGGGCGTCATCACCATCTCGGGCGGTGCCGGCGTGCTGATCTCGGACGCCGCCGAGGCCGCCGGCCTGCCGATGCCCCCGATGCCCGAGGAGGCGCAAGCGCGCCTCAAGGCGGTCCTGCCGATCGCCTCGCCCCTCAACCCGGTCGATTGCACCGCACAGGCCTTCAACGACCTGTCGCTGATCGGCCGCTTCACCGAATCGATGATCGCCGACGGCGGCTACTCCTCGATCCTGGCGTTCTTCACCCAGATCGGCGGCGCCCCCAGCATGGCCCCGGCGATCCGCACCCAGCTCAACGCCGTCAAGGCGCGCCACCCCGACCGGCTCTACGCCCTCTCGGTCCTGGCCTCAGAGGAGCGCAACCGCGAATACGAGGCCGACGGCTACCTGCTCTACGAGGACCCGGCCCGGGCCGTGGTCGCCCTCGACGCGATGGGCCGCCTCGGCGCGAGCTTTTCGGAGTCCGCACCGGCCGCGCCGCCGGCGGGCGAGCCCGTCCGGCTGCCCGCGGCGACGCCGAGCGAGGCCGAGGCCAAGCGCCTGCTCGCGGCGGCCGGCATCGCGACGGTGCCGGAGGCGGTCTGCGCCGACGCCGAGGCGGCGGTGGCGGCGGCGGAATCCTTCGGCTTCCCGGTGGTGATGAAGATCCTGTCGCCGGACATCCTGCACAAGACCGAGATCGGCGGCGTGCTGCTCGACGTGTCGGACGCCGAGGCGGTCCGGCGCGGCCACGCCACGCTTCTGGAGCGCGCCGCCCGCCACGCTCCCTCGGCGCGGATCGAGGGCGTGCTTGTGGCGCGCCAGGTCAAGGGTGCGGTCGAGTGCATCATCGGCATCCAGCGCGACCCGGTCTTCGGCCCGGTGGCGATGGTCGGCCTCGGCGGGGTCTTCGTCGAGGTGATGCGCGACGTGGTCTTCCGCCGCTGCCCGTTCGGCGAGGACGTCGCCGAGGCGATGATCCGCTCGATCAAGGCCGCACCCCTGCTCACCGGCACCCGCGGCCGGCCGCCCTGCGACGTCGCGGCGCTCGCCCGGATGCTGTCGCGCCTCTCGGTCTTCGCCGCCGCAGCGGGGCCGCGGCTCGCCTCGATCGACCTCAACCCGGTCTTCGCCCTGCCGGAGGGGGCCTTCGCGGCGGATGCGGTGATCGAGGTGGGGGAGGCGGGGTGATGGAGGGGCGGCTGGGCCGCTTCGAGGTGAAGCACCCGAACCCTCCCCCCTCTGCGGGGGAGGGTGGCCTGCGGAGCAGGCCGGGAGAGGGGCAGCGCGACATCGATCCAGGTGGCGCCCGTCACAACGGTTCAATCCTTTCCGGAAACGTGGTTCCCCTCTCCCGCCCGGCATCCGCCGGGCACCCTCCCCCGCAGAGGGGGGAGGGGTCAGGCGGCGGTGCCTCCCGAGTGGCGAACCTCGCATGACCGACCCCGCCCGCATCCCCGTCATCGTCGGCATCGGCGAGGTCGCCGACCGGCCTGACACCCCCAGCCGGGGCCTGATCGGCCCCGAGCCCGCCGCCCTGATGGCCGAGGCCCTGGCCCGCGCCGACCGGGATGCCGGCGGCGGCTGGCTCTCCCGGATCGCCTCGCTCGACGTCGTCAACGCCGTCTCCTGGCCCTACGCCGACCTGCCGGCTCGCGTCGCCGACCTCGTCGGCCACCGCCCGGCCCGCCTTGCCTACGGCCCGGTCGGCGGCGAGACGCCGGTGCGGTTCCTGCACGAGGCGGCGCTGAGGATCGCCCGCGGCGAGGCCGAGGTCGCGGCCCTGTGCAGCGGCGAGGCGGAGCACAGCGCGAGCGCCGCGCGCCGGGCCGGCCTGAACCCCGCGCAGGACGCCGTCCCGCCCTGGACCGCGCCGGACCCCGCCTGGACCAACCCGCGGGCGCGCGACTACCTCCACCCCCAGGCCCTGCGCCACGGGCTGTCGCAGCCGGTCGTCGTCTATCCCCTCTACGAGACCGCGCTCCAGGCCGCCTGGGGCCAGACCCCGCGCCAGGGCCGCGATGAATCGGCGTCTCTCGGCGCCGCGATGTCCCTGGTCGCGGCCGAGAATCCCTATGGTTGGCTGCGCCGTCCGTTCACCGCGGACGAGATCGCCACCCCGTCCGCCGCCAACCGGCCGATCGCCTGGCCCTACCCGAAGCTGATGGTAGCCAACCCCGTGGTGAACCAGGCCGCGGCCCTGATCGTGACGAGCCTGGGCCTCGCCCGCGCCGCCGGCCTGCCTGAGCACCGCCTGGTCCCGATCGGCCCCGGCGCTGCCGCGACCGAGCCCCGGGACTGGCTGTCGCGCGACCGCTTCGACCACGCCCCGGCGCAGGACGCGGTTCTGACCGAGACCCTGCGCCGGGCCGGGCTCACCCCCGCCGACCTCGCGGCGGTCGAGCTCTACAGCTGCTTTCCGTGCGTGCCGAAGATGGCGCGGCGCAGCCTTGGGCTGCCCGAGGACACCGTGCCGAGCGTGACGGGCGGGCTGACCTTCTTCGGCGCGCCGCTCAACGGCACCATGGCGCACGCCGCCTGCGCGATGGTGCGGCGCCTGCGCGCCAGCCCGGGCGCGGCCGGGCTGCTCTACGGCCAGGGCGAGTTCGTGACCAAGCACCACGCCCTGGTGCTGGGCGGTCCGCCCCGCGCGCCCGACGACGCGCCGGCCTCGGTCCAGGACGAGGCCGATCGTCGCCGCGGGCCGGTGCCGCCGGTTCTCGACGAGGCCGCGGGCCGGGCCGTCATCGAGACCCACACGGTGCTGTTTGACCGCGACGGCGCGCCCGAGCGCGGCGTCGTGGTGCTGCGCCGGGGGGAAGCGCGGCTGCTCGCCCGGGTGCCGGCGGCCGACCCCGCGACGCTGGGCCTGCTCACCGACCTCGACCGCTCCCCCGTCGGGCGCGACGGCACCCTGCGCACGGCCCCCGACGGGCTCCTCGAATGGGAGGCGGCGTGATGGCGGAGCCGGTCCTCGTCGAGCGCGTCGGCGCGCACGTCGCCGTCGTGACGCTGAACCGGCCGGCGGCCCGCAACGCCGTCGATCCGGGTCTCGCCCGCGCCCTCGCGCGTGCGGTGGCCGAAACCGAGGCCGACGACGCGGTCCGCGCGGTGGTGCTCGCCGGCTCACGTTCCGTCTTCTGCGCCGGGGCCGACCTCAAGGTCGTCGCCGAGGGCCGGGCCGACGACCTCTGGACGGAAACCGGCGGGTTTGCCGGCTTCGTCCACGCGGCGCGGGCCAAGCCCTGGATCGCCGCGGTCGACGGCCCGGCCCTCGCCGGCGGCTGCGAGATCGCGCTCGCCTGCGAGCTGGTCGTCGCGGGGGAGGGCGCGAGCTTCGGCCTGCCGGAGGTGACCCGCGGCCTCGTCGCGGCGGCCGGCGGCCTCTACCGGCTGCCGCGGGCGCTGCCCCGGGCCGTCGCCCTCGAACTGATCCTGACCGGCGCGCGGCTGGAGGCCTCGCGCGCCCACGCGCTCGGCCTCGTCAACCGGCTGGCGGCGCCGGGCGCGGCCCGGGCGGAGGCGCTGGCGCTGGCGCAGACCATCGCCGGCAACGCTCCGCTCGCCGTGCGCGAGAGCCTGGCGGTCGCGCGGCTGGCGCCGGATTCCGACGAGGCGGCCCTGCGCGCCGCGAGCGCCGCCGCCCGCGCCCGGGTCCAGGCCTCCGAGGATTACCGCGAGGGGCCGCGCGCCTTCGTCGAGAAGCGCCCGCCGCAATGGAGCGGGCGGTGAAGCAAGGGAGGAACCCCATGGGCATGCTGGACGGCAAGGTCGCGCTCGTCACCGGGGCCGGGGGCGGCATCGGGCGGGAGATCGCGCTCGCCATGGCGCTCGCCGGCGCCAAGGTCGTGGTCAACGACGTCGGCGCATCCCTGAGCGGGCTCGGCGAGACCTCGGCGACGCCGGGCGAGCAGACCCGCGCCATCATCGAGCAGCGCGGCGGCGAGGCCGTGGTCAACACCGACACGGTGGCCGAATGGGCGGCGGCGCAACGCATCGTCGCCACGGCGCTCGACGCCTTCGGCCGCCTCGACATCGTGGTCAACAATGCCGGCATCCTGCGCGACCAGATCTTTCACAAGATGACCCCCGAGGAGTGGCTGTCGGTCATCAACGTCCATCTCAACGGCAGCTTCTTCGTCTCCCGCGCCGCCGCCGAGATCTTCCGGCGCCAGAATGCGGGCGCTTACGTCCACATGACCTCGACCTCGGGGCTGATCGGCAATGTCGGGCAGGCCAATTATTCCGCCGCCAAGCTCGGCGTCGCCGCCCTGTCGAAGTCGATCGCCCTCGACATGGGCCGGTTCGGTGTGCGCTCGAACTGCATCGCGCCCTTCGCCTGGAGCCGGATGACGAGCTCGATCCCCGCCGAGACCCCCGAGCAGAAGGCCCGTGTCGCCAAGCTCCAGGCGATGGGGCCGGAGAAGAACGCGCCGCTCGCGGTCTTCCTCGCCTCCGATCAGGCGAGCCACGTCACCGGCCAGATCTTCGCCGCCCGCCACAACGAGCTGTTCGTCTTCAACCATCCCCGCCCGGTGCGCGGCGTGCACCGGGGCGAGGGCTGGACGCCGGAGACCATCGCCGATCACGGCATGCCGGCGCTCTCGGGCCACCTCGCCCCCCTCGACCGCAGCCCCGACGTCTTCTCCTGGGACCCGGTGTGACCATGACGATCAACGGACGCGCCCACATCGTCGGGGCCTACGAGCACCCGACCCGCAAGGCTCCGGACAAGTCGGTGGCTCAGCTCCACGCCGAATCCGCCGCCGGCGCGCTGGCCGATGCCGGGCTCACCAAGGACGACGTCGACGGCTATTTCTGCGCCGGCGACGCGCCGGGCCTCGGGCCGCTGGCGATGGCCGACTACATGAACCTGAAGCTGCGCCACCTCGACAGCACCGATATCGGCGGCGCCTCCTACATCGCCCACGTGGCGCATGCGGCGCAGGCGATCGCGATGGGGAGGTGCAACGTCGCCCTCGTCACGCTGGCCGGCCGCCCCCGCAGCGCCGGGCATTCCGGCACCGCCGCCCGGCCGGTGATCGCCGACGCGCCGGACAGCCCGTGGGAGACGCCCTTCGGCCCGACCACGGTCAACCTCTACGCCCTGTGCGCGCGCCGCCACATGCACGAGTTCGGCACCACGGCGGAGCAGCTCGCCTGGATCAAGGTCGCGGCCTCGCACCACGCGCAACACAATCCGCACGCCATGCTGCGCGACGTCGTGAGCGTCGCGGACGTGCTCGCCTCGCCGATGGTCGCCGATCCGCTGCACCGGCTCGATTGCTGCGTCGTCAGCGACGGCGGCGGGGCGCTGGTGGTGGTGCGGCCCGAGATCGCCCGGGGCCTCAAGCGCCCGCTGGTGCGGGTGATGGGGGCGGGCGAGGCCCACAAGGGCCAGCTCGGCGGCGAGGTCGACCTGACGTATTCGGCGGCGCGCCATTCGGGGCCCGCGGCCTTCGCGGAGGCCGGGGTGACGCCGGCCGACATCAAGTATGCCTCGATCTACGACAGCTTCACCATCACGGTGCTAATGCAGCTCGAGGATCTGGGCTTCTGCGCCAAGGGGGAGGGGGGCCGCTTCGTCGCCGACGGCAACCTGATCGCGGGGACGGGCCGCCTGCCGTTCAACACCGACGGCGGAGGCCTGTGCAACAACCACCCGGCCAACCGGGGCGGCATCACCAAGGTGATCGAGGCGGTGCGCCAGCTGCGCGGCGAGGCCCATCCGGCCGTGCAGGTGCGAAACTGCGACCTAGCCGTCGCGACCGGGATCGGCGGCCTCTTGGGCAGCCGCCACGGCGCCGCGACCCTGGTACTCGGAAGGGAGTGAGACGATGACCCGGATCCCCTTGCGCGACGGCGACTGGCCCGATCCGCCGGCGAGCCCCGACTCCGCGCCCTTCGTGGCGGCGGCGAAGGAGGGCCGGTTCCTGCTGCGCCGCTGCACGGCCTGCGGCAAGGCGCACTGGTACCCGCGCGAGCTTTGCCCGTTCTGCTTCGGTGAGACCGCCTGGGAGGAGGCCTCGGGCGAGGGCACGATCTACAGCTACACGGTGCTCACCCGCGAGGACCCGCCGCGGGCGATCGCCTACGTCACCCTGGCGGAAGGGCCGACGATGCTGACGAGCCTCGTCGAATGCGAGGCGGGGCAGGTCGCAGTGGGACAGCCGGTGAGGCTGGTCTTCGTCTCGTCGAAGAACGGGACGCCGGTGCCGTGCTTCCGGCCCGTCGAGGGTTCGGTGGGGGCGGAGCCGGGCGCTTGATGGGGCGAAGGGGCGCCTGATCTCCGGGCCTGTGGGGGCCGGGGCCGTCCGGGGACAGGAAAGGCGCGGGTCCCTCCTCTCCCCGCGGGTGGGGAGAGGGCTGCTGACCCCTCGTTGGGTCAGCAGCAAGCCCGAAGGGCGAGGGTGAGGGGGTTTTGCCGGAAGAGGCTCACTCGTCGAGACCCCCTCACCCTCGCTTCGGCTGCGCCTCCGCTTGCTGCATTCCCTGAACGGGAATGCAGCCCTCTCCCCGCCCGGCGGGGAGAGGAGAAAGCCCGCGCTTCGTTCGTGGGACTGACAGCCCTGCCGGGCGGGGATCCCGCGCCCATCAACCCCCGCGCAGCAACCCCGCCAGCTCCTCCGACAGCCCCACGCTCTCGGTCGGCGGCAGGGTCGGGCGCGCGCCGGCGAGCCCCGCGGCGGCCACGACCGCCCGCGCCCCGGCCTCGACCGAGCAGATCACCGGCACCTCCACCTGGGGCTGGACCCGCTCGGCGAGGCCGGCGAGCGCCGCGCCGCCGAGCACCACCACGTCGGCGCCGTCGATCGCGGCCGAGGCGCGGCAGGCCTCGGCCAGGCGGCCGAGCGCCGCGTCGGGGTCGCGGGCGATCTCGCCGCCGGTCGGCGCCACGGTGCGGATGCCGGCGAGCCGCTCGGAAAGGCCGAGCATCGCCGCGAACTCGGTCAGCATCGGCTTCCACAGCACGCCGCCGGTGACGATGCCGATGCGCCGTCCGCGGGTGCAGGCCAGATGCAGCGCGCCCTCGGCCATGCCGACGACCGGCACCGGCGAGACCTCCTTGAGGGCGAGAAGCCCCGGATCGCCGAAGCAGGCGAGGTAGACCGCGTCGCAAGCCCCGACATGCGCGGCCAGCGCGTCGAGGGCGGCGTGGCCGGCGATGGCGGCGGCGGCGCGGCTCGCGATGTAGCGGGCGCCGAACCGGCCGGTCACCGGCACGATCTCGGCCGGGATCAGGCGCCGCACATGCGCGGCGGCCTGCTCGGTGACGGCGGGCGTGGTGTTGGGGTTGATGAGCAGGATGCGCACGCGAGTCTCCCGGCGCATCCGGCGTATCACACCGCTACTTCTCGACGAAGGCCTTCTCGATGACGTAGTGGCCGGCCTCGCCGTGGTTGCCCTCGACGTAGTCGGCGCCGGCCAGCAGGTCGCGGGTGTCGCGGATCATGTCGGGGCTGCCGCAGAGCATGAAGCGGTCGGCCTCCCGCGTCATCATCGGCAGGCCGATGTCGGAGAAGAGCTTGCCCGAAGTCATCAGGTCGGTGATCCGGCCGCGGTTGCGGAACGGCTCGCGGGTCACGGTCGGATAGTAGATCAGCTGGTCGCGGACCATGTCGCCGATCAGCTCGTGGTTCGGCAGCGTCTCGGTGATCGTCTCGCCGTAGGCCAGTTCCTGGACGTGGCGGCAGCCGTGGACCAGGATCACCTTCTCGAAGCGCTCGTAGGTCTCCGGGTCCTTGATGATCGCCAGGAAGGGGGCGAGGCCGGTGCCGGTGCCGAGCAGGTAGAGGTGGCGGCCGGGCATCAGGTTGTCGAGCACCAGGGTGCCGGTGGCCTTGCGGCTGACCACGATCGGGTCGCCGACCTTGAGGTGCTGGAGCTTCGAGGTGAGCGGGCCGTTGGCCACCTTGATGGAGAAGAACTCCAGCTCGTCCTCGTAGTTGGCGCTGACCACGCTGTAGGCGCGCAGCAACGGCTTGGCGCCCTCGCCCTTGAGGCCGATCATGGTGAACTCGCCGTTGCGGAAGCGGAACGACGGGTCGCGGGTGGTGCGGAAGCTGAAGAGCGAATCCGTCCAGTGATGGACGGACAGGACGCGCTCCTCGTTGAAGTTGCTCATCGGGCCAGGAATCCTGAAGGCGTTCGACGGGTTTCGATTTGGGAGAGGTCATCTCGCAGGTGCGGCATCGCCGTCAAGGCGTCGCCGCACAAGCGGGGGCTGCGTGGCCGTCAAGCCGCAGGGACAACCGGCTGTTCTTCGGAATGCTTCCAGCGTGCTCGCGCTCCGGAAGCACTCACTCCATCCCGGTCCGCTCGCTGCGGCGGCGGACGGCTTGCACCGCGCCCGGCCTGCCGCCATGACGGGCCACCATACTCCCACCCCCTTTGGCGACGAGGCCGGCATGATCGAAGCGGCGATGATCTGGAACGAGCCCAACAACAAGTCGCACTGGGATCCCGAGATCGATCCGGGCTGGTCGCTCTTCGCCGACACCCTCGATTGCGCCGCGCGTGCCGTGAAGGCGGAGGCGCCGCACCTGCCGACGGTGCTGGGCGGCATCTCGCCGATCGACCCGACCTTCATCCGGATGCTCGACGGGCGAGGCGCCCTCGACCACGTCGACGTGGTGGCGGTGCACGGCTTTCCCCTCGACTGGAACCTCTGGCAGATCAACGAGTGGCCGGACAAGATCGCCGAGATCCGCGCGGTGACGGAGAAGCCGATCTGGGTCACCGAGGTCGGCGTCTCGACCTTCGGCGCCGAGGAGGTGCAGGTCTTCGGGGTCGATCGCACCGCCGAATTGCTGATCGGCCGGGCGCCGCGGATCCACTGGTACAGCCTCTACGACCTGCCGCAGGCCTGGGGCGCCACCACCCGGCACCGGGAGGCGGAGGGCTCCTCGTACTACCGGCACTTCTACATGGGATTGCTGCGCGAGGACGGCACGCCGAAGCCCGCTCTGGAGCACTTCGCCCGCCACACCCCGGCGCTGGGCTTATGCCAGTGGTTCCACTACCAGGATCACCGCCTCGACGAGGCGGTGGCCTGGATGCGGCGGCTCGGGGTGACCTACTTGCGCACCGGCCTGTCCTGGGCCGATTCGTTCCGGCCGGATGCCCTCGATTGGTTCGACCGGCAGATGGAGGCCCTGGCGGAGTTCGACGTGACCGTGACCTTCTGCTTCACCCCCGAGCACCGGGGCATCGCCCCCCACCATACCAGCCCGCCGCAGGTGAAGGAGGAATTCGCCGAGTTCTGCGCCGCGATGGTGCGGCGCTACGCCGGGATGATCCGGCCGGGTCCCGCCCTCGGGCCGCAGCCGGCGATCTGATCGCGATGGGATCGATCGCCTCGACCTCGCCCGCCGCCGAAGCCTTCCTGGCGGCCCTCGCCGACCCGGCCTGCGGGCCGGTTCCGGCGCAATCCGCCGCGCTCGTCGTCGCCCACCCGGACGACGAGAGCATCGGCTGCGGCGCGCAGCTGCCGCGCCTCTTGGGCCTCACGGTGATCCACGTCACCGACGGCGTGCCCCGCGATGGGGGAGATGCCATGCGCCGCGGCTTCCCCGATCCCACGGCTTACGCGGCCGCCCGTGCCCGGGAACTCGACGCGGCGCTGACCCTCGCGGGCATCGAACAGGCGCGGCGCATCGCCCTTGGATACCCCGACGGAGGGGTGGCGGAGGCGATCGCGCCGCTCGCCCGGCAGCTGGCCGACCTCTTCACCGCGCGCGGCATCACCGTGGCGCTGACCCACGCCGTCGAGGGCGGCCATCCGGATCACGACGCCGTGGCGCTCGCCCTGCGCGGTGCCCGCCGGCTGCTCGGGCCGGACCGTCTCGCGGTGATCGAGATGCCGTTCTACCATGCCGGCCCGGACGGGTTCGACGCCGGCAGCTTCCTGCCCACCGACCCGCCGCGGCGGGCGATCGCGCTCCACCTCGATCCCGAGGATTGCGCCTTCAAGGCCGAGCTGTTCGCCGCCCATGCGAGCCAGGCCGCGACCCTGAACCGGGTCCCGATCGCGCTCGAGCGCTTCCGCGAGGCGCCGGAGGGCGGGTTCGGCCTCCTGCCGAATGGCGGGAGGCTGCTCTACGAGATCTCGGGGTCCGGTCTGACCGGGGAGCGCTTCCGGACCCTGGCCGAGGCGGCGGAGCGGGAGATCGGCTGACCGATCAGTGCCCGCTGCCCGCCGGCATCGCGCGGTAGAACGCCACCACGTCGCGATAATCCTGGTCGACCGGGGCGACCGGCACGGCGAGGCGCAAGCTTAAGCCGGCGAGGCCGGTGAGCAGGGCGAGGACGAGGCAGGCGCGCAGCGACATGGGTGGGCGGTGCCAGAATCGCCGCCCGGCGTAAAGCGGCGTCACGGAAACGGGTACGGCCGGGCCGATCCACGGCCTTGAGCGGAGCGAGGGGGCGGAGCTCAACTCAAGGTCGCGGCCGGCCCGGCCGCATGTCGATCAACCTACCGGAGGGGTGATGAATGTCAACATTCGTCACTCGCCAGCGAGGCCTCGCTGGCGCCCCGTGTGCGCCAGCGCACAAAGTCGTTCCGCCGCCCAATATTTCCGACATCTTGCTCTTGAACGGCAGCGACGCGCATACGGTCTGGTCCGGCGCGACGGCCGGCGGCGAAGACGTAGGAATCGTTGCGGTGACGTTGCGATGGATACGGCCAAGGTCCGGCGCCGGTGCTGCCCGCCCTTGCCGGTAAACGAAGCGAACCGGTCGCCTCACCATCCTGCAACGTCGGCGGTTCCAGGCGTGCCTTCGGCACTCCGGGCTCCGCTCTCCCGGTTCGGGACGACCTGGAGGACAGCAAGTCTGTCCATTGAGGCGAGAGGAACGGCGGAGATCACCGTCCGGTACGGCGCCGGGAGGCGGACGCAGAAGCGGTCCCGCCGCGTCGCCGCGGCAGGCCCGGTGACGTCCGGTGCCGGCGAGCGCCGCCGGGTCAGGCCGCCTGGATGTCGCGCAGGAAGCCGTCGACCTCCTGCTTGACCGTGAGCGACTGCATGGCCAGCTCGGCGGCGGCCGTCAGCACCTGGGAGGCGGCGCTGCCGGTCTCGCCGGCCGAGCCGAGGACGCCGGACATCGCGACGGTCACGTCCTGGGTGCTGCGGGCGGCCTGGGAGGCGTTGCGCGAGATCTCGGCCGTGGCGGCGGTCTGCTCCGTCACCGTCGCGGCGATCATGCCGCTGATCTCGTTGATCGTCGCGATGGTCTGGCCGATCTGCCCGATGGCGCCGGCGGCTTGGCCGGTGGCGGCCTGGATCGCGGTGATCTGCCCGCCGATCTCGACGGTCGCCCGGGAGGTCTGGGCGGCGAGCTCCTTCACCTCGGCCGCCACCACCGCGAAGCCGCGGCCGGCGGCCCCCGCCCGCGCCGCCTCGATCGTGGCGTTCAGCGCGAGCAGGTTGGTCTGGTCGGCGATTGCCGTGATCGTCGCCACCGCGGCGCCGATCTGCGTGGCGGCGGCGCTGAGGCTCGTCATCGCGGCGTCGGTCGCCGCGGCCTCGCGGGTAGCGTTGCCCGCGACCTCGTTCGAGCGCAGCACCTGGCGCTCGATCTCCTGGAGCGAGCTGACCATCTCCTCGGCGGCGGCGGCGACCATCTGGACGTTGGCCGAGGTCTGCTCGGCGGTGGTGCTGGAGGCCTGCGCCTGGGCGCTGGTGGTGTCGGCGACGCTCGTCATGGTGCGGGCGGTGGCGTCGAGCTCGGTCGCCGCCGAGGTGACGATCTCGAGCGAGCCCGCGACCCGGTGCTGGAAGCCCCGCACCAGCTGGTCGACCCGGTCGGCCCGGCGCTGGCGGGCGGATTGCTCGTCGCGCTGCTGGGCCTCCAGTTCCTCGCGGGCGATGGCGTTCCGGCGGAAGATCTCGACGGCCTGGGCCATCTCGCCCATCTCGTCGCGGGCATCGCGGGAGGGGACGACGAGATCGGTCTCGCCCTGCGCCAGCCGCTTCATCGCGGCGGTCATCCCGGTGACCGGCCCGACGATGCTGCGGGCGATCAGGAACGCCAGGGCGGCGCCGAGGGACAGGGCGAGGGTCATCAGGACGAGCTGGATCGTCAGCGTCCGGGCCGTCATCGCCTCCGTGTCGGCGGCGATCTCGCGCACCGCGGCCTCGACCTTGGCCCGCACCGTCCGGGTGGCCTGATCAATCGCCGCCACCCGCGGCTTGATGCCGGAATCGTAGGCCTGGCGGCTCTCGCCCGACGCCGCGGTGTAGGCCTGGAAGGCGGCGACGTAAGATACGAGCGCCTGCTCGGTAGCGCGGATCGGCTGCGCGAAGGCGCCGGCGGCGTCGGTCCCGCGCAGGGCCTTGAGGGCGGCCTCGGCCTTGCCGGCATTGGTCGCGAAGGTCGCCGGGCCGTTCGCGTCCTGCGTCGCCAGGAAGCGCCAGTTGGCGACCCGCACCAGCAGCACCGCGCTCTCGGCGGCGGCGGCCTGGAGCACCTGCGCGTCGCTGGCGCGGGCGCGCATCTCGGCCACCATCGCGTTGCTCGCGCGGGTCAGCTCGTCGCCGCCCTTGAACAGCTTCTCCTTGGCCTCCGCCATGCTGCGCCCCGCGGCCTCCAGGCGCTGGAGGTCGGGCTTCAGCTCGCGCGCCCGCTCGCGGATCTCGCCGTAGAGCCGGCGGCGCTCCTCGTTGATCGCCCGGGTCGCCATGCGGTCGCCCGCCTCCTCGATCGACCGGCGCTCCCCGTCGATCCCGGCGATCAGCTCCGGCCGCGGCGAGAGCCGGTACTGCTCGGCCAGGCCCGACAGGGTGCCGGTGGACGCGGTCACGGCAAGCGCGGAGCGCGACAGGTCGTCGAGCAGCGCCCGGCGCTCGTACTGCTCGGTGAGGCCGGCCTGCTGGTAGATCGAGAATCCGCCCAAGCTCGCGGCGATGATCATCAACGACGCGAAGCCGACGTAGAGGCGGGATCGGACGGTCAGCCTGCGTAACATACCACTACCCGAATGAAGCTATACTCCGTTGATGTAGGAAAACATCGTGAATTGCCGGTTAACGCATTACCCGGCGTATAACCCTGAGGTAGAGGGCGCGCACAACGCGATCTCCGGTTGTGGGCGACTCCTCGACTTCGAGTACGGCGTCGCTCCCCTTCGGCATCAGGCCGGCACCATCCCCTCCGGCAGCCCGATCGCGTGGTCCGCGATGTCTCCGGCGCGAGTGATCCACACCTCATCCCGGTGTTCGGCGATATGCGCCAGCGCCCGGCGCAGCGGGCGCAGCCGGTGCGGCTGGCCGACGAGGTAGGGGTGGAGCGCGATGCCCATCACCAGCGGCGCGTCGGAGGCGGTGGCGCGCATCTCTTCGAAGGCGTCGACGATCATCTCGGCGAACTGCGCGCCGGAATCCTTGCGCCCGACGATCGACGGGATGTCGTTCAGCTCCTGCGGGTAGGGCACCGAGAGGATGCGGCCGCCGCCGCGGGTCTTAAACCAAGTCGGCTGGTCGTCGTGGCACCAGTCGAGGAGGTAGCGGTAGCCGGCCTCGGCCAGCAGGTCCGGGGTGGCGCGGCTCTGCGAGATCCAGGGGCCGAGCCAGCCTGCCGGGGCCTTGCCCTCCGCCCGGGCGAGGGTCGCGGTGGCCTCGGCGATCAGCGCCCGCTCCTCGTCCTCGGCCAAGGTGCCCTGGCGCTCGGCGTTGCTGCGGCCGTGCCCCACCACCTCGTCGCCGCGGGCGCGGAAGGTGTCCATCAGGCCGGGGCACTCGGCGTAGATGCGGCTGTTGACCAGCACCGAGGCGGGCAGGGACAGGGCGTCGAACGCGTCCGCGAGGCGAAACACCCCGACCCGGTTGCCCCAGTCGCGCCAGGCGTAGTTCAGCACGTCCGGCTGCGGCCCGCCCGGCGCCAGCTCGGCCCCGAGGCCGCCGCCGAAGTCGAAGCACTCGACGTTGAGGGCGACGTAGACCGCGAGCCGCTTTCCCCCCGGCCAGTCGTAGGTCGGGCGCTGCGGCAGCGGGCTGTAGGCGTAGCGCCCGTGCGGCTGGCCTTGCGGGCGGGCCTCGTCGCTCATCCGTGTCTCCATATCCTCAAGGCTGTTTCGCGGGCGGCTCCGCCGGGGCGGCGGGCAGGAGGATGCCCGGGGCGATGGTGCCCTCGGGGCCGTACTCGCCGGCCACCGCCCGGCAGGCGGCGTCCCGGTTCTGCATCATCTGGTTCGACATCAGGGAAAAGATCGTCTGCACCTTGGCGCCGAACGGGCCGCGGGGCGGGCGCACGTCCTCGATCGACACCTGGTAGCGGGCGAGCAGCGCCTCGAACGGCGCGGTGCCGATGCGGTAGCCGCAGACATTGGCCGCCGCGAACACGTAGGCCGCCGTCTCCAGCGCCCGGGGCGGGGGCGCGTTGCGCATGCCCTGCGCGCCGGCCGGGCCGGCGGCGAGCGCGGCCGCCAGGGCGAGGAGCAGGGTCGGGCGCATGGCGGGGATCCTCCGGGCGATGCCGCACGGTCCGAGGCCGTGTTTCGGCACGGGTGCGAAGCTAGCGCGAGCGGCCGTGGGCGCCAGGGTGAGGAGAACCGCGACGAGCGTCGGCTCCGCCGTGCCACCCCGTTTCAAAAAACTACCCTCCAGTATCTGCCCCACCCATGGCCGCTCCCGCCCCCCGGCCTATCTGGCGTCCGGAACGAGGGAGCCGCGCCGGGCATGACCACGACCTTCTTCCTGGTGCGGCACGCCGCCCACGACCGGCTCGGCCGCGTCTTGTGCGGGCGGATGCCCGGGGTGACGCTCGGGCGCGAGGGGCGGGCGCAAGCCGACGCGCTCGCCGCGCGGCTCTCCGGCGAGGGGCTGGCGGCGGTCTACGCCTCGCCGCTGGAGCGGGCGCGGGAGACGGCCGAGCCGGTCGCCGCCCGGGCGGGACTCGCGGTCGGGATCCTGCCGGCGCTCAACGAGATCGATTTCGGCGCCTGGGCCGGGCTGCCTTTCGACGAGCTGCACCAGGATCCGCTCTGGGCCGGCTGGAACCAGGCCCGCCACGTCACCCGGCCGCCCGGAGGCGAGACGGCGCTGGAGGCGCAGGCCCGGGTGCTGCGGGGGCTGGAGGAGCTGCGGGCGCGCCACGGCGAGGCCCGCCTCGCCCTCGTCAGCCACGCCGACGTGATCAAGCTCGTGATCGCCCACGCCCTCGGGCTCGGGGCGGATGCGATGCGGCTGTTCGAGATCGGCCCGGCCTCGGTGAGCGTGCTGGTGCTGGGCGCCTGGGGCGCCAAGGTCGAGAGCCTGAACGAGCGCGCCTTCCTGGGGAGCCACCCATGACCGACGAGACCTTGCGCGCCGAATCGTTGCGCGAACGCGCCGAGGCCCTGGGGCCGTGGTTCCACAACATCGAGATCGCGCCGGGCGTGTTCACCGCGCCCGGCCACTTCCTCGGCGACTACCCGATGGTGAAGTGGCGCACCTTCGCCGACGCGGTGCCGGCCGACCTCACGGGCAAGACGGTGCTCGACATCGGCTGCAATGCCGGCTTCTACGCCGTCGAGATGAAGCGCCGCGGCGCCGCCCGGGTGCTCGGGATCGACGAGGACGAGCGCTACCTCGCCCAAGCCCGCTTCGTCGCCCGGGCGCTGCGCGCCGAGATCGAGTTCCGCAACCTCTCGGTCTACGACGTCGGTGCCCTGGGCGAGCGCTTCGACGTGGTGCTGTTCATGGGCGTGCTCTACCACCTGCGCCACCCGCTCCTCGCCCTCGACCTGATCCACGCCCACGTCGCCGGCGACCTGATGGTGTTCCAGTCGATGCAGCGGGGCGCGAGCACGGTGGCGCCGGTGGCGGCGGATTACGACTTCTTCGACGCCGCCCCCTTCGACGATCCGGGCTACCCGAAGCTGCACTTCATCGAGCAGGCCTACGCCGGCGACCCGACCAACTGGTGGGCGCCCAATCGTGCCTGCACCGAGGCGATGCTGCGCGCCTCCGGCTTCCGGATCGAGGCGCACCCGGAGGAGGAGGTCTATCTCTGCCGCCGGACCGCGCTGCCGGTCGCGGGCCGGCCGGTCTACCCGGCGCGACCGGAGGGCTGAGCGGTACACGGCGCGCGCCCGCATCCTATAACCGGTCTCTATCAGGGGGCTTTGGGGCACGCGGCTTGCCACGCCCGCGGCGCCCCTTCAGGACTCGCGCGCCCGTGACCCTTACCCCCCGATGAAGCCCCTTCCCCTCCGCCGCGGCACCCTGCGCGAGCCGGGTCCCGACCTCGCCCGGCTGCCGGTGGCGCCGGACCTCACCGGCATCAACGTCGCCGAGGGCCTGCGGGCCGCGGTCGCCTTCGCGAGCATCATCCTCCTCGAATGGTGGCTGGCCTGGCCGCCGCTCCTCACCATGGCGCTCGCCGCCAACCTGACGTGCTTCTGCGACATCGGCGGGCCGATCCGGCCGCGGCTCCGGGCACTCCTCGCCTTCGCGGGGCTCGGCGGCCTGTTCTGGGGCGCCTTCGGGGTGATGGAGGGCTACGGCCCGGCCCTGGTGCTGCCGGTGGCCCTCGTCGTCATCTTCGGCTGCACCTTCGCGCGGGTCTGGGGCGTACCGGCCCAGACCGTCGGCAACGTGCTGGTGGTGGTGCTCTGCCTCGCCCTCGACCGGGCGCTCACGGTCGAGCAGGGCGCGGTCGTCGCCGCGATGTTCTGGGCCGGCGGGCTCTGGGCCGCGTTCCTCGCGCTCGTCGTCTGGCGCCTCCACCCCTACCGGCCCGCCCACGCGGCGATCGGGGGCGTCTGGCGCGGCCTGTCGCGGCTCGCCCGCGACCTGCGCCGGCTCTCGGCCGACCCGCCGGGATCCGACACGAACGGGGCCGACATGAACGGCCTCGACATGAAAGGCCTCGACCTGGCGGTCTGGGAGGCCCATGCCCGCGGCCACCGCCGGGCGGTGCGCGACGCCATCGAGGCCGCCCGCACCCTGGTGCTCGATCTCGCCCGCAGCCGTGCCCGGCTCTCGGAGCGCAACGCCCGGGCGCTGATCCGGCTGGAGGCGGCCGAGCAGCTGTTCGGGGTGATGATCGCCCTCTCCGACTACCTCGAGCGCGCCACCCCGGCGCAGCGGGGACAGGCCGAGAAGCTCCTGCGCCTGCTGCCGCCGATGCTGAAGATCCTCGCCCGGGCGATCCGCCGCGACAAGCCGGTGGACTTATGGCGCATCGAGCGGGCGCTCGCCCGGGCGAGGCCCGCGGCGGACGCCGACCCGGCCTATCGCCGGATGGCCGAGCGCATCATCGACCGGGTGCGGATCGGCGCCAAGCTGTCGGGGCCGGAGGATCTGGCCGGCGGCGGCGGGCTCGCCGGCGCGCCGGCCCCGCCCTGGCGCGAGACGGTGCTTCAGCCGCTGCGCGCCAACCTCACCTGGTCCTCGGCGAACCTGCGCCACGCCGTGCGGGCGACCGTGGTGGCGCTGCCGGCGCTGGCCGTCACCTTCTTGTGGCCGGGCCCGTTCACCCACTGGCTCACCATCACGGTGGTGCTGACGATGCAGCCGTTCTACGCCGCCACCTGGCAGCGGGCGCTGGAGCGCATCGGCGGCACGGTGCTCGGCGGGGTGATCGGGGCGGTGCTCGCCTTCTACGCCACCTCGCCGCCGATCCTCGCCGCCATGATGGTGCCGCTCAGCGTGATCGGCTTCGCCGCCCGCGGCGTGAGCTACGGCACCTTCATCGCCTGCCTGACGCCCCTCGTGGTGGTGCTGGTCGAGCTCGTCGAGCCCGGCCATTCGTCCTGGGAGATCGTCGGGATGCGGGCGCTCTTCACGGTGCTGGGCGGCGCGGTGGCGGTGCTCGCCGGTCTGCTGCTGTGGCCGCTCTGGGAGCCGGGACGGGTGCGCGATGCCCTGCGCGCCGCCCTCTCGGCCCATGCCCGCTACGCCGAGGCGGTGGTGGCGGAGCGCTTGGGGGACGGCACCTCCGCCGCCGCCGAGGCCGCGGCCCGGGCGGCGGGGCTTGCCAGCAACAACCTCGAAGCCGCGCTCTCCCGCGCGCTCCAGGAGCCGCGCCGGCGCGGCCGCTCGCGCATCGAGGCCGCGATGGTCGCCGACGCCACCCTGCGCCGCATGGCCGGGCGGCTCTCGATCCTGCGCCACGAGCCCGAGCCGGCGGGGGCGGACGCCGCGACCTGGCGGGCCTGGCGCGAGTGGCTCGCCGGGGCGCTCGCCCGCACCGCCAGCGGCGAGCGGCTGCCGCCGAAGCCGGAAGGCTCGGATTCGGCGGCGTTCGGGCGCATCGCCGCCCAGGTCGAGCTCCTGGCCGGGACCTTGAAACGGGCGGGGATCGGCAGCCCTACGCCGCCCTGACCTCGCCGAGGAACGCCCCTACCGCCGCGCTCATCGCCGCCGCCTGCCGCCCGAGATCCTGGGTCGAGCCGGTGACGCGCGACGCCGCCTCGGCGGTGCCGCCGGCATCTTCGCGCACCCGGTCGATCAGGCGGGCGACCTCGTCGGTGCCGGCGCTGACGTCGCGGGTGCTGCGGGCGATCTCGGCAGTGGCGGCGCTCTGCTCCTCGACCGCGGCGCTGATCATCGCGCTGCTCTCGCTCACCCGCCCGATCGTCTCGCGGATGCGCGCCATCGCCTCGACCGAGTCGCCCGCCGCCGCCCGCATGGCCTCGATCTGCCCGGCGATCGTCCCGGTCGCCCGGGCGGTCTGCTGAGCGAGCGCCTTGACCTCGGCGGCCACCACCGCGAAGCCCCGTCCCGCCGCCCCGGCGCGGGAGGCCTCGATCGTGGCGTTGAGCGCCAGCAGGTTGGTCTGGCTGGCGATGCCGGTGATCAGCGTCACCACCTCGCCGACCTGCCCGACCGCCCCGGCGAGCGACGTGACCCGCGCCGCCACCGCGTCGGACTGCTCGACCGCATCCTGCGCCACCGCGTGCGAGCGGCCGACCTCGCCGGCGATCTCGGCGATCGCCGCGCGCAGCTGCTCGGCGGAGCGCGCCACCTGCTCGGTCCCGGCCGAGGCCTCGAGCACCGCCGCCGCCACCGCGGTCGCCGCCTCGGTCGAGCGGGCGGCGTTGCGCGACAGCGCCCCGACGGTGCCGTCGAGGGCGAGCGCCTGGTCGGCGACCGCGCCGATCGCCGCCCCGACGCGCTCCTCGAAGGCGAGGGCCAGGGCGGCGGTGGCGCTGCGCCGGCTCGCCTGCTCGGCCGCCGCGTAGGTCTCGAGCAGAACCTCGAGATTGAGCCAGGCCGCCCGGGTGAGGGCGCCCCGGAGCGCCGCCGCCTCCCTGCCCCCGAGGAGCCGGGACGGGCCGGCGAGGCCCAGGACCTCGGCGAGCCCCGCCGTCACCGTGGCGTGGCAGATCGCGACTGCGTAGGCCGGCACCCGCCGGGCGTAGAAGACCGTGGCCAGCCGCTCGGCGGAGGCCGTGAAGTCCGGGCCGAAATCGCCGCTCATCACCCGCACCCAATGCGCCACCCGGGCCGCGTGCACCTCCGGATCGCGCAGGGCGTCCTGGATCTCCGGCCAGTCGCCGAAGCGGGCGTTCCACTCCGAGAGCAGCCCCGGCAGGCGCTCGCGCGCGAAGCCGGCGAGGCCGCGCAGGCGGGCCCGGTCGTCCTCCGTGAGCCCGAAGGTGGCGAAGCGCCGGCTCTGCGCGGCGGTGACGACCGTCTGATCCATGGTTCAGTTGCACCTTCTCGGGTTCACAACTGAAACGAGCATTCCGATAATTTTCAGTTACCGGCGATCGACTCGTGCGCCAGGGATTCAGGGATTACCTGTTATATCTTGCGGGTTCTCTTGCGCCTCGGCCGAGAGGCTGTGGATGCAGGCCGCGACCTGCCGGCGCAGCCAGGCGTGGCCGGGATGGCGCTCGACCCGCCGGGCCCAGACCAGGACCGAGGCGGTGACCGGCAGGTCCGGATCCGCCGGCAGGGCCGCGCAGGCGACCGGGTGCACCGTCGCCAGGGTGCGGGCGATCCGCTCGGCCATCACCGCCACCAGGTCGGAGCGGGCGAGGATCGGCGCCGCCGACAGGAACGGCGCCGCCATCGCGACCCGGCGCGGGGGGAGGCCCCGGCGGGCGAGGATCGCGTCGAGGAAGCCGACGTCGTCGCCGGTCGAGGAGACGACGAGGTGCGCGAGATCGGCGAGGCGCTCGTAGGTGAGGGGCTGGCCGAGCGCCGGATGCCCGCGCCGCGCCACGACCGCGAAGCCGTCCCGGATCAGCGTGGTGGTGCCGAAGCGCTCGCCCTCGACCCGGCCGGCACCGACGATGCCGAGATCGACGTCGCCGCGATCGAGCAGGTCGTCGACCCGCACCGTGCCGCTCGGGCTCATGTGCAGGCTCAAGGACGGCGCCCGGCGGGCGATCCACTCGGCGATCGGCGCGGCGAGCACCACCGCGGCGGTGTTGTTGAGCACCAGCCGGAAGCTCGCGGAGGAGGAGGCCGGGTCGAACCGGTCCTGGTGCAGCGCCCCCTCGATCTCGGCCAGCGCCCGGCGCACCGGTTCGGCGAGGTCGAGGGCGCGGGGCGTCGGGCTCATGCCCTCGGGCCCGCGCACGAACAGCTCGTCGCCGAGCGCCCGGCGCAGGCGCTGGAGCGCATGGCTCACCGCCGACTGGCTCAGGCCCAGCCGCTCGCCGGCGCGCGTCACGTGGCGCTCGCGCATGATCGCGTCGAACACGATGAGCAGCTTGAAGTCGAACGCGTCCCAGTTCACGGGAGCGGTTTGTAGCCGAGGGACGGGCGCGACGCCACGGCCCAACCCTCCCCCCCACGGAACTCGAGTAAGCCCGAGTTCCGCATCCTCTGCCCAAGTCGGGCAAGCCCGACTTGGGATGGGGGGAGGGTTCACGCGCGCCGCGAACCGCTTATCTCACGCCTGCTTCAGCTTCGTGATCGTCTCGCCCGGCACACCGGTAAAATTGTTCGACAGGAGGTAGCGCGGGCTCGCCTTGATCCAGGTGTCGAGGTCGATCTCCTCGAACTTGCCGTTGTCCCAGGTCTGGACGATCTCCAGGTCCTCGTCGCCGATGTTCTTGATCGCGTGGCCGAAGCCCATCGGGATGTAGGCGACGTCGCCGGGCTTGAACTCGGCGACCTTGCCGCGCCCGCCCGAGCCGAACAGCGCCACCTGGCCCTTGCCCTTGAGGTAATAGTGCCACTCGTTGGCGTTGACGTTCCAGTGCAGCTTGCGCATCTGCCCCGGCTTGATCGTCATAACGCCGCCCGACATCGTCTTCTGGATCGGCCACTCGTCGACGGTCGCGAGCCGGAAGGTGCCGCCGTCGAACTCGCGCACCGCGCGGGGATCCTTGAGCAGGCGGAACTTGTGGGTCGATTCCTTCGGCCAGGGCGCGTCGAGGGCCTCCGACACCGGCACCACGGGGCCGGCCTGGATGTAGGTCTCGCCCTTCGGGAAGGCGTCGAGCGCCTCCTTCGTGAGGCCGAATTCCAGCGCCAGCATGTCCTTCGGCGTCACGTCGATCCAGTCGGTGATCGAGAACGTGCCGTGCTCCGAGAAGGCGCCGTTGTCGAACGACAGGATGAAGTGGCAGGGCTTGTCGCCGATGGTCTGGATCGAGTGGCCGTGACCCTTCGGGAAGTACCAGAGGTCGCCGGGCTCGTAGTTGTTGATCTCGCTGGCCCCCGACGGATCGAGCACCACGGTCTGGCAGCGCCCGTCGATGACGTAGGCCCACTCGGCCGCGATGGCGTGCCAGTGCAGTTCGCGCGAGGCGCCGGGCTCCAGGAACATGTGCACGCCCGCGATCCCCTTGCTGATGGGGAACTGGTGCACCGTCGCCTCCTTGGCCCAGCCGCCGGAGGTCACCTTCGGCCGGTTGCCGTCGAGGGAGAAGTGGAAGTCGGGCATCGCCCCGACATCCTTGGGATCGTGGTAGGCGACCTTGGCGCCCGGCGGCAGCGAGACCGCCTGGCGGCCGAAGCCGCCGTCGCCCGGGTTGCCGTGGTCCTGCTCTAGCGCCTTCGCGCCCGTCGCCATCACGCTGGCGCCGAGCGCCGCGCTTCCCAGAAACAGCCGCCGCGTCTGGTCCATGGTGCGTCCCCCTTCGCGCCGGTCTCGAGGCCGGCCGCCATCCGTCGGGCCCCGTCGCCGGGGTCGTGGTGCGGGAAAGCTGGAGGAGGACGGTGCGCCAGTGAAACGCATTGTCGGCATTCGCACATGGCGGTCATGCATGATGCCGCACGGCGATGGAACGAGGGATCGCGGGATGTCGGGTCAGGGAGTGTCTTGGCAGGTCTGGGCGCTGGTCTCGGCGGTGTTCACCGCGCTCACCGCGGTGCTGGCCCGGGCCGGCAGCGCCGGGGCGGACTCGGACGCCGCCGCCTTCATGCGCTCGGTGGTGATCCTTCTCGCCCTCGGCGCGCTCTGCCTCGCCACCGGCCAATGGCAGGCCCTGCGGGCGCTCACCGGACGCAATCTCGCCCTCTTGAGCCTGTCGGGCCTCGCCACCGCCGGCTCCTGGGCCTGCTACTTCCGGGCGCTGAAGGTCGGCGGCGCGGCTGAGGTCGCGACCCTCAACAAGCTGTCGATCGTGCTGGTGGCCGTGTTCGGCGCGACGCTGCTCGGCGAGCGCTTGTCGGGGGTGAACTGGCTCGGGGTCGGGCTCGTGGTGGCGGGCGCCTACCTCATCACCTGGCGGGGGTAGAGGCGAGCGGCCTCGTCCCCTGTCCAATCCGCGCCCTCACGGCGCCTGCAGGCTCGTCGCGATGCCGAGGCCGAGCGCGGTGCCGCCGGACGGGCGGTAGAGGGTGTTGAAGGCGGCCCTGTCGGCCAGCGTCGCGGCGCCGGGCTGGCCCATCTCGGCGTAGAACCGGCGCATGTTGTCGGTGCCGCGGTCGCTCAGCGTGTTGGCCTCGTTCCGGTTGCCCGGGCGGTGCGCGGTGTGGAAGCCGAGGCCGGAGCGGCCCGACATCCCCTCGTAGACGTCCTCGCCGTGGACGTAGTGGCGCCGCACGCCGCCGGCGAAGATCAGCGTGCAGGCGCTGTCGCACCGGGCCGCGTGGGCGTCCACCGCCGTGGCGAGGCCGGCGCGGCGGATCGCCCGGCCGATGGCGATGCCCTCCAGCACCTTGCCGCCGCCGCTGTCGAGGTAGACGACCCGCGGCGGCTGGGCGTGCGGCCCGGCGAGGAAGCGGGCGAAGGCCTCGCCGTCGCCCGGAACGATGGAGCCCGTGAGCGTCACCCGGTCGCCGCTCTCCGAGATGCTGACCGCCCGCGAGGAACCGGCCCCCGCGAGCGAGAGCGCCGCCGCGCATGCCAGGATTTGCCACCGCATCGCCGTCCCTCCCGCGCTTCCCCTCCGGCATCCTGACGCAGCGTGAGCGGGATGACCAGAGCGCGTCACGATCGCGCTGCCATCGCGAAGCTCTCCGGGCCTCTGGTTGCGCCGCAGACCTTCGACGAACCGGTATCCACTTCGTCGGAAGATGCCCCGGGGGCCTCACGGCCAGACCTTGATCGCCACCGGCCGCCGCACGAGGTCGCGCTCCGAGGTGACCTCGCAGCCCTTGGTCTTCAGCGTGACGGTGTAGAGCGTCGCGGTGTCGCCGACGGTGTCGAAGTTGCGGCCGGGCGCGGCCGGGTCGATGAGGGAGGGATAGCTGACGAGCTCGCCCCCGGCGGCGCACGGATCGTCGTAGAGCGTTGCCCCGGCGACGAGCAGGCGCGGCGCGTCCCAGGCGAGAAGGTCGCGCGACGTGCTCCAGTAGATCCCCGACCGCGAGAAGACGCCGCCGGCCTTGGCCTGGAACACCGCGATCCAGGCGCCGCTGCCGCGGTGGCGGCTCACCGAGCCGACCGGGGCCGGGAACGGGGCGATCGGCGTGCACGGGCCGGCGGTTCGCGCGCCTTTCAGGTATGGGTTCGGGAAGCGGGCGGTGAAGCCCTTGCCGTCCCACGCGCGCCAGCGGGCGGGATCCGAGACGTCGTCGCTGCGAAACAGGCAGGCGCCGAAGGGCTGGCCGGTCCAGCCGGTGGTCGAGGCGTAGAAGTAGCGGTATCGGCCGTCGGCGAAGATGTTCGAGGGGTTGAAGAAGCCGCGGTGGCGGCCCTGCTCGACCTCCTGGCGGAAGGGGGCCGCCGCGACGACCGCCGGCGGGCTCGCGCGGGTGAAGCTTCGCCCGCCGTCCGACGAGCGGGCGGCCAGCACGGCGTTGTACCAGCAGGCGAGCATGCCGGTGGCGCGGCAGCGGCCGTGGTCGTCGGCGTGGTACTCCTCGTGCAGCAGCGCCTCGATCCGGGTGCCGTCCTCGGTCCAGGTCGCGGTGATCCAGGTGCGGTCGTCGAAGGCCTCGGGCTCCGGCTTGAAGGCGGAATCGAGCACGATTTTGCAGTCGAGCTTCAGGCTGTCGAAGTCGCGGCCGCGCAGGGCCCGGTTGCGGTAGTGCATCCCGAACAGCGCGATCCCGCCATCGGCCTCGCGCAGGGCCCGGGCCGGGGCGTCCGGCACGTCGTGGCCGTCGCAGGCGTCGCGGCCGGCCTTGAATACCGTGCGGGGCGGGCCGACGAGCGTCAGCGCCGAGAGCGGAGGCTCGGCCAAGGCCGGCGCCGTCACGGCCGCGACGCAGAGACACGCGAGGAGAAGGCGGAGGAGCATGCGGCGTCCCTGGACTTGGGGTCCGAGCCTGTCCCAGAGTGCTTGAGGCTTGCTTATCGGCGATCCGCCGGATCGGCCGCCATCCCCGGGGACTTTTCTTCGATGCTGCTCCTGATCGTCGGCCTCGCGCTGTTCCTCGGCACCCACGCCTTCACGATGGCCCGCGGTCCCCGGGCCGCCCTGATCGCGCGGGTGGGGGAGGGGCCCTACAAGATCGGCTACTCGCTGGTCGCGTTGCTCGGCCTCGTCGTCACCGGGATCGGCTACGGCCAGTACCGGGCGAGCGGCATGATCGCGGTGTGGTCGCCCCCGGTCTGGACGCGCCACCTCGCCCTGCTCCTCGTGCTCCTCGCCTTCGTCAGCTTCGTCGCCGCCTACCTGCCGGGGCGGATCAAGGCGCGGCTCAAGCACCCGATGCTGCTCGGCGTGAAGATCTGGGCCACCGCGCACCTGCTCGCCAACGGCGACCTCGGCTCGATCGTCCTGTTCGGGGCGATCCTGGCCTGGGCGGTGATGGCCCGCATCAGCGCCAAGCGACGCGACGAGGTGAAGGCCCATGCCGGGCCGGTGGCGGCGCCCGCCGGCTGGCGCAACGACGCGCTCGCGGTGGTGATCGGCGTCGCAGCCTGGTTCGTGTTCGCCCGGGTGCTGCACCCCTGGCTCATCGGCGTCGCGGTCTGGCCGGGGCAAGCCTGAACCCTCGCCGGGCCTGACTTCCCGCCGGGACTGTGCTACGCGACCGGCCCTGTCGCACGGTCGCGGCGAAGAGCCAGGCGGCGAGCCAAAGAGATCATGAGCGAGAACGAGTTCATCCGCGAGGTCAACGACGAGTACCGGCGCGACCGCCTGGCCCAGATCTGGTCGCGCTACAGCGGCGTGTTCATCGGTCTCGCGGTGCTGGTGGTGCTGGGTGTCGGCGGCTGGCGCTACTGGCAGCACGCGCAGGCCCAGCAATCGGAGGCGGCGAGCCTGCGCTTCGAGGAGGCGCTGCGCCGCGCCAAGGGCGGGACGCCGGAGGATGCCGAGAAGGCCTTCGCGGGCGTCGCCGCCGACGCGCCGTTCGGCTACCGCCTGCTGGCGCGCCTGCGCGCCGCGGCGGAGGCCGGCAAGGCCGATCCGGCGGCCGGGGCCAAGGCCTACGCGGCGATCGCCGACGACACCGCGATCGGCCAGTCCCTGCGCGACCTCGCCCGCCTGCGCGGGGCGCTCCTCCTCGTCGACAAGGACGATGCCGGCGCGCTCAACAGCCTGCAGAGCCTCGCCGCCCCGTCGGGTGCCTTCCGCCACACCGCCCGCGAGACGCTCGGCCTCGTGGCGCTCAAGAAGGGCGACTTCGAGGGCGCCGGCCGCTGGTTCGACCAGATCGCCGCCGACCGCGAGACCCCCGCGGGCCTGCGCCAGCGGCTCGAGATCTATGTCGGCCTGGTCGCCGGCGGGCCGGTGCAGGTGACCGAGGCCGCGCCTCCGGCTCCGGCCGCGCCGCCGCCGCCCTCCCTCCTCAGGACGCCCCTGCCCGCGCCCGAGGCGCACGACCACGACGCGCAGGACCACGGCGCCCAGGAGGAAGCCCCGGCTCCCGAGGCTCCCGCCCCCGCGACGCGCTAGAAACCCCGTAGCGCGGGGCGCTTTCGTCCCGCATCCTATCGAAGAGGGCGGCGCGCCTCGCGGCGTGCCCGCCCGCTGCTATTTTCAGGAAGACCTCCATGTCGATGCCCATCGTCGCGATCGTCGGGCGTCCCAACGTCGGCAAGTCGACGCTGTTCAACCGCCTCGTCGGCAGGAAGCTCGCGCTCGTCGACGACCGCCCGGGCGTGACCCGCGACCGGCGCGAGGGCGAGGTGCGCCTCGGCCACCTGCGCTTCCGCATCCTCGACACCGCAGGCCTCGAGGAGGCCGAGGCCGATTCGCTCGCCGGCCGCATGCGCGCCCAGACCGAGGCCGCCATCGCCGAGGCCGACGCGGTCCTGTTCGTGATCGACGCCCGCGCCGGCCTGCTGCCGGCCGACCAGCCCTTCGCCGAGCTGGTCCGCCGGGCCGACAAGCCCGTCATCCTGCTCGCCAACAAGGCCGAGGGCGGGGCCGGCATGGCCGGCGCCTACGAGGCCTTCGCGCTGGGCCTCGGCGACCCCGTCCCGCTCTCGGCCGAGCACGGCGAGGGCATGGGCGACCTGCTCGACGCCCTCGAGGCGGTGCTGCCGGAATCCGACGACGACGACGAGGACGGCGCCGAGGGCAAGCCGCTCAAGGTCGCGATCGTCGGCCGGCCGAATGCCGGCAAGTCGACGCTGATCAACCGGATGCTCGGCGAGGACCGGCTGCTCGTCGGCCCCGAGGCCGGCATCACCCGCGACTCGATCTCCCTCGACTGGGAGTGGCGCGGCCGGCGGATCAAGCTGCACGACACCGCCGGGATGCGCCGCCGCGCCCGGATCGACGACAAGCTCGAGAAGCTCGCGGTCTCGGACGGGTTGCGCGCCGTGCGCTTCGCCGAGATCGTGGTCGTGCTGCTCGACGCCACGATCCCGTTCGAGAAGCAGGACCTCACCATCGTCGACCTCGTCGAGTCGGAGGGGCGGGCCCTCGTCATCGGCCTCAACAAGTGGGACCTCGTCGCCGACCAGCCGGGGCTGCTCAAGGACCTCAAGGAGAAGGCGGCCCGCCTGCTGCCGCAGGTGCGCGGCGCGGCGGTGGTGCCGCTCTCGGGCCTCGCCGGCGAGGGCATCGACCGGCTGATGCACGCCGTCGTCTCGACCGCCGAGGTGTGGAACCGCCGCGTCTCGACCGCGAAGATCAACGGCTGGCTGAGCGAGGCGACGCAGGCCAACCCGCCGCCGGCGGTGTCCGGCCGGCGGATCAAGATCCGCTACGCGACGCAGGTGAAGTCGCGCCCGCCGCACTTCGCCCTGTTCGGCAACCAGCTCGACGCGCTGCCGAAATCCTACACCCGCTACCTCGTCAACAGCCTGCGCGAGGCCTTCGACCTGCCGGGCGTGCCGATCCGCCTGTCGCTCCGGACCTCGAAGAACCCGTTCGACAAGGGCGAGTAGGATCTGGGCGAGTAAAATCCGGGCGAGCAGCGAGCGGCGGCGGTCAGCGCAGCTTCTGGTCGGCGGGGAGGTTGCGGGCGTAGGCCTCGCGCTCCTCCTTCTCGCGGATCATCTTCTCGTAGGCCGCCTTGGCTTCGGCCGAGACCGTGAGGGTGCGCGCCTGCGCGGCCTTGCGCTTGGGCGCGCGCTTGAACCGGTCGGTGGATTCGCTCATCGACTGACAGCCCCCGTTTGACTGGCCGGCGACGGATTTACCGCGTTCGCGCCGTCTTGGCGAACCGGTTTGTCTTGAAGAGCCGGATCGGCGTCCCGTCGGTGACCCGCCGGCAGGCGCTATAATGCAAGGCGCCCGGACGGGCGGTCGGCCGTGATCGCCCGCGAGGCGGCCCCGCCGCCCGCGGCCACCGCCGCAGCCGGCCAAAGCCGCACGGCTTGCCCATCGCACACGCATTCCGCTGCTCTCTTGGACTTTGCGGAAGTAGAAGTATCCTGCACGTGCGTGGCGAAAAGGCAGCTCATCGACGAGCTTTCACTACTAGACACAGATGGAGGCGGCGAATCTTGATTTAATATCACAATGGTCCTTTAACCGGCCGGCGCATAGCCTTGCGACCGTCGACAGCCTGCGGCGCGACGCGATCGAGCGCGGTCGGGGCCGCCCTGAATGCGAGAATCCGGGATGCGCGCCTTCAACGACCTGCCGCTCGTCGCCAAGCTGGCGCTGCCGGCCGGCCTCGTCCTCCTCGTCGCGCTCGGCCTGGTCGGCCTCGCGCGCAACGGCCTCGACGCCATGGGCCGGACGATGGGCGAGATCGTCGACGTGCGCACCAACCGGGCCGTGGCGGCCCTGCGGGTGGAGAACGCCGTGGCCGAGGCGGCGATCGCCCAGCGCAGCGTCATCATCGAGGGCAGCGACGAGGTGCGCCAGTCGCTGGCCAAGCAGCACCGGTCGGCAGAGGAGATCGCGGGCGCCGAGGCCGAGCGGCTCGTCGCCCTGGCCGGGAGCGCGGAGGAGCGCGCGCAGGACGAGGCCTTGCGCGCCCGGGTCGCCGACTACCTCGCCTTCTCGAACAAGGTGGTGACCAACGCCCAGCAGGGCATGACCGACGTCGCCTTCGCGCTGTCGAGCGAGGAGGACGTCGGACGGCGCGCCAAGGCGGCCGCGGCGATCGACGAGCGGGTCAAGGCGACGCTCGCGGACCTCGCCGCCGCCCGCGACGCCGCGCAGGTCGCCGCGGCGGCGACGAAGACCCGCCTGACCCTCGTCGCCGGCCTCGGCCTCCTCCTCGCCTTCTCGGTCCTCGCCGTCATCGCCCTCGTCGGCATCGCCCGGCCGCTCGCCCGGATGGCGCGGGCGATGAACGGGCTCGCGGCGGGCGACCTCGGAATCGCGGTCGAGGGCACCGGGCGGCGCGACGAGATCGGGGCGCTCGCCCGGGCGTTGCAGGTCTTCAAGGATTCCGCCGCCGAGATGCGCCGCCTGACCGAGCGGGAGGGCGAGCGGACCGAGGCCGCCGCCCGGCGCGCCGCCCTGGTCGACGGCCTGGCGCGGGATTTCGAGGCCGCGGTCGACCACCTCTCGCGCGACCTCGCCGGGGCCGCCGGCACCATGGAGGCCGCCGCCCGGGCGATGGCGGCAGGCGCCGAGGCCGGGGCCGGGCGCACCGACGCGGCGGCCGGCGTGGCGCAGCGGACCTCCGGCCACGTCCACGCCGTCGCGGCGGCGAGCGAGCAGATGACGGCATCGATCCAGGAGATCGTCCAGCAGGTCGCCCAGACCTCGCGCATGGCCGGCCAGGCGGTCGAGGATGCGCGCCGCACCGACGCCACGGTGGGCGAGCTGGCGGGCGCCGCCGGGCGCATCGACCGTGTGGTCGCGGTCATCGCCGACATCGCCGCGCAGACGAACCTTCTGGCCCTCAACGCCACCATCGAGGCGGCACGGGCCGGAGCCGCCGGCAAGGGCTTCGCGGTGGTCGCCGCCGAGGTCAAGGCGCTCGCCGGCCAGACCACCCGGGCGACGGACGAGATCACCGGCCAGGTCGAGGCGATCCAGGCCGCGACCCGCGCGGCGGTCGCCGACATCCAGCGCATCGGCCGGGTGATCGGCGAGATGTCCGCCTCCGCCGCCTCGGTCGCCGCCGCGATGGAGGAGCAGGGCGCGGCGACCCGCGAGATCGCCCGCAGCGTCGGCGAGGCCGCCGAGGGCACCGGCCACGTCACCGCGACCCTGGGCGAGCTCGGCCGTGAGGCCGGCGCGACCGGCCGCACCGCCGGCCAGGTCCTCGACGCGGCGCTTGCCCTCGCGCGCCATTCCGACGGGCTGACCCGCGAGGTCGGCGGCTTCCTCGCGGCCGTGAAGGCGGCGTGAGGGGCTGCTTTCGACCTTCAGCGACCCATCGCACGGTCAAGCGGACTGGGGTGGCGTCCTGGCGACCGCGTCGAGCAAGGTAGCATGCTGGCGATGGACGACCCTGAGGAAAGCAGCTTCGTCTCCCAGGGCTCGCGCCAGCACGATCGCGCCCTGTATCCCCGACACCGCCTCTTCCGCAATCCGCTCGGCCAGCGAGGCGGGAACTCCCGCGGTTTCGAGGCAATGAGCCAGTGCCGATATCCAGCGCGCGAAATAGCTCCTTGTCCGGACCGCGAAAGCCGCTCCGGAGGAGTTGAGGCCGAGACAGCCGACGAGGCATACCCTTCTGCCGGACCGGAAGTATGCCGTTACATCCTCGATCATGGACGTGACCGCCGCCGCCGGATCATGTGCCTGCTCCAGCGGCGCGAAGATCGTCGTCGCAAACCAGGAGTCGATGTCGGCAAGAACCGCCTCCATCATCTCCTCCTTCCCGCCAGGGAAGAAGTTGTAGAGGCTGCCCTTGCCGAGGCCGGTCGCCTTCGACAGCAGCGACAGGCTCGCACCCTCGAACCCATGCTCGCGGAATACTTCCGCCAGGGCCGACACTGCATCGGCACGCTCGGTCAGGACGCGCTTCACGCTCAAAGGCCGAGGTCGCTGAGCGAGGGATGATCGTCGGGTCGGCGGCCAAGGGGCCAACGGAATTTGCGCTCCGCCTCGGTGATCGGCATCTCGTTGATGCTGGCGTGGCGGTGCTTCATCAGTCCATCCTCGGCAAATTCCCAGTTCTCATTGCCGTAGGCGCGGAACCAGTGCCCGCTGTCGTCGCGATATTCGTAGGCATAGCGTACCGCGATCCGGTTGCCGGTGAACGCCCACAGTTCCTTGATCAGCCTGTAATCAAGTTCCTTGTTCCACTTGCGAGTGAGGAAGGCTTGGGCTTCGTCACGATTGGTCGCGAACTCGACCCGGTTCCGCCAGCGCGTGTCGAGCGTGTACGCCAGCGCGACCTTGGCAGCATCGCGCGTGTTCCAGCCGTCTTCTGCGAGGCGCACCTTCTCGATCGCGGATTCTCTGGTGAACGGGGGCAGCGGGGGTCGGGACATCGGATCACCTTCAGGAACCATCTTGTACCGATCGGTACAAGATGTCCGTTGGCGGGTCAATCCCTCTCGGGGGCAACTCCCTGCGGGCCGGTGACCCGGGATCCCGGCTTCAGGCCGACCGGCGTTCGTCGCCGCCGATGCCGGGGTGGGGTGGCGATCTCGGCCTACGCTGCCCTACGGCTTGACGGGCTCGACTTTCACGACGCCGGGATGCTTCCGTAGACGATCGGCGATCTCGTTGACCGAGGTGCGCGACAATCGCACGAACGAGATGCTGACCTCGTCCATCTCCGGGTCGTCATCGCTCTGCCGCACGATGAACTGGCGAACCCGCGAAGAGCGGGGACCGGCAACCTCTTGCAGCGCATCGATCGACAGCGTGCCGCGTCGTGCTGTGAGGGTGATGGGCAGGATCTGGAGCCGATCACGGTATCGTTCCTCAAGCGGCTTCACGCCCGCGAGGATGACGAGCACGATGACGGTCGTGGCGACGCCGGCGACGTAGAGGCCGCCGCCGATCGCCAATCCGATCCCGCCGATCGCCCAGAGGCTCGCGGCCGTGGTGAGGCCCTTCACCACCTCGCCGCGCAACAGGATGGTCCCCGCGCCGATGAAGCCGATGCCGGACACCACCTGCGCGGCGACGCGCGAAGGATCGAGCACGACGCCTTTCTGGCCGAGCACGTCGTTGAACCCGAAGGCCGACACCAGCATGATAAGGCAGGCACCGACGCACACGAGCATGTGCGTGCGGATGCCCGCGGCCCAGAGCAACCGCTCGCGCTCGAACCCGACCGCGCTGCCGAGCACGGCCGCGAGCGAGAGCCGCAAGATCATCTCGCCATTGCCCAGCATGGGAGGAGGCTCCTCGTTCTTGTAGGTAGGGTCTTTTCCAACGCGGCCCTGCCACCTCACATCCGGACCGACGGCCAAGAGCAAGCGCGCCGCGCACCTTGTGCGAGTGGTCAGCAGGATCGCTGGCTCGTCCGATGAGGGCGAGCGCAGGTTCTACGCGGTCCTGACGGTGAGCGCTGATGACGCGCTCCGGCTTCCTCTCTGCTGCTACGGCTCGCGCACTGCGTCCAAAGCCTGACAAGCCGCATCGGCTGTGATGCATCTGCGGCCATCCTTGACGGCCTCGCCTTCCCAATGGCCGTCGTCGGCACCGACCACGATGGCGCTGTAACCCTCGCTCTCCATGTGCTTCTTCAGGTCCGCCTTCGTTATCCAGTCCGCGCCGGGCTGGTCCTTCGCAAGGGCAGCGCCGCTGAAAGCAAGGCTGGCGACCAGGGCAAGAGCAAGGGACCGGTTCATCATCGTCTCCGGACTGGGATTGATGATGGCGAAACGCACCGAGGGGCAGGCTTGTTTCGCAGCGTCAGTCGCTGGCCCACCTTCCACCCTCAGCAGCCCTCCGCAGGTCAAGCCGACCCGATTTCGACCAGCCGCAGCAGGCGGCGCGAGGGCGTCTCACCCCGCGACGTAGGCCGCCAGCTCCTCCGGCGCGCCGCTCGGGAACGTCTCGCGCAGGTGGTCCAGGAAGGCGGAGACCCGGGCGCTGAGGAGCCGCCGCGACGGGTAGAGCGCCCACAGGGCGATGTCCGATCCCGCCACGTCGCCCCAGTGGGCCAGCCGGCCGGCGGCGAGGTCGTGCGCGACGAGGGAGATCGGCAGGCGCGCGGCGCCGAGGCCGGTGCGGACCGCGTCGCGGATCATCACGAGCGACGACAGGGACAGCACCGGCGCGACCGCGAGGCTCGACCCGTCGGCCAGGGTCCAGACCGCGCGCTCCTCCATCGCCCGCACCACCGCCGGGGCGGCGTCCCCGTCGGCCGGGCGCGCGAGGCCGGGGCCGGCCACCACCACCATCCGGTCGCGCAGGAAGGCGCGCCCGACCAGGGCCTCGTCCGGGTCCGGGTCGACCCGGATCACTAGGTCGTAGCCCTCCTCGACCATGTCGACGGCGCGGTCCTCGGCCGTCACCGCGACGCGGACCTCCGGGTACTTGAGCGCGAAGCCGGCCGCGACCTTGCCCATGGCGACCTGCGAGAACAGCAGCGGCGCGCTGATCCGCAGCCTTCCCCGCACCCGGCCACCGCCCGCGGCGATCGCCGCCGCGGTCTCGTCGAGCTCGGTCAGCAGGGCGCCGGCCCGCGCGTGGAGCGCGCGACCCTCCTCGGTCAGGCTCAGGACCCGCGCGCCGCGCTCGAACAGGCGCAAGCCCAGGCTCGCCTCCAGCTCGGCGACCCGCCGGGACAGCGTCGCCTTCGGCCGGCCGGTCGCCCGGGCGGCGCGCCCGAACCCGCCGTGGCGGGCGACGACGACGAAATCGGCGAGGGCGAGCAGGTCCATCCGTTCCATCCACGAGACGCTGCGTCCAGATCGGGCGCCTATCGGTCCGATCTTGGGTCGCTCATCTTGCCCGTGTGTTCAACGACGAACCCGGAGCAATCCCATGACGATCCTGGTCACCGGCGCCACCGGCACGATCGGCCGCCACGTGGTGCGGCATCTCGCGCAGCGCGGCGCCGACATCCGCGCCCTCGTCCGCGATCCCGCCAAGGCCGACCTGCCGGCGGGCGTCGCCCTCGCCAAGGGCGATTTCCTCGACGTCGACGCGATGCGGGCCGCGCTGTCGGGCGTCTCAACCCTGTTCCTGCTCAACGCGGTGGTGCCCGACGAATTCACCCAGGCGCTCGTCGCCCTCAACCTCGCCCGCGAGGCGGGGATCAGGCGGGTGGTCTACCTGTCGGTGATCCACGCCGACCTCTACGTGAACGTGCCGCACTTCGCCGGCAAGTCCGGCGTCGAGCGGATGATCGAGGCGATGGGGTTCGAGGCCACCATCCTGCGCCCGGCCTACTTCATCGACAACGACCGCACGGTCGCCGACGTGGTGCTGCAACACGGCGTCTACCCGATGCCCCTCGGCCATACGGGGCTGGCGATGGTCGAAGCCGGTGACATCGGCGAGGTCGCGGCCCTGGAGCTGATCCGGCGCGAGCAGGAAGCCGGACCGCTCCTGCGCCTCAACGTCGTCGGGCCCGACACGCTGACCGGGCCGGAGGTCGCGGGCATCTGGTCGGCGGTGCTCGGGCGCCCGATCGCCTATGCGGGCGACGACGCGGCCGCGTTCGAGCAGTCCTTGCGGGCCTTCATGCCGCCCTGGATGGCCTTCGACATGCGCCTGATGAGCGAGCGCTTCCAGACCGACGGGATGATCCCGGAGGCGGGCGACCGCGAGCGCCTGACCGCGATGCTCGGCCGTCCGCTGCGGGCCTACCGCGACTTCGCCGCGGCGGTCGCAGCGCGCTGAGGATCGCCCGCCTGGGGCCGTCGCCGGTGGAAACCGGGCCGCGGCGATGCGAGAAAGAGGGGGATGTCTCCTCCTCTCGCCGTCCGCTGGGTCATCGTCGGCAATAGCGGCTCGGGCAAGAGCACGCTGGCCACGCGCCTGGGCCGGATCCTGCACCGGCCGGTCCACGACCTCGACCTCGTCCACTGGCATCCCGACGGCGCCAAGCGCGACGAGGCCGACGCGAGAGCCCGCGTCGCCGGAATCGCGGCGACCGACGCGTGGATCGTCGAGGGCGTCTACGGCTGGCTCGCCGAGGTCGCCCTGCCGCGGGCGACGCGGCTGATCTGGCTCGACCTTCCGTGGGAGGCGTGCCGGGCCGGCCTGCTCGCGCGCGGCCTGCGGCGCGGCATGACCGCGGGCGACCAGGACGACCTGCTGGCCTGGGCGCAAGGCTACTGGACCCGGACCACCTCGTCGTCGTTCGCCGGCCACGAACGGCTCTGCCGCGCGTTCAAGGGCGAGACGGCGCGCCTGCGCAGCCGCGGGGACGTCGCCGCCTTCGTGCCGTGATCGCTCGGGGCTGGCGGGCATCGCATCGCCGGATGCCCGGCCGCCCTCAACCCCGCCCGCGCCCCACCAGCCAGGCCGGATCGAACCAGCGGTCGGCCTCGCCGTCATAGGGCAGGCGGGTGATGTCCCATTGCTGGATGAAGGGCGCGTAGACGTTCCAGACCGCGATGCCGCCGCCGACATAGACGCGCCGGCCGGGATAGCGCGCCAGCACCATGCGCGGGTCCTCGTGCGAGCGGATGACGGCGATCGTCCGGTCCCGGTAGGCGAAGTCCGGCACCGCCTCGATGGTCTTCGGGCCCGCGATCAGCACGTGGCCCTGCGTCACGGCAAAGAAGCGCGTCACGTCCTCGACGTAGAGGGGGTCGGCGTTGCCCTCCCAGGGCAGCCGCCCGTTGAGGCCGAGCTGGCCCCGCTGCCCGATGGCGCACATCGCCCGCACGTCGATCATCGGCGATCCTCCGCCCGCGTGCCTCGCATGGCCGCGGCCGCGTGATAGCCTGCCTGCCGGGCCGGGCCCAGCCGGCCGAAGGGCGGGGGCTCACGAGCCCAGCAGCACGGCCTCCGGACCCGTCTCCGCCCGCGCCGCCCGGCCCGCGCCCCGGTCCTCCGGCAGCGCGGCCGCCGGCATCGGCTTGCCGTAGAGGTAGCCCTGGAGCTGGGTGCAGCCCTCCCGGCGCAGGCAATCGGCCTGCTCGGGGGTCTCGACTCCCTCCGCGGTGGTCGCGATGCGCAGGCTGCGGCTGAGCCCGGTGATCGCCCGCACCACCGCCAGGGCCTCGCGGCTGTCGCAGATCTCGCGCACGAACGAGCGGTCGATCTTGATCTTGTCGAACCGGAACGCGCACAGGTAGCTCAGGGACGAGTAGCCGGTGCCGAAATCGTCGAGCGCGATCCGGGCGCCGAGCTGCTTCATCTGCTCCAGGAGCGCGAGGTTGTTGGTCGAGGCGTCGAGCAGCACCGATTCGGTGATCTCGAGCTCGAGCCGGCCGGCGGGCAGGCCGGAGGCGGCGAGGGCCGAGGCGACATGGGCGGCGAGCGCCGGGCTACGGAACTGCGCCGGCGACAGGTTGACGGCGACGCTGCGCCCGCTCGCCCAGCGGCTCGCCTCGCGGCAGGCCTCGTGCAGCACGAAGGCGCCGATCTCGTGGATCAGCCCGGTCTCCTCGGCGATCGGCACGAAGTCGAGGGGCGAGATCGCGCCGCGGACCGGGTGCTGCCAGCGCAGCAGCGCCTCGTACCCGACCGTCTCGCCGTCCTCGGCCCGCACGATCGGCTGGTAGTGCAGGCGCAGCTCGCGCCGGGCGATCGCCCCGCGCAGGTCGGCCTCGATCAGGCGGCGGTAGCGGGCCGAGGTCGCGAGGGCGTCGTGGTAGCGCAGGAACCGGCCGCGGCCCCGGCGCTTCGCCTCGTAGAGCGCGAGGTCGCCGCAGCGCAGGAGCCCGTCGCCGCTGTCCGCGTCGGCGGGAGCGAGGGCGATGCCGACGCTGAGGCCGGTCTCGATCCGCTGGCCCTCGATCTCGATCGGCTCGCGTCCCGCCTCGATCACCCGATGGGCGAGGGCCTCGGCCTCCGCCTCGCCCGCCAGCAGCGGGGCGACGACGACGAACTTGTCGCCGTTGAGGCGCGCCAGGCAGTCGCCCGGGCGCAGGGCCTCGCGCAGGCGCCCGACGAGCGCCCGCAGCATCTGGTCACCGACCGGATGGCCGAGGGTGTCGTTGATGCGCTTGAAGTCGTCGAGGTCGATGCACAACACCGCCGTGCCGGTTCCCGCCTCGGCGGAGTCCGACCCTGCGGCAGCCAGGGCCTCGCCGAGCCGCTGGCGTAAGAGTTCGCGGTTGGGCAGGCCGGTCAGCCCGTCGTAATGGGCGAGATGGTGGATCCGCACGCTCGCGGCGTGCTCCTCGCTGACGTCCTCGGCGATGAGCAAGCCGTGGAGCGGCTGCTCGCCATGCCCGCCGATCGCCAGGGCGCGCATCCGGAGCATGCGCGAGCCCCAGGCGGTCGGGACCGGCATCTCGTGGGTGATGGCGGCGAGGTCGCCGGCCTCCGCAGCCGACCGGCCGGCCGCCGCGAGGGCGGTCTTCAGGAGCGCCGCGACGGCCGTCGGCAGCACCATCTCGGCCGGCCGGCCGACGAGTTCCCCGGTGCACCCGCAGAGCAGCATCTCCGCCTGCCGGTTGGCGAGCCGGATCAGCCCCGTCGCGGCGTCCTGCACGACGACGCTCGCGGGCATGGTGGCGATGACGCTGTCGAGGAAGGACGAGGTCGCCGCCAGCCCGTCGCGGTGGCGCTCGGCGATCTCCTTGGCCTCCAGGAGCTGCAGCTGCTGCGCCCGCCGGTCGGTGCGGTCGCGGGTGACCTTGGCGAATCCGATCAGCCTGCCGTCCTCGTCGCGGATGGCGTCGATGACGACATCGGCCCAGAACGAGGTGCCGTCGCGGCGGACCCGCCAGCCCTCGGCCTCGAACCGCCCGGTCTCGCGCGCCTGGCGCAGGCCGGCCTCGGGAAGACCCGACGCCCGGTCCTCCGGCCCGTAGAAGCACGAGAAATGCCGGCCCACGATCTCGCCGGCGCTGTACTGCTTGATCCGCTCGGCCCCGGCGTTCCAGTTGACCACGCACCCGTCGGGGTCGAGCATGTAGATCGCGTAATCCGTCACGCCCTGGACGAACAGGCGGAACCGGCGCGCCTCCTCGCGGTGCTCCTGGAGCAGGCGGTGCCGGTCGGTGCGGTCGCGGGTGATCTTGGCAAAGCCGACGAGGGCGCCGGTCTCGTCGTGGATCGCGTCGATGACGACATCGGCCCAGAACGAGGTGCCGTCGCGGCGGACCCGCCAGCCCTCGGCCTCGAACCGCCCGGTCTCGCGCGCCTGGCGCAGGCCGGCCTCGGGAAGACCAGCCGCCCGGTCCTCCGGCTGGTACAGGCAGGCGAAGTGCCGGCCGATCATCTCGTCGCCGGTGAATTGCTTGGCCCGCTCGGCCCCGGCGTTCCAGTTCACCACGATCCCGTCCGGATCGAGCATGAAGATCGCGTAGTCAGTCACGCCCTGGACGAGCAGCCGGTACATGACGTCGGTGTTTGCAGTCACGGTTGGCCATCCCGTCTGCGCCCGGACCCCGGCAGGATCCGGTGTGATGAAGTTCCCCTGCGTCGTTTTTGCGCCCAGGGGTCCTAATGCGAACTTAAACTGCCCTTCCGTAGGGGCCGAAAGGTGCTTTTTCGGTCACGGACCAAAGTTCGCCGCCGCTTTGAGCGCTTAGCGCTCAAAGCGGGCGTGCATCGAGAGACTAGGATGGAAAACCTATATTTTGCAATGCCAACGATCGGTTGCCACACCGCACGCCGGCGGGGGACGGCGTCCCGATGACGCTCGGCGAGGTCGGGCATCCGCGGAGACACGGGCCCACAGGCCTCCGCTCAGGCCGGCTTCTGCGGCGTCAGGACGCGGCCGGTCGGGAAGTCGAAGATCGTGCCGCTGTCGGTCGAGTCCGGGCTCGCCAGGCGCACGATGTGCGGCGCCAAGTCCTCCGGCGTGCGCAGGGTCTCCGGATCCTCGCCCGGCATCGCGGCCTTGCGCATCGCGGTGCGCAGCGGCCCGGGATTGAGCAGCATCGCGCGCACCGGCGTCGAGGCGGTCTCGGCGGCGTAGGTGCGCACCAGCGCCTCCAGGGCCGCCTTCGACACCGCGTAGGCCCCCCAATAGGCCCGGCACGACGAGGCCGCGCCCGAGGTGACGAACACCGCCCGCCCCGCATCGGAGCGGCGCAGCAGCGGATCGAGGGAACGGATCAGGCGCCAGTTCGCCGTGACGTTGACGTCCATCACGCTCGACCAGACCTTCGGATCGACGTGGCCGAGCGGCATCAGCTTGCCGAGCACGCCGGCATTGCCGACGAGCACGTCGAGCCGGCCCCAGCGCTCGTGGATGGCGGCACCCAGGCGATCGATGGCGTCGTAGTCGCACAGGTCGAGGGGGACGAGGGTGGCCGAGCCGCCCGCCGCCCGCACCGCGTCGTCGAGGTCCTCGAGGGCTCCTTGCGTGCGGGCCACCGCGATCACGTGGGCGCCGGCAGCAGTCAGCGCCAGGGCCGCCGCGCGGCCGATGCCGCGCGAGGCTCCGGTGACGACGGCGATGCGGTCGGCGAGGGGCTTGTGGGGGAGGGGCGTGTCGGACATCGGGCCGTCGATCTCGGGGTCGGTCTGCTTTCGGGGTCAGTCGGCCTCGGCGAGGATCGCCATCCGGCGCGGCGAGGCGACCGCGAGGTCGGTGAGCGGCGTCGGATAGTCGCCGGTGAAGCAGTGGTCGGTGTATTGCGGGCAGGCGTCGTCGCGGCCCTCCTCGCCCATCGCCCGGTAGAGCCCCGGGATCGACAGGAAGGCGAGGGAGTCGGCGCCGATGTACTGGCGCATGCTCTCCAGGTCGTGGGTCGCGGCGAGCAGCTTCTCCTTCTCCGGCGTGTCGATGCCGTAGAAGTCGGGATGGGTGATCGGCGGCGAGGCGATGCGGAAATGCACCTCGCTCGCGCCGGCCTCGCGCATCATCCGGACGATCTTCACCGAGGTGGTACCGCGCACCAGGCTGTCGTCGACGAGCACGATGCGCTTGCCCGCGACCGCGGCGCGGTTGGCCGAGTGCTTCATCCGCACGCCGAGCTCGCGCACCGACTGGGTCGGCTGGATGAAGGTGCGGCCGACATAGTGGTTGCGGATGATCCCGAGCTCGTAGGGCAGCCCGGTCTGCTGGGCGTAGCCGAGCGCCGCCGGCACGCCGGAATCCGGCACCGGGATGACGATGTCGGCCTCGGCCGGCGATTCCTTTGCCAGCTCGACGCCGATGTTCTTGCGCACCGAATAGACGTTCTTGCCGTTCACGACCGAATCGGGGCGGGCGAAGTAGATGTACTCGAAGATGCAGGGGCGGAGCGGCTGCGCCCGGGCGAAGCGGATCGACTCGATGCCGTCCTCCGAGATCACCACCATCTCGCCGTTCTCGACGTCGCGCACGAAGCGGGCGCCGATGATGTCGAGCGCACAGGTCTCGGAGGCCAGGATGTAGCGGCCGTCGAGCTCGCCCAGCACCAGCGGGCGGATGCCGAGGGGATCGCGGGCACCGATCAGCTTCTTGTTCGTCATCATCACGAGGGCGTAGGCGCCCTCGATCTGGCGCAGCGCGTCCATCACCCGGTCGACGATGCGCACGTGGCGCGAGCGGGCGACGAGGTGAAGGATCGCCTCGGTGTCGGAGGTCGACTGGCAGATCGCACCGTCGCGCACGAGCTGGCGGCGCAGCAGGAGGCCGTTCGTGAGGTTGCCGTTATGGGCGACCGAGAGGCCGCCGGTCTCGAGCTCGGCGAAGAGCGGCTGCACGTTGCGCAGGATGGTCTCGCCGGTGGTCGAGTAGCGCACGTGGCCGATCGCGGCCTGGCCCTTCAGGCGCTCGATCGTGGCGAGGTCGGAGAACGAATCGCCGACGAGGCCCAGACGGCGCTCGGAGTGGAACACCCGGCCGTCGAACGAGACGATGCCGGCCGCCTCCTGGCCGCGATGCTGGAGGGCGTGCAGGCCGAGCGCCACGATCGCCGCGGCGTCAGGATGGCCGTAGATGCCGAAGACGCCGCACTCCTCGCGCAGGGTGTCGCCGTCGAGGTCGAGATCGCCGCCGAACGCCTCGCTCGCCCCGGGGGCACCCCGGAAGGTTTCGCTGCGTGCTGACATGATGAGAAGCCCCTGGTGGCCGGTCACCGCACGGCCTCGCCTCGCCGACCCCGCGCGCCGGAACGTCCGTGCGCGGGCCTGATCGCCTGAACGAAGCAGGTTCCAGGCCTCTCCGGCCTGAAATTTCGCCCCGCGCCGGCTATGTAATCGCTGCGGCGGGCGGAACCAAGTCGTCAAACGTGTGTTGCGCGGCGTATCTCACATGCAAGGGACGCCGGTCGGGCGTCCTTGCATCGGTCCGGTGAACGATCGGTGTCGTCCCGTCAGCGGCGCGGGCTCGCGTCGGTGCGGCGCTGGGGCGGGGTGTCCGCCTCGGCGGGCGCGTCGGTGCCGGGATCGACCTCGGGCTTGGGCTTGCGGAACTGCTTGAGCAGCCCTTCCGGGTTGTCCGGCAGCATCGCCACGAGCTTCTGGCCGCTATTCTCTAGGATCTCGCGGCTGCGGGCCTGCTGGGCCCAGTCCGGCACCTTGCCCTGCACGAGCCAGGCCAGGAACACCCAGCCGATGACGCAGATCAGGAAGCCGCGGGCCGCCCCGAAGGCGAGGCCGAGGCTGCGGTCGACCGCGCCGATGCGCGAATCGAGGATCAGGTCCGAGATCTTCACGGTGATCACCGAGACCACCAGCAGGGTGACGAGGAAGATCGCGGCGATCGAGACCACAAGCGAGACGGTGTCGCTGGAGACGTGCTGCTTGACGGTCGGCAGCAGCAGCGGGTGCAGGTACCAGGCGAGGCCGGCCGCCGCGACCCAGGCCACGATCGCCAGCACTTCCCGGGTGAAGCCCCGCACCGCCGCGAGCAGAGCGGAGATGACGACGACACCCAGCACGACGAGATCGAGAACGGAGAACGGCATCGGCAGGAACGGTTCGGGGGCTGAGAGCGTTGCCTCGGGTCGCGGCTGCCCTGCACCGCCGGGGTTGTATACGCTGCCGGATCCGATCCGTCACCCTGCCCGCGTCCCTCACATCTCCTCGTCGTCGTAGGCCGGCATTCGCTGCGGCTGGCGCCGCCCGCCGCGCACCGGCTTGCCGCTCGCTGCCACCCCCGCCACGAGATCGGCGATGTGGCGCAGGGATTCCGCCGGAAACCCCGTCCCCGACCCGTCGCGGCCCGCACCCTCGCGCCCTTGCGGCATCAAGGCCTTGGCGAAGCCGAGCTTCTGCGCCTCCTTGAGCCGCGCCGGCGCCTGCGCCACCGGGCGGACCGCCCCCGACAGGCCGACCTCGCCGAAATACACCGCATCGGACGGCAGTGCGGCGCCCGAGAGCGAGGAGACCAGCGCCGCCGCCACCGCGAGGTCGGCGGCGGGCTCGCTGATGCGAAGCCCCCCGGCGACGTTGAGGTAGACGTCGTGGCCGCCGAGCCGGATGCCGCCATGGGCCTCGAGCACCGCGAGCACCATCGAGAGGCGGTTCGGGTCCCAGCCGACCACGGCGCGGCGCGGCATGCCGAGCGCGGAAGGCGCGACGAGGGCCTGGATCTCGACGAGGAGGGGCCGCGTGCCCTCCATCCCGGCAAAGACCGCGGTGCCCGGCGCCGCGAGGTCGCGCCCGGCGAGGAACAGGGCCGAGGGGTTCGGCACTTCCGCCAATCCCCCGTCGGTCATCTCGAACACCCCGATCTCGTCGGTGGGGCCGAAGCGGTTCTTCACCGCCCGCAGGATGCGGAAATGGTGGCCCTGGTCGCCCTCGAACGAGGCGACCGCGTCGACCATGTGCTCGACCACGCGGGGACCGGCGATCTGCCCGTCCTTGGTGACGTGGCCGACGAGGATCACGGCGGTGCCCGACGTCTTGGCGAAGCGGATCAGGCTCTGGGCCGAGCCGCGCACCTGCGTCACCGTGCCGGGGGCCGATTCCACCGTCTCGGTCCACATCGTCTGGATCGAGTCGATGATCGCCAGCGCCGGCGGCTTGCCCTGGCTCAAGGTGGCGATGATGTCCTCGACGTTGGTCTCTGCCGCGAGTTCGACCGGGGCGCTCGCCAGCCCCAGCCGCTCGGCCCGCAGGCGCACCTGGCCGACCGCCTCCTCGCCCGAGATGTAGGCGACGCGCTCGCCCCTTTTCGCCAGGGCGGCGGAGGCCTGCATCAGCAGCGTCGACTTGCCGATGCCGGGATCGCCCCCGAGCAGGATCACCGAGCCGCGCACGAAGCCGCCGCCCGTCACCCGGTCGAGCTCGGCGATGCCCGACGAGGTGCGCGGCGCCTCCTTGACCTCGCCGGTCAGACCCTCGAGCGGGAAGATCCGGCCCCGCGCCCGGCTCGGCCGGGTCGCCACCGGGCCGGAGACCGGGCTTGCCGCGCCGGTCTCCTCGACGATCGTGTTCCAGCCGTTGCAGGCCTCGCAACGCCCGCGCCAGCGGTTGTAGACCGCGCCGCAGGACTGGCAGGCGAAGGTCTGGTGGGTCTTGGCCATCGGCGGCGGATCTCCGGGTCGGGGCCGCGCGCCGGCAGCCGCATGTGTTCCTGATATGTCCCCAGGATATGTCGCCAAGCGGGTCCTGGTGCAACCGCGCCCCGCGACGGTTCGGAAACGAAGCTGCCGCGCTCGCGTCCCAATCCCGGGCGAAAGCTCGGGCGTATCGTCGCGTGAAGGAAGCGTCTCCGATGTCCCGGTCCGGCCAGGGTTTCCACTACGACCGCGTCCAGCGCGGCTTCCACTGGCTGATGGCGGCGCTGATCGTGGCGGCGCTCGGGATCGGGATCTACGCCGCCTGGCAGGTGCCCGGCACCTCGCCGCGGCGCGAACTCCTCGACATCCACAAGTCGCTCGGCCTGACGGTGCTGCTGCTCCTGCCGCTGCGCTTCGTCTACCGCCTCGTCGCCGGCGAGCCGGCCTACCGCGCACCGCCCACCCGCACCGCGCATCTCGCCGCGAGCCTCGCCCACCTCAGCCTCTACACCCTGATGCTGCTGCTGCCGGTCAGCGGCTACGTCTACTCGGCGGCGGGCGGCTACGGCCTGCCGTGGTTCGGCGTGTTCTCCTTCCCGCGCCTCGTTCCGGTCGACAAGGCGCTCTCGGAGGCGGGCTACGGCGCGCATTACTGGATCGGCTGGGGCCTCGGCGTCGTGCTCGCCCTGCACCTGCTCGCGGTCGCCTGGCACGCCTGGATCCGCCGCGACGAGGTGATGGGGCGGATGTGGCCGCGGCGGGGGGATGGGGGCGACGCGGCGTCCGTCTGATCTGACCTCATCAAGTAAAGCGCGGGATCCCCTCTCCCACACCTTGCAGCGATACCGGGCAAGCCCGGCATCGCCTGGAGAGGGGAGGCGCGCCTTATCTTTGTTCGAACAGATCGCGTGGAGCCGGATCACGCGCCGGAGAACGCATTCTCCACCAATCCCCCCACCCGCTCCGTCGCCAGCGCCTCGTCGAACAGGATGCGGAAGATGATCGGCGCGATGACCCGGTCGAGGATCGTGTCGATGTGCGGAAAAACTTCGCCGCGCGCCGCGGCGCGCTCGGCGATGACGGCGATCTGCTGGCGGGCGTAGCCGCAGCAGCGCTGGGGGCCGGATCCGCCCTCGGCGGCGAGCACGTCGCGGATCAGCTCGCGGCCGATCTCCGAGGACATCTCCTCGGCGTATTGCTCGGCCCAGGCGAGGAGGTCGCCCCGCCCGCTGCCGGTCTCGACCGGGACCATGTCCGGCCGCAGCCGCTCGACCGCGACGTCGGCCAGGAGCTCGTTCAGCTCGCCCCAGCGCCGGTAGATCGTCGAGGGCGTGACGCCGGCCTCCGCGGCGATCAACGGGATCGTCACCGTGGCCCGGTCCATCCGGGCGAGGAGGTCCCGCGCGGCGCGGTGGACCGAGGCCTGGACCCGCGCGCTGCGCCCGCCCGGACGCGGCCCCGCCTCCCTCTCCGCCATCGCCACCGCTCCCACAAACGCAAAGAATTTGCTTTTAGTGCGCCGCGGCGCTAGATCCTTAACGCAACGGATTTGCTTTAGGGGCACAACCATGCGCAGAGGTCAAGGAGCCCGGCGGGTCGACCCGCTCGTCGTCCACGCCGTGACGCTCGGCGCGTTCTTCGCCGCCGCGGCGGCGCCGACGCCGCTCTACCGGATCTACCAGGAGACGATGGCGCTCTCGCCGGTCTTCGTCACCCTGGTCTTCGCGGTCTACGCGGTGGCCCTGCTCAAGGCGCTCCTCGTCGCCGGCTCGCTCTCCGACCATCTCGGGCGCCGGCCGGTGATCGCCGGGGCGCTATGGCTTGAGGCCGCGGCGATGGGGCTCTTTCTGCTGGTGGGCCACGGGCCGGGCTGGCTCGTCGTCGCCCGGATCGTGCAGGGGCTCGCCACCGGCATCGCCGCCGCCTCGCTCGGCGCCGCCCTGGTCGACGTCGACCGCGCCCGCGGGCCGATCGTCAACGCGGTGGCGCCGCTCGCCGGCATGGGCGTGGGGGCGCTGGGTACCAGCGCGCTGATCCAGTATGCGCCGCTGCCGCTGCACCTCGTCTACGGCCTCCTGCTCTGCACCTTCGCCGGTCTGGCGCTGGCGGTCCGGCTCATTCCCGAGAGCGCCGCGACGCGGCCGGGGGCGCTCGCCTCGCTCAAGCCCCGCATGGCCGTGCCGCCCCGGATCCGGCGGCCGCTCGCCCTGGTGACGCCGATCAACCTCGCCAACTGGACGCTCGGCGGCTTCTACCTCTCGCTCGTGCCCTCGGTGGTCGCGTCGGCCACCGGCAGCCGGGCGCCGCTCACCGGCGGGGCCGTCGTCACCGCCCTGATGGTGGCCGGCGCGCTCACGGTGCTCCTGCGCCGCACCGCGCCGGTGCGGGAGAACCTGACCTTCGGGGTGCTCGCCACCGCGCTCGGCGTCGTCGGGGTCGTCGCCGGCATCCATGCGGCGAGCGTGCCGGTGCTGATCGCCGCGACCCTGGTCACCGGCTGCGGCTTCGGCACCAGCTTCCTCGGCTGCCTCGGCACGGTCATGCCGCTCGCCGAGCCCGACGAGCGCGCGGGGCTGCTGGCCGCCTTCTACGTCCAGAGCTACCTCGCCTTCAGCCTGCCGGCGGTCGGCGCCGGCGTCCTCGCCCGCACCCTCGGCTACGCGGCGACCGCCGACCTCTACGCCGCGGCGATCCTGGTGGTGAGCCTGACCGGGCTCGCAGTGATGCGGGCGCGCTCCGGGCGGGGGCTCGCTGCGGCGTAGGAGCGTCCGGTGACCCGGGCGCCGTCATGGTCGTCCCGGCTTCAGCGCAGCCCGCCGCCGACCACGCCGGCCTCGACGGCGACCGACAGGCGGTCGGTGATCGCCCACTCGACCCCGACATGCGCGTTCGGCAGGACCGCGATGTCGTCGCGCGAGAACGGCCCCGAGACCGGCGTCGCCCCGGCCCGGATCGTGCCGTGCACGGCCGCCGCGCCGCCGCGGGCATAGAGCAGCACCTCCGGGGTCAGCAGCGCGCCGACCTTAACCTGCACCGAGCCGGCGAAGTCGCGGGTGTAGCTCAGGGCCCCGAAGCCCGGCGTCAGGCCGCCGGAGGTCGCCGCGAGATAGTCGAACCCGCCGGAGATGCCGTAGACGAACCGGCCCTCCTGCCACAGCCGACCGCCCTCGAAGCCGATCGTCGGCCCGGCATAGCTGCCGAAGCGCCGCGACGACACCGCCTCGAACCCGGTCGACATCCGGGCGTAGGAGCCGGACCAGCGGCCGTCGATGCTGGGCCCCGCTTCCAGGCCTTTCGGCCAGGTGTTTTCGGGCCAAGCGAAGACGGGGAGGAAGCCGAAGCCGACGAGGCCCTGCGCCCTGCCGGAATCCGGCGCGAGGGCGCCAAGCCCGAGGACGAGGCAGGCCGCGAGGCGGCGGCGGGAGCGGGAATCGGCGCGTCCGGTCATGCGGCCACGATAGCCGAGAGCCGGCGGCTCCGCACCGGGGGCCCCGGCGGAGGTTTGTAACTGCGAGCGTGACGGCAGACATCCCGGGGCGTCCCGGAACGAGGCGATTCCCCAGTCGGAGCCTCGTGAAACGATCGCGCCCCGCGGGCCGCGGCCCCAGGCGGAAGCGGTCGATTTGGTCGCACCCCAGAGACTGGGGTGGAGTATGACATATGTGAATGCCCGACGGGGAGCTTACCCCGCCGGAGACGCCGCGCGTGACCTATCCAGACGACCGTGGCGGGACCCGGGGCTCGGATCCCGACATTTCGCCCGCGCCGCGCTGCGTCGTCGCCGTGCCGGTCCGCAACGAGGTCGACCGGATCGGCGCCTGCCTCCGCGCGCTGGCGGCGCAGGAGGGGATCGGGGCGGACGGCCTCGGCATCGTCCTCTTCCTCAACAACTGCACCGACGGCACCGCGGAGGCGGTGGCGGCGCTGGTCCCGGCCCTGCCGGTGCCGGTGCGGGTGATCGCGCGCGACTTCGCCGGCGCCCAGGCCGGCTGGGCCCGGCGCGAGGCGATGGAGGCCGCCGCCGGCTGGCTGGAGGAGGCGGCGCCGGACGGCGTGATCCTGACCACCGACGCCGACAGCCGGGTGCCGCCGGACTGGGTCGCGCGCAACCTCGCAGCCCTGGCGCAGGGCGCCGACGCGGTCGCCGGCACGGTGGCCCTCGACGCGGTCGAGGCCGCGCGCCTGCCCGACGCGCTCCACGCCCGCGGCCGGCGCGAGGGCACCTACGAGGCGCTGCTCGTCGCCCTCGAATCGGTCATCGATCCGGTCGCGCACGATCCCTGGCCGCGGCACGCGACCCGCTCCGGGGCGAGCCTCGCGGTCCGCCTCTGCGCCTACCGCGCCGCCGGCGGCATGCCGGCCCTGCCGCTCGGCGAGGACCGGGCCTTCGTGGCGGCGCTGCTGCGGGCGGGTGCCCGGGTGCGCCACGCCCCCGGCCTCGTCGTCGTCACCTCGGGCCGGCTCGACGGCCGGGCGCCCGGCGGCTGCGCCGACACGATGCGGGAGCGCTGCGCCGCGCCCGAGACCCCGTGCGACCCGCGCCTCGAACCCCTCGCCCGCGCCCTGTTCCGCTACGCCTGGGGGCGCCGGCTGCGGCGCCTGCACGGGGCCGGGCGCCTCGCCCGGACCGGCCTCTGGGCGCCCTGGCTGCGCGTTCCGCACGACGAGGCGCGGCGGATCGCCGGGCTCCCCACCCTCGGGGCGGTCCTCGCGGCGGTCGAGGGGACGAGCCCGCTCCTCAGCCCCCGCCCGCTGCGCCCGCGCGCGCTGCCCCGCCACATCCTCGCCGCCCGCCTCGTTCTCGCCGGGCTGCGGCGGGGCGGGCAGGGATGGCGGTGGCTCGGCGCGCTCAAGGCCGGCCGCGCCGGGGCGCCGCCATCCCGGCCCGCCCTCGGCCGGGCGTCGGAGGAGGCCGGCAATGCGTGACCCCCGGCATGACCCCCGGCACGACCCCTGGTCGTTCGCCGGCCCGACCCGCGACTGCGTCGCCGCCGCCCGCCGGATCGCGGCGCTCGCCGCCGCGCGGGCGGACGCGCAGGATCGCGACGACGGCTTCCCGGCCGAGGACGTGGACGACCTCGCCCTGGCCGGTCTCCTCGCCGCCCCGGTGCCGGCGGGGGAGGGCGGCGCCGGCCTCGGGCAGGAGCCGGGCGCGGCCGACCTCGCCGAGGTGCTGCGCCTGATCGGCCTCGGCAGCCTGGCGCTCGGCCGGCTCTACGAGGGCCACGTCAACGCGCTCCAGCTCGTTGCCCGCTACGCCGCGCCGGCGGAACGGCGCGCCCTGTTCGGGGATGCCCGCGCCGGCCACCTGTTCGGGGTGTGGAACACCGAGCCGCCGGTGGGTGGCCTGACCCTCGGGGCGGACGGGCGGCTGTCGGGCGTCAAGACCTTCGCCTCGGGTGCCGGCCGCGTCACCCGCGCCCTGGTGACGGCGCGCCGGCCCGGCGATCCCCGCCCGCTGATGCTCGTCGCCGCCCTCGAGCCCGAGACCCGGACCGACCTCGCGGCCTGGCGCGCGCACGGGATGCGCGCCTCGGCGACCGGTACCGTCGACCTCACCGGCCTCGCCCCGGGGGCGTTCCTCGGCGGGCCGGACGACTACCACCGCCAGCCGCACTTCTCCGGCGGCGCCTGGCGCTTCGCGGCGGTGCAGCTGGGCGGCATCGAGGCGGTGTTCGAGGCCTGGCGCGGCCACCTCGCCCGGACCGGTCGCGGCGACGACCCCCACCAGCTCGCCCGCCTCGGCGAGGGGGCGATCGCCCTCGAGGGCGCCCGGCTCTTCGTGTTCCGCGCGGCCGCCCTCGCGGCGGAGGAGGCCCTGGCCGTCGAGCGGGTCGTCGCCTTCGTCGATCTCACCCGGCTCGCGGTCGAGCGGGCGGGGCTGGAGGTGCTGGGCCTCGCCCAGCGCTCGGTCGGCCTCCAGGGTTTCCTGCGCGGGCATCCCCTGGAGCGGCTGTCGCGCGATCTCGCGACCTACCTGCGCCAGCCCGCCCCCGACCGGGCGCTCACGAGCGCCGCCGCCACGATCCTCGCCGCCGACGGACCGGTCGCCGCGCTCTGGGAGCCGCACTGATGCGGGCCGACGCCTTCCTCGCCGCCGCCGAGGCGCTGCCGGTGCGCGCCTTGCGCGACCTCGTGCCCGCGGGCGGGATCGTGGTGGTGGCGCCCCATCCCGACGACGAGAGCCTCGGCTGCGGCGGGCTCGTCGCCGAGGCCTGCGCCCACGACATTCCGGTCCGGCTCGTCGTGGTGAGCGACGGGGTCGGCTCGCATCCGGCCTCGCCGAGCCACCCGCCCGAGCGCCTGCGGCTTTTGCGCGAATCCGAGACCCTGGCGGCGGCGAAGTGCCTGGGGCTGGCGCCCGATCACGTGACCTTCCTGCGCCTGCCCGACCGGTTCGTGCCGAGCGCGGGCCCCGAGGCCGAGGCGGCGGTCCAAGATATCGCCGCCGCGGCCCGGGCCTGCGCGGCGGGCGCGCTGTTCGTGACCTGGGAGCACGACCCGCATTGCGACCACGCGGCGAGCGCGGCGCTGGCTCGCCGCGCGCACGCCCTCCTCGGGGATGTCCGCCTCTACGCCTACCCGGTCTGGGGCTGGACGCTGGCGCCGGAGACCGAGGTCGGGGCGGAGCCCCGGGGCGCCCGCCTGGCGATCTCCCGTCATCGGCGCGCCAAGGCCGCGGCCATCGCCGCCCACCGCTCGCAGACCACCGACCTGATCGCCGACGATCCCCAGGGCTTCCGCCTGGAGCCCGCGATGCTCGCCCGCTTCGCGCGGGAGCACGAGATCTTCCTCGACGTGACGCCATGAGGACGGTGCGATGACCCGCCACACGACCTCGCTGCCGCCCGGCTACTTCGACGAGCGCTACGCCGCCGATCCCGACCCGTGGAACTTCGAGAGCAGCCCCTACGAGCGCGACAAGTACGCCGCCACCCTCGCGGCGCTGCCGCGGCCGCGTTACGCCGCAGCCCTCGAGGTCGGCTGCTCGATCGGGGTGCTGACGGCGGCGCTCGCCCCGCGCTGCGACGCCCTCACCGCCCTCGACGTCGCCGAGGCCGCCCTGGACCAGGCCCGCGCCCGCTGCCGCGACCGGCCGGGCGTGCGCCTGATCCGGGCCCAGGTGCCCGGCGAGTGGCCGGACGGCACCTTCGACCTGATCCTGCTCTCGGAGGTGGTCTATTACCTCGATGCCGGCGACGTCGCCCGCCTCGCCGCCCGGGTGCGCGGGAGCCTGCATCCGCGCGGCGACGTCGTCCTGGTGCACTGGACCGGCGAGACGCACTACCCCCTGACCGGCGACGAGGCCGCCGACCTGTTCATCCGCGAGTGTCGCCAGACCCTCGCGGTCGACCAGCAGGTCCGCACGCCCGCCTACCGGCTCGACGTGCTGCGGCGGCGCCGGGAGCCTGGCGCGTGACGCGCCTCGCCGTGACGCAGGGACAGCACATCGAGAAACCTTTCCCGCCTCCGGACCGCCGTCCGGCCGACGAGCGACCGATCACGATCCATTAGCCATGCAGGCCGATGCGGCGGAGCTTGTCGTCTCTTGCCCCGTTACAGTGGAACGCGCCGGCGGGACCAGCCGAATGGCGCTCCGGCGGCGCACGATCCGACGCGAAATCTTCCGGTTTCGTGCGGAGAGAGACGAAGCGTTAATCGTGGTAAAATAGTCCTACCAAGTATCAAGCCCGCGCCGAGCCGGCGCCCCCGCGGAGCCCGACACGCCCCCATGACAGCCCTCCTGTCGGCCGCGCCGCGCCTCGTCCCGGCCTGCGTGCCCGCGCGTGCGGACGGGCCGGACCCCGCCGCGATCCGGCGCCTCGCCCGCGGCCTCGACGCCGTCCGGCACGGCCTCGTGATGATCGGCCCCGACGGCCGGGTCGACGCCTGCACCGCGCCGGCCCTCGCGCTGCTGGAACGGCTCGGCCTCCACGGCGCGCCGAGCCTGCGCCGGCTCCTGCGCCTCGCCCGCGCCGGCTCCGGCCTGCCCGCGCGGGGGATCGTCGCGCGCCTCACGGGCCAGGCGGTCCTCGACGTGGCCTTGGCCGACCACCGCGTCCAGGTCGAGATGCACGCCATCCCAGGCGAGGGCGTCGCCCTGGTGCTGGAGGACGTCAGCGCCCGCCGGGCGGCGGAGACCCGGGCCCACGATCTCGCACGCCTCGATTCCCTCACCGGCCTGCCGAACCGCCTGCAACTGCGCGAGCACCTCGACGCGGCGCTGGCGCGCCTGGAGCGCGAGGCCGAGGGCTGCGCGGTGCTCCTCGTCGACCTCGACCGCTTCAAGCCGGTCAACGACACGCTCGGCCACCCGGTCGGCGACGCATTGCTGCGCAAGGTCGCCGACCGGCTGCGCGCGATGGTCCGGGCCGGCGACACCGTCGCGCGGATCGGCGGCGACGAGTTCGTGGTGCTGCAAGCCGGCGTGTCCGAGCCCGGCGAGGCCCAGGCGCTGGCGCGCCGCGTCGTCGACCTCGTCGGCCGCACCTACATGATCGAGGGCCAGCTGCTCTCGATCGGGGCCTCCGTCGGCATCGCCCTGGCGCCGGCCGACGGACGCGACGCCGACCGTCTCCTGAAGAACGCCGACCTCGCGCTCTACCGCGCCAAGCTCGACGGGCGGGGCACGTTCCGGTTCTTCGAGCCGGAGATGGATGCGCGCATGCAGGCGCGCCGGCGCCTCGAGCTCGACATGCGCCAGGCGCTGGCCCGGCGCGAGTTCCGGCTGCACTACCAGCCGCAGCTCAACCTCGCCGACGAGCGGCTGGTCGGCTGCGAGGCGCTGATCCGCTGGCACCACCCGGAGCGCGGGCTGGTCTCCCCAGTCGATTTCATCCCGCTCGCCGAGGAGATCGGCCTGATCTTGCCGATCGGCGAGTGGGTGATCCGCCAGGCCTGCCGCGACGCCGCCGCCTGGCCCCAACCCCTGACGGTGGCCGTCAACGTCTCGCCGGCGCAGTTCAAGAGCGACCGCCTCGTCGAGACGATCGTGTCGGCGCTCGGCAATGCCGGCCTGCCGGCGGCGCGGCTCGAGGTCGAGATCACCGAGGGCGTGCTGTTGCAGGACAACGAGAAGACCCTGCACACCCTCCACCGCCTGCGCGCCCTCGGGGTGCGGGTGTCGATGGACGATTTCGGCACCGGCTATTCCAGCCTGAGCTACCTGCGCGCCTTCCCGTTCGACAAGATCAAGATCGACCGCTCCTTCGTCGCCGACCTGCATGCGGGCAAGGATCCGGGGGCCAAGGACGACGGCGAGGCGATCATCCGGGCGATCGCCGGCCTCGGCCGCAGCCTCGGCATGACCACGGTGGCGGAGGGCGTCGAGACGCCCGAGCAGCTGCGGCGCATCCGGGCCGAGGGCTGCACCGACGTCCAGGGCTACCTGATCAGCCGGCCGCTGCCGGCCGACGCCCTGCTCGCCCTCCTCGCCGCCCCCGTTCCCGGACCGCGCCATGCCGGAGCCAGCCATGAGTGACCTCTACCGCCTGGTCTACGCCAGCAAGAACCTGCTCCAGGGCCCCGACCACGAAATCACGGCGGCCGTGCGCCAGATCCTCGCCGCCTCGCAGGCCAACAACCGCGCCATCGGCGTCACGGGCGCCCTGATGTTCAACGGCGGCGCCTTCGCGCAGGTGCTGGAGGGGCCGCGGGCCGGGGTGGAGGAGACCTTCGAGCGCATCCAGCGCGACGAGCGCCACGGCGACGTCACGGTACTGCAATGCGGCCCGGCCGAGACCCGGGGCTTTCCCGACTGGTCGATGGCCTTCGTCGGCCAGTCCGCCCGCGGCCAGGCCCTGTGGTGCGGGCTCGCCGCCGAGAGCGGCTTCGACCTCGCCCGCCTCGACGGCGACGGGGTGTTCTCGATGCTGCACGGCCTCGTGCTGGAGGAGGAGGGCGTGCCCCTCACGGTCGCGGCCGCGCCCGCCGGGCCCCGTGCCGTCGAGACGGCCCCGTCGGCCGCAGCCGAGGCCCCGCCCGCCCGCCTGGCCGAGGCGCCCCCGCCGGAGGCGGGGTCCGCCGCGCTCGCCGTGCTGCGCACCGCGCTCGCCCGCGAGCGCGACCGGGCGCACGCCCTCTCGGCCGAGGTCGACGATCTCGCGGTCGCCCTGGCGTCCGGCCGCGACGAGCTCGCGGCCCTGCGCGCCGAGCGCGACCACTGGGCGGAGCGCGCCCGCGCGCTCGCCGGGATGCTGTGCCGGGAGGCGGAGGAGGTGCGCCAAGGAGCCTCGAGCGAGGCGGCGCGGGGGGTGGAGCGGTCTGTCGCCTGAGAGGGTGTTCGGCGCACCTCGAAACGTCCATCCCGCCTCCGACCTCATCCTGACGTGCGATCGCAGGGAGCCTCGAAGGAGGGATGGAACGGCGTGTTGCGCCGCTACTCTCGCAGGTCGGATCGGCCCTCAGTTCGAGCGCCGCGACAGCGACACCGCGTAGGCCGGCGAGCGGATCGCGAACATCGGGTCGTCGGCCGGGCCGGCGATGCCCTCGGGCAGGTCGACCACCGGATCGAAGGTGGCGGCGTCGCAGGTGGCGTCGGGCGCGATCTCGGTGACCGCCAGGGTGCCGAGCGTCTTCGTCTTGCGCTGGTCCTCCGGCCAGGTCGCGGTGACGTCGTTGGTCGGGTCGCCGGGCTCGGCCAGGATCGCCACGAGGTCGAACTTCGCCGGTCCCCGGGACAGCCGCTCCTTCAGCTCGTCGGCGTAGAACGCGTCGGGCTTGGCCTTCAACTCGTCGTCCGAGAGCGTCGCCTTGTCGGCGGCGACGAACTTGAGCTTGGCCGTCGTCTTGTCGCCCTTGGCGTTCGTCAGGGTATAGGCGTGCACCGCCCAGTAATCGGTGCCCGTGTAGCTCGCCGGAACGGGGCGCGCGTTGAGCCACGCCGCCTGGCGGCCGGTCTCCGGGTTCTGGGCCGCGAAGGCCTTGATCTTCTCGGCATCCGGCTTGCCGTCCGGCCCCGGCACCCGGACCTTCAGGAACTCGAGGATCTGCGCCGGCGTCTTGGTCGAGAAGACCGGGGCGGAGATGACGACGAAGGTCATGTCGCCGGCCGGGTCCGCCATCCGCATCGCGAAGCCGCGGGTCGTCGCCTTGGTCTTGTCCGAGATCTTCGGGTTGCCGCCGCCCATCGAGAAGCGGGCAGTGACCGGCACGGTCTTCGAGAACTGGGGTGCCTTCGACAGGCTCGCCGCGTCGGAGGCAGGGGTGAAGTTGCCCTTGAGGCAGACGCCCTTGGCGCCGCTCGCGCGCACGCCCTTGTGGTCGCCGCTGACGGCGAATTGCAGGGCGACGATGGCGGCCGGGTCGGCCTCCTCGGCGGGCGCGGGCGCCGTGAAGGAAGCCAGCACCGCGGCGCTGGCCAGGAGCGAGAAGGACCGGATCATGGAGGCGATTCCTCGATTGTATCGAGGGCACTTTGAATTGCGCGCAACTTTATATCAAGTCTGATTCCAATCGGTACCTGAATCGTTTCGCGTCGGTGACGGAACGGATCAGGCCGCCCGCCGGAGCGCGGCGACCGCCAGGCTCAGGCGCCGCATCCCCTCGTCCAGCCGCTCCGGCGGGTTGAGGGTGAAGTTGATCCGCATCCCGCGCCGGTTCGCCCCGGCCGCGTCGAAGACGCTGCTCGGCGCGTAGCAGATCCCCGCCGCGAGCGCGTGCGGGAGCAGCGCGTCGGTGTCGAGGCCCGGGTCCCGGGCGGTCGCCCAGACGAACATCCCGCCGACCGGCACCTCCCAGGTGAACCACTCGGAGAGGTGCGCGTCGAGCGCGGCGCAGAGCGCGTCCCGGCGGGCGCGGTAGAGCGCGACAACGGCCGGCCGGATCTCCTCGATCAGGCCCGTCTCGATCGCCGCGAGCGCGATGCGCTGGGTCAGGCCGCTGGTGCACAGGTCCGAGCCCTGCTTGGCGAGCGTCAGCGCCTCGATCATCGCGGGCGCCGCGACGATCCAGCCGATGCGAAGACCCGGCGCGATCTCCTTCGACAGCGTGCCCATCGAGACGACCGGGCCGGCATAGGGCCTGCCGGGCGCGGCTCCCGCCGACAGCTCGATCAGGCGCGGCAGCGGCGCGCCGTCGTACTGCAACGTGCCGTAGGGGTCGTCCTCGACGAGCCAGGTGCCGGTCTCGTGCGCCGCCGCGACGAGGGCTTGCCGTGTCGTGAGGCCGACGAGGCGCCCGGTGGGGTTGGAGAAGTTCGGCACCACGTAGGCGAACTGCGCGCCCGCCAGGCCTTCGCGCGCGTCGAAGCCGGGGGCGTCGAGCACGAGGTTGCGGAACGTCGGCGATCTGGGGCGCCAGGCGTCGAGGGCGCCGAGATAGGTCGGGTGCTGCCCGGCGATCAGCCCGCCCTCGTCCAGCAGCACCTTGCCGACGAGGTCGAGGGCCTGCATCCCGGAGGTCGTCACCAGCACGTTGTCGCGGGTCAGCGGCAGGGCGGGCGAACCGAGGCGCCGGGCGAGGGCGTCGCGCAGAGGCGGCAGCCCCTCGACCGGCCCGTAGCCCAGCACCTCGTCCGGATGCTCGGCGACGGCGCGGCGCGCGATCTCGGCCATGCGCTCGGTCGGGTAGATCGACGGGTCTGGCAGGCCGCCGGCGACGTTGATGAGGCCTGGGATGGCGCCGGCGGCGAGGAAGGTGCGGGTGATCTGGTTCGTGGTGCCCATCCACCGGGCGAAGGCCGGCCGCGGGGCGGGGAGGGGGGAGGACGGCACCATGGGGTCGGGCTCGCGGGGTTCGGGTGGTCGGGCCGATCTACCACCGGATGCCCCGGAGATGCGGGCGATCTCGCGCGATTTCCTCTCGATGGCGGCGGACGAGACGAGCGCGCCTCCCCTCTCCCCATCCGCGCAGGGCTGTCCGGGGAAAGCGAAAAGCGCGGGACTTCTCCTCTCCCCGCGGGCGGGGAGAGGCCTCCGCACCCCTTGTCGGGTGCGGAGGTAGCCCGCAGGGCGAGGGTGAGGGGGTCTCGACGCATGAGACTCCTCCGGGAACACCCCCTCACTCTCGCTCCGGCTGCGCCTGCGCTTGCCGTGTCCCCTGAACGGGCACACGGCCCTCTCCCCGCCCGCGGGGAGAGGAGATCACCCCTCGCTTTTCTTTCCCCGGACAGCCCTTCCCATACGGGAGAGGGGATCGCGCTCTCGAAGAGCATTGAGGTTGGTCAAAGGAAACTCGTACCACTTCCTCACGCCGTCTCGGCGAACATCGCCCCCGGCACCGCCGCCAGCAGGCTGCGCGTGTAGGGATGCTCGGGCGCCCGGAACAGCGCCTCGGTGCGGTTCGTCTCGACGACCTCGCCGCGATGCATCACGGCGATCCGGTCGCAGATCGTCGCCGCCACGCGCAGGTCGTGGGTGATGAACAGCATCGCGATGCCGAGGCGTGCCTTGAGGTCTTCCAAGAGTACCAGAACCTGCGCCTGGACCGAGACGTCGAGGGCCGAGACCGCCTCGTCGGCGACGAGCACGTCCGGCTCCATCGCGAGCGCCCGGGCGATGCCGATGCGCTGGCGCTGGCCGCCCGAGAAGGCGTTGGGGTAGCGCTCGGCGGCGCTCGGCGGCAGGCCGACGAGGTCGAGGAGTTCCCGCGCCCGCGCCCGCGCCTGGCGGGACGGCGTGCCGTGGGCGATCGGGCCGCCGGCGATGATCTGCTCGACGGTGCGGCGCGGGTTGAGCGAGGCGAAGGGGTCCTGGAATATCATCTGGATCCGCCGGCGCTCGTCGCGCAGCGCCCGCGTCCCGAGCGCCGTGAAGTCGAGGCTGCCGAGGCGCACGCTGCCGTGGTCGGGCTCGATCAGGCGGATCGCCAGCCGCGCCGTGGTCGACTTGCCGGAGCCCGATTCGCCGACGATGCCGAGGGTCTCGCCCCGGCGCAAGTCGAAGCTCACCTCCTTGACCGCCGCCACCACCCGGGGCTTGCCGAGGAAGCCTGAGCGGGTGGCGTAGGTCTTGGCGAGGCCCACCACCGAGAGGGCGACCGGGGCCTCGGTGATCGGCTCGCGCGGCGGCGGGGTCAGGCTCGGCACGGCGGCGAGCAGCGCCTTGGTGTAGGCGTGCCGGGGGCGGCGCAGCACCGCCTCGGCCGAGCCCGACTCGACCAGCCGGCCGCGCTGGAGCACCGCGACGTGGTCGGCGATGTCGGCGACGACGCCGAAATCGTGGGTGATGAACAGGACCGCCATGTTGCGGCGCTGCTGGATCGCGCGGATCAGCGTGAGGATCTGCGCCTGGGTCGTGACGTCGAGCGCCGTCGTCGGCTCGTCGGCCACCAGCACCGCCGGCTCGAGCGCCAGCGCCATCGCGATCATCGCCCGCTGGCGCTGCCCGCCCGACAGCTGGTGCGGATAGGCCTTCACGATCTGCTCGGGCTCGGGCAGGCCGACCTCGCGGGCGAGCGACACCGCGCGCTCGCGCCGCTCCTTCGGGCTGAGGAGGTCGTGGGCCTCGAACATCTCGGCGATCTGGTCGCCGATGCGCATCACCGGGTTCAGCGCCGTCATCGGCTCCTGGAAGATCATCGCGATCCGCCGGCCGCGCAAATCGCGCCAGGCCCGCTCGTCGAGGCGAAGCAGGTCGCGGCCCTCGAACCGGATCTCGCCGCCCACCACTCCGAGCGCGCGCGGCAGGAGGCCGGTGAGCGCGTAGGCGCTCATCGACTTGCCCGAGCCGGATTCGCCGACGACGCACAGGATCTTGCCCGGCATCAGGTCGAGGCTCAGATCCTCGACCGCGTGCGGCCGGTCGGCGCCCCGCGGCAGGGCGAGGGTCAGGTTGCGGATCTGGACGATCGGTTCGCTCATCGTCTTCCCCTTCGCGCCCGCCGATCAGGCGAAGTCCATCGCGTCACGTCGTTTCCGAACCAATCGGATTTGCCGTGACACCAGTAAAACGCGGGATCCCCTCTCCCACACCTTGTAGCGATACCGGGCAAGCCCGGGATCGCCTGGAGAGGGGAGGCGTGCTCTATTCTCGCTCGCGTGAGGCAAGCGGAAATCAGATCAACCCGCCTTCCGCTCCGCCAGCACCGCCGGCCCGGTCTCGCCGAGGTCCCAGAACAGGCCGGCCATCAGCCCCAGCGCCTCGCGGGTCGGGGGCCCGAGCAGATGCTCGTTCGGCGCGTGCTGGGCGCAGGCCGGGTAGGAATGCGGCACCCAGAGCGTCGGCAGCCCGAGGATCTCCGAGAAGGCGTCGTTCGGCAGAGAGCCGCCGAGATTGGGCAGGAGCGCCGGGCGCTTGCCCGTGCTCTCCTCGATCGAGGCGAGCGCCCAGGTCACCCACGGATCCTCGACCGGCAGGCGGGTGGCGCGAAACACCTCGCCGCGGGTCGCCCGCACCTCGACCATGGGGTAGCCGTGCGCGTCGAGATGGGCGCGGATCGCCGGCAGCACCCCCTGCCAGTCGGTGCCGACGACGAAGCGCAGCTGCAAGGTCGCCTTGGCGGAAGGCGGCACCGCGTTCTGCGGCCCGTCCGGATCGCCGCACTTGAAGGCCAGCACCTCGAGGGTGTTCCAGGCAAAGACCCGCTCGGCCGGAGAGAGGCCCGGCTCGCCCCAGCCCTCGTCGATCGACGGCGCGTTGGGGTCACCCCCGACCGTGATGTCGGCGAGCGCCGCCCGCACGCCCGCGGGGATCGGCGGCGGGCGTAAGCCGTCGAGGAGGATCTGTCCCTGCCCGTCGACGAGGGTCGCGATGGCGTTCGCCAGCACGGTGCCGGGATTGCGCAGGAGCCCGCCCCAGTTGCCCGAATGGTGGCCGCCATCGCGAAGGTTCACCACCAGCTCGAAGGTGACGCCGCCGCGCGAGCCGAGGAACATCGTCGGCCGCGCCGCCTCCAGCCGCGGGCCGTCGGAGGCGATGAGGAGATCGGCGGCGAGCGCCGCGGCCTCCGTCCGGCAGATCTCGTGCAGGCCCGGCGAGCCGGCCTCCTCGCCCATCTCGACGAGCAGCTTGACGTTGAAGCCGAGCTTAGCCCCCCGGGCCTGCATCACCGCCGCGAGGGCGCCGAGGTTGACGAGGTGCTGGCCCTTGTTGTCGGCGGTGCCGCGCCCGTACCAGCGCTCGCCCTCGACCGTCACGGTGAGCGGGTGCAGGCCCTCGCGCCACTGCTCGGGGTAGTTCCGCACCGTGTCGCCGTGGCCGTAGGTGAGCACCGTCGGCAGGTCGTCGCCCTCGTGCCGGGTGGCGATCAGGAACGGTCCGCGCCCGGGCTTGGGGTTGTCGAGGAGGCGGACCTGGAAGCCGAGGCGCGACACCAGCGGCGTGATGAACCGGGTCAGGTAGGCGGCCAGCGCCGGGCCCTGGTCCGGGGCCTGGCTCTCGGTCGGCAGGGCGACCGCCTCGCGCAAGCCGGCGAGGAAGGTGCCGTCGTCGTAGTGCCGGTGGGCCAGCCCGATGGCGTCGCGTCGCGACATGGAGGGGACCTTCTGTACGCGTGTGGGAGAGAAGATGTTAGTTCTTGATCTGCGGTGAGTGAAACCCTGGCCGGCTCCGCTTCCTCCCAATCCACGACCTCATCCTGAGGTGTTGGTCGATCGAAGATCGACTGACCTCGAAGGAGGCTCCAGGGATCGCGAGACGTCTGGAGCCCTCCTTCGAGGCTGCTGCAAGCAGCAGCACCTCAGGATGGGGTCGTGGGTGGGGGACCCACGGCCGACCAGCGCTCAATTCCGCCCTTCCGGAGCGGTGATGTCGCGCACCCCGTCGCCGAGCAGGTTGATGCCGAGCACCAGGATCAGGAGCGCCACGCCCGGGATGGTGATGACCCAGGGCTGGAAGAACATGTACTGCTTGCCCTCGGCGATCATCAGGCCCCAGGACGGCAGCGGCGGCTGCACGCCGAGGCCGAGGAAGGACAAGGCCGCCTCGAGCAGGATCGCGTGCGCCATCTCGAGGGTCGCGACGACGATCAGCGCGTTGAGGATGTTGGGCAGGATCTCCTGGGCGAGGATCCGCACCGGGGAGAACCCCGCCGCCTTCGCGGCGGCGACGAAGTCCTGGGCCCGCACCTGCCGGGTCGCAGCGCGGGTCACCACCGCGAAGCGGTCCCAGAGCAGGAAGCCGAGCACCAGCACCACCACCTTGAGCGAGCCGCCGACGAGCGAGGCCATGGCGAGCGCCACCAGCACCACCGGCATCGCGAGGCGCGTGGTGACGACGTAGCTCACCACCGCGTCGACCCGCCCGCCGTAATAGCCCGCGAGCACCCCGAGCGTCGTCCCGATCACCCCCGAGATCACGGCGGCGGAGAGCCCGATCAAGAGCGAGATCTGGCTGCCGTAGATCAGGCGGCTGAGATAGTCGCGCCCGAGCTTGTCGGTGCCGAGGAGGTGCTCGACGCTGCCCTTGGCGTGCCAGAAAGGCGGGATCAGCCGGCGCGACACGTCCTGGGCGTAGGGGTCGTGCGGGGCGACGAGGGGGGCGGCGAGCGCCATCAGCACCACGATTCCGACGATGCCGGCCCCGATCAGGAAGCCGCCATGCGACAGGCCGCGCCGCAGCGCGATAGCCGCGGGTGAGCGCGCCGGGGGCAGGACGATCTCGGCGGGGGCCGCTGCGAGCGGGGAGGCGGGCCGGACGGTCATGAGCGCAGCCTCGGGTCCAGGAGGGCGTTGAGGAGGTCGGCGGCGAGCGTCAGGGCGATGTAGATCATCGCCAGCACCAGCACGATCGCCTGGACGACGGGGAAGTCGTTGCGGGCGATCGATTCCCAGGCGAGCTGGCCCAGCCCCTGGAGCGAGAACACCGCCTCGATCACGATCGAGCCGCCGAGCATGAAGCCGAACTGGACGGCCGCGAGCGCGATCACCGGGATCACGGCGTTGCGCAACGCGTGGCGGATCAGGATCTTGCGCGGGGGCAGTCCCTTGGCGCGGGCGGTGCGGACGTAGTCGGAGGACAGGACCTCCAGCATCCCGTTGCGGGTGAGCCGCATCACCGCCGGCATGGCGTAGTAGCCGAGCGCCACCGCCGGCAGGATGAAGTGCTTCCAGGTCGCGTTGCCGGAGACCGGCAGCCAGCGCAGGTTGACGGAGAAGATCAGGATCAGGGTCAGGCCGAACCAGAAGCTCGGCATCGCCTGGCCCAGCACCGAGACGGCGAGCGCCGCCCGATCGAGCCAGGTGTCGCGGTAGAACGCCGCCAGCACCCCGAGCGGGATCGCCACCAGGAGCGCCACCGCGAGCGCGATCACCCCGAGCGTCAGGGTCACGGGCATGCGGGCGGCGAGCAGGTCGGTCACCTGCTCGGGAAAGTAGAACGAGCGCCCGAAATCGAGGTGGAGCGCCCGCCAGGCCCAAGCGCCGAACTGGACCACCAGCGGCTGGTCGAGCCCGTGCTGCGCGCGCACCGCCGCGATCTGCTCGCCCGTCGCCTCCGGGCCGGCGATGGCGGTGGCGAGGTCGCCCGAGAGGTGGAGGAGCAGGAAGCTCGCCACCGAGACGGTCAGCGCGACGCCGACCGCGACGAGGATGCGCCGCAGCGCGAAGCCCAGCATGGCGCCCCTCCTACTTCTTCCAGGAGGCGGCGTAGAAGCGCGGCACCTCATCGGTCTGCGCGGTGAAGTTCAGGTCGGCGCTGAAGGCGTAGTTCGACGGGTAGGAGAACATCGGCAGGGCGTAGGCCTGCGCGGCGATGCGGGCGAGCGCGTCCTTGTACTTCGCCTTGCGGACCGCCGGATCGACGCTGGTGTCGCCGGCCTGGAGGTCGGCGATCACGGTCGGATCGCGCGCCAGATCCTCCTCGCCGCCGCGGAAGTAGATCCCGGTGAAGGCCGAGACGTCGTTGATCGAGAACGAGCCCCAGGTCTGGTAGCCGATCGAGGTCTTGCCGCCCCGCAGCGCGTCGCGGAAGGCGGCGTAGCGCAGGTAGTTGAGCCGCGCCCGGATGCCGACGGCGCGCAGGTAGCCGACCACCGCCTCGGCGTAGTCGCGCTCGCGATAGGCCGCGAGGTCGATGTCGAAGCCGTTGGCGTAGCCGGCCTCCTTGAGGAGCGCCCTCGCCTTGGCCGGGTCGTAGGCGTAGGTCGGCACGCCGTCCTCGGTGCAGCCGAACTGCTCGATGAAGCAGACCGCGTTCATCACCCGGGCGCCGCCGCGCACCAGGTTGTCGACCATCGCCTTGCGGTCGATGGCGTGCGCGATCGCCTGGCGCACCCGCACGTCCTTGAGGGGCGAGTTCTCCGCGGCGCGGCCCTGGACGTCGAATTGCAGGTAGCCGACCCGCATCGTCTCGGCGGAGACGACGGTGAGCGTCGGGTCCGCTTTCAGCTGCTCGGCCTGGTCGGTCGGCACGCGCCAGATCCAGTCGACGCCGCCGGTCATCAGCTCGGCCATCCGGCTGTCGCCGTCCGGGATGATGCGGAACTCGAGCTTGCCGATCTTCGCCTTTCCGACCGGGCTGCCCGGCCAGTACTTGTCGTTGCGCACCATCTTCACGCCCTTGCCGCTCTCGGTCGAGACGATGCGGTAGGGACCGGTGCCGACCGGCGCCTTGCTGAAGCCGTCGAGGCCGACCTTCTTGAAGTAGGCGGCGGGCAGGATCGGGGTCGGGCCGGAGAGGTATTCGAGGGCGGCCGGGAACGGCGCCTTGAGGTGGATGCGCACGCTGTGCGGCCCGGTCACCTCGGTCGACTTCATCCAGTCGACGTTGCCCTTGGTGACGACCTTCGCCTCGGGCGTCAGCACGTAGTTGAAGGTGAAGGCGACGTCCTCGGCGGTGAGGGGATCGCCGTTGTGGAAGGTCACGCCGTCGCGCAGCGTGAGGTCGAGCGTCACCGGGTCGACCCAGGTCCAGGCCGTGGCGAGCATCGGCTGGTGCTGGCCGGTCGCCGGATCGCGGTAGAGGAGCGTGTCCCACACGTTGCGCGCGAGGATCACCCCCTCGCGCAGGTTGTTGTGGTACGGGCTCAGGTTCTCCGGCTCGCTGTCGGAGGCGTAGACCAGGGTGTCGTTGGCCTTGCCCGCCAGCGCCGGGCCGGCGATTCCGGCGAGAAGCAGGCCCGCGAGCAGCGCCCCCGTCCCGCGCATCCGGCCCGCTTCGATCCGTGTCGGCATCCGTATCGGCATGTCGGCTCCGCCTCGTCGTGGGCAGCGCGGGCGCCTCGACCCGTCATGCTGCACTGCCGCAAAATTCACCCTGCCAGGATGTTGCGCAGATTCGATCGCAGCAAGACGAATTTGTCGATAGGCTCGTTGCCGAAACGGCAAGGCAGGGGCCCGGGAGGGATGCAGACCACGGCGTTGCGCTACTTCCTGGCGGTCGCCCGCGAGGGCACGATCGCGGCGGCCTCGGCCCGGCTCAACGTCGCGCCCTCCGCGATCAGCCGGCAGATCGCCAACCTGGAGGCCGAGCTCGCCTGCCCGCTGTTCGAGCGCCGGCCGCGCGGCATGGTGCTGAGCCAGGCCGGCGAGCTGCTCGCCCGCCACGCCCACCAGGTGCTGGCGAGCGCCGAGCAGGTCGTCACCGAGATCCGGGAGCTGGAGGGCCTGTGGCGCGGCCTGGTCCGCGTCGCCTGCACCGAGGCCTTCGCAATCGACCTCGTGCCGGAGGCGATGGCGGCGTTCCACGCCCGCTACCCGGGCATCCGCTTCGACCTCGCCGTGCTGCCGCCGGGCCAGGTGACCCACCGGGTGGTCCAGGGCGACGCCGATCTCGGGATCACCTTCAGCCTGGAGCCCTCGACCGAGACCGCGGTCGCCTATCGCCACAGCCTCGACATGGTGGCCCTGTGCGCGCCCGACCATCCGCTCGCCGAGCGCGGGCTCATCGGGCTCGCCGACCTCGCCGCCTATCCGGTGGCGCTGCTGCCGCGCGACACCACGCTGCGCACCATCCTCGACGCGGCCTGCGCGGCGGACGGCGTCGCGATCGAGCCGGCGCTCACCGCCAACACGCTCTCCTCCGTCCTGCCGTTCCTGCGCCGCACCCGGGGGCTGACCCTGGTCTCCTCGGTCGCGCTCCAGGGCCAGATCGGGCGCGGCGAGTTCCGGGCGCTGCCGATCCGGTCCCGCCGCAGCCTGGCGCGGGGCATCGAGGTCCAGACCATGCGCGACCGGCGCCTGCCGCGGGCGGTGCAGGCCTTCCTGGCGGCGCTGGTGGCGGCGTTGCCGCCGGTGCGGAGTTGACGTTGGGAAGTGGAGTGATGACACTGGATCGACGAATCGATCGACCCGCGACGATCGAAGGATCCTGGCCGGCCGTGCATCCTGATCGTCGTCATCCCGCTCGTCGCCATCTTGCTCGTCGCGAAGTGATCTCCGCCGGCGAGCCAGGCCTCTGCGGCGTCGTGACGTCGACCCGATGACGTCGATCGCCGGGCTGCCCGAATTCTTGCTCTATCTCGGCACGGCCGCGGTCCTGACCGGCCTCTACCTCGCCGCCTACACGCTTGCCACGGCGCATAACGAGGTGGCGCTGATCCGCCGGGACGTCACCGCCGCCGCGGTCGCGCTCGGCGGCAGCCTGATCGGCTTCACCCTGCCGCTGGCGGTGGCGGTCTACAACGCGCGCTCCGTGCTCGACTGCCTGGTCTGGGGCCTCGTCGCGCTGGTGGTGCAGATCGCGGTCTACTGGCTGGTCCGCCTCGTCGTGCCGGACCTGTCGCGGCGGATCGCCGACGACCGGATGGCGGCGGCCTGCCTGCTCGGGGCCGCCTCGCTCGCTGGCGGCATCCTGAACGCCGCCTCGATGACCTCGTGAGGCGTCGATGAGCGGGTTCGCGCCGGCCTCCCTCGAGGAGACCGCCCGTCGCGCCAAGCGCTCGACCGCGATCTCCCTGGTGCTCGTCGCCGGGGCCGGGGTCGGGGCCTTCGCGCTCGCCGGCCTCGCTGCGGCGCGGCGGAACGAGGACGTGCTGGTCTACCGCACGCTCGACGCCTGCATCGCCGAGCGGGTGCGCAGCGCCGTGGCCTGCATCGAGGCCGAGGCCGCCGCCCGCGTCGCCTACGCGGCGGGCGCGCCGCGCTACGAGGCCCTGGCCGATTGCGAGCGCCATCACGGCCGCGGCGGCTGCGTGCCCGGCGAGACGGTGACGCCGGACGCGCAGGGGCGATACCTTCCCGTGATGTCCGCCTTCATGATGGGGCGCACGGAGGAGCAGGGCCTGCCGGTCCAGCCGCTCTACGCCCACGCCCCGGAGGAGGAGCGGTCTCACGCCGGGCACGGTGGCGGCTATGCCGGCGGCGGCTACTGCACCGGCTCGGGCGCCCGGGTCGTGCCCGGCGGCGGCGGCTCGGGCGCCCGCGTCTCCTCGGCGGTCGCCCGCAGCCCGGCGGCGAGCCCGCGCACCATCGCCCGCGGCGGCTTCGGCGGGACCGGCCGAGCAGTCGCGGCGGCCGGGCACGGGTCCGGGGGCGGCTGATGCGCCGGGTCGCGACGCCCGAGCGGCCGGACTGGCGCGAGCACGCGGCGCGCGCGGGCTTCCACTTCCACTCCTTCGACGGCGCGCCGTACTGGGACGAGAGCGCGTATTACGCCTTCAGCCTCGCGGAGATCGAGGACGGCATCGAGGCGCCGAGCCGCGACCTGCACGCGCTCTGCCTCGCCTTCGTCGCGCGCGCGGTCGAGGACGAGGCGATCCTCGCCTCGCTGGCGATCCCCGAGCACGCCTTCGACGCCGTCCGGGCGAGCTGGCGCCGGGGCGACCCCGCGCTCTACGGCCGCCTCGACCTCAGCTACGGCGGCACCGGGCCGGCCAAGCTCCTCGAATACAATTCCGACACGCCGACCGCGCTCTACGAGAGCGCGGTGTTCCAGTGGCTCTGGCTCGAGGACGGGCTCGCCCGCGGCCGCCTGCCGGCGGGCTCGGACCAGTTCAACGCCCTGCACGAGCGGCTGGTGGCGCGCCTCGCCGAGGTCGGCCGCTCGGACCGCCTCGCCTTCGCGGGCTTTGCCGACGCGCCGGAGGATCGCGGCACGCTCGCCTATCTCCAGGATTGCGCGCTCCAGGCCGGCCTTGCCGCCCCGTTCCTGCCGGTCGAGGCGATCGGGCTCGATTCCGATGGCTGGTTCGTCGACGAGGCCGGGCGCCCGATCGAGGCCCTGTTCAAGCTCTATCCGTGGGAATGGATCTTTTCCGATCCGTTCGGCCGGGCGGTCGGCGCCTCGGCCACCCGCTTCGTCGAGCCGCCCTGGAAGGCGGTCCTGTCCAACAAGGGGATGCTGGCCCATCTCTGGGCGATGGCGCCGGGCCACCCGAACCTGCTGCCGACCTTCTTCGAGGACGACCCGGCCAAGGCCGTCCTCGGCGACAGCTTCGTGAAGAAGCCGCTCCACGCCCGGGAGGGCGCCAACGTGCTGATCGTGCGCGACGGCGCGGTGGCGGCCCGGGTCGAGGGGCCCTACGGCGCCGAGGGCTTCGTCCGCCAGGGCCTCGCCGCGCTGCCGCGCTTCGACGGGCGCCACGCGCTCGTCGGCAGCTGGATCGTCGGGGACGAGCCCGCCGGACTGTGCCTGCGCGAGGGCGACGGGCCGATCACCACCGACCGGGCCCGCTTCGTGCCGCACCTCATCGAGCCGTGACCGCGGCGCGGACGGCCGTTCCCGGGTCGTCCCCGCGCGGCCGGCGCCTCACAGCACCGGCATCGCTCCCGCCACCGTCACCAGCGCGCCGGAGGTGTAGCTGCTCTCGTCCGAGGCCAGCATGACGTAGGCCGAGGCGAGCTCCGCCGGCTGGCCCGGGCGGCCGAACGGGACCTGGCTGCCGAAGGACTTGACGGAATCCTCCTCCATCCCGGACGGGATGAACGGGGTCCAGATCGGGCCCGGCAGCACGCCGTTCACCCGCACGCCCTTCTCGGCCAGCAGCTGCGCCAGGCTCAGCACCAGGTTGCTCAGGGCCCCCTTGGTGGCGCTGTAGGCCAGCAGCGAGGGCATCGGGTGCTTGGAGTTGACCGACGAGGTGAAGATCACCGAGGCGCCGGGCTTCAGATGCGCCATCGCCGCCTTGGTCACAGTGAACGACCCGAACACGTTGGTGCGGAAATGGTCCTCGAAGACGTCCTCGTCGATCGAGGCGAGGTCATGGTTCGGCTGCTGGAAGGCGCCGTTGTTCACCACCACGTCGAGGCGGCCGAAGGCCTCGGCGGTGCGGGCGACGATCTCGCGGCCGTAGGCCCGCTCCTTGAGGTCGCCCGGCAGCAGGAGGGCGCGGCGCCCGGCCTTCTCGACCCATCCGGCGACGGCCTCGGCGTCGCCCTGCTCGGAGGGCAGGTACGAGATCGCCACGTCGGCGCCCTCGCGGGCATAGGCGATCGCGACCGCCCGGCCGATGCCGGAATCGCCCCCGGTGATCAGCGCCGCCCGGCCGGTGAGCTTGCCCGAGCCCTTGTAGCTCGCCTCGCCGTGGTCGGGCTCGGGCTTCATCCGGCCGGTCAGGCCCGGAAAGCCCTGCGGCTGGCCCTCGAAGGGCGGACGGGGATGCTTGGTGAGGGGGTTGGGGAAATCGGACGACATGGGGGAAGGGCTCCGGCGGCCGGTTCACATCAGGCCGCCGTCAACCGGGAAGGACCCCGGCCGTTCCCTGCTCTCCCGCAGTATCCCCTCACTCCTCCCGCGAGCCGTCGCCTCTGTTTGAGGGATCTTGGCCGAGGGCGTCGTCCTCCCGGCCCGGGATCGCGTAGCGTCCGCTGAGCCAGCGCTGGAGATCGACGTCGGCGCAGCGCTTGGAGCAGAACGGCTTGGATTCCGGCACCGCCGGCTTGCCGCAGATCGGGCAGGCCGGCACCTTGGCATCGTCGGGCGTCGTCACGCGCGCCTCCTGTTCGCGGTCAGGCCGCGTCGCGCCAGGCGGCGCGGACCGGGAAACCCTCGCCTTCGAGCAGCCCGACCGTCTCGTAGAGCGGCAGGCCGACCACGGCGCTGTAGGAGCCGACGAGCTTGACCACGAAGGAGCCGGCGAGCCCCTGGATCGCGTAGCCCCCGGCCTTGCCGCGCCACTCGCCGCTGGCGAGGTAGCTGTCGATCTCACGCGCCGAGAGGCGCTTGAACCGCACCCGGCTCTCGACCAGACGCTCCCGCGGCCGCTCCTTGGGGCCGACGACGCAGACCGCGGTGTAGACCCGGTGCGCCCGGCCGGAGAGCAGCCGCAGGCAGGCCGCCGCCTCGTCGGTCACCTCGGCCTTCGGCAGGATGCGCCGGCCCACCGCCACCACCGTGTCGGCCGCCACCACGTAGCCGTCGCGCAGGTCCTCGGTGCCGCGCGCCGCCGCCACCGCCACGTCGAGCTTGGCCCGGGCGAGCCGACGCACCAGGTCGCGCGGCTTCTCGGCTTTCAGCGGCGCCTCGTCGAGGTCGGCCGGCAGAAGGGCGTCGGGCTCCAGCCCCGCCTGCTGGAGCAGGGCGAGGCGCCGGGGCGAGGCCGAGGCGAGGACGAGCTTGGGGCGCGCGGCCTGCGGGATCGGGGAGGTCTCGGTCATGGGCGCCCGTGTCTCGAAGGGGATGCACTGCCCGATGCCCTATCTCGCCGGCGAAATCCAGCTTGGCGGCCCCGGCCTCGCGGGGATCGTCAGCCGCGCGGCTTCGGGGACCGCGCCCCGGATCCGCCTGCCGAACCCTCCCGTGCGGTGGGGCGACGGGGCATCGTCGTCCGTCCCAGCTTCGGGAGCGCGACCCCGAGCGCGCGGAAGACGGCTTCCGGCTCGCGGTCCACGACGCGGAGCAGCGCCGCGGCGGCCGGGTCGGGCGGCTTGCGTCCCTGTTCCCAGTTGCGCAGCGTCGCCACCGGCACACCCAGGGCGCCCGCGAAGGCGCTCTGGGTCATGCCGAGCTTCGCCCGGATGGCCGTTACCGGCTGTAAGAGCCGGTAGCCTGTCGGCACCGCGTCCGGATCCTCGCCGTCCTCGATGGCGTGGCGCCGGATGTCCTCCTCCGTCGTTGCGTCGATCTTGGCGCGATCTATGCCGGCGGCAGTCGCGCGAAGGTCTTCAAGACTAACGCGTGCCATTCCCTGCGCTCCCTCCGGCTGGCCTTGCGAGCCGAGATGATCCGCCGCCCGGACGGGCGATCGGTGAACACGACCTGGAACATGTCCCCGTCCACCTCGCCGACCGCACTGACCCGCATCTCTCCGTAGGCCCGGCGCTGATCGTGCGTCTGCACGGTGAGCCCTTCGAACACGCGGGCGGCATGAGCGAAATCGAAGCCTCGCGCGGCGAGCGTCGCCTGGCTCTTCTCGTCGTCCCACTCGAAGAGCATGACGCTAGCCCCGCACGCGGGCCGAGCATAGACCTGACGCAGGCATACGCCTAGGGCGCATTCGCGATCATCGGAGAGGCGGCATGGGGCATCAGGCTCGCCACGCGAACGAAAACGGGCCGGGCGCTCTCCGCGCCCGGCCCGCGACCGTCATGGTAGCCGGCCCGGGTTTCCCGGGCCGGATCATCCTCACGCCATCGCCTCGTTGCGCAGGCGGTCGTAGTCCGACTTCGGCAGCGGCACCGCGCGGGGCTGGCCGAGATCCTTCATCGGGATGCGGTAGGTCTCCCGGGCGCTGAAGGCCGCGACCGCCGCCACCGCGGTAATCGCCAGCGCTATGGAGCCGATGGTGAGCGGGATGTTGGCCGAGCCGGGAGGCGCCACGGTGGCGAACAGGGCCGGGAGCATCGCCGTGATGGCGGTGCCGACGTTCTGCGAGATCGCCATCGCGGAGACCCGGGTGCGGGTCGGGAACAGCTCGGGGTAGAAGCTCGGGAAAACCGCGTTGTAGCCCTGGTAGACGATGCCCCACATCAGCAGCGACATCACGATCGCCAGCGGCACGTTGGCGATGCTGATGGCGTACAGGTAGCCGAAGGACAGCAGGCCCGAGCCCAGCGCACCGACGATGATCGGCGGGCGCCGGCCGATCTTGTCCGACAGGTTGCCGACGAACGGGATCACCACCACCGCCAGGATGTTGCCCAGCACCGGGATCCACAGGTAGACGTCCTTGTGGAAGCCGACGCCGTAGGCGGCCTGGACCGCGTAGGCCGCGCCGAAGATGGTGGTGACCACCGGGATCACGTTCATCAGCGCCATGCACACCACCCGCAGCATGTCGGGCCACGAGGTGGTGAAGGCCTCGACGATCGGCGCGCGGGCGACCTCGCCTTTCGTCTCCTCGGCGGCGAAGGCCGGAGTCTCGTCGACCTCCCGGCGGATGATGTAGCCGACGATGATCACGACGAAGCTGAGCAGGAACGGGATGCGCCAGCCCCAGGTGTTAAACGCCTCGGTCGGCATGTAGGCGGCAAGCGGCAGGAACACCGCGGCGGCGAGGATCTGGCCGGCCTGGACGCCCTGGAGGGTGAAGCTGGCGAAGAAGCCGCGGCGGCCGAACGGCGCGTGCTCCATGGTCATCGAGCTGGCGCCCGAGATCTCGCCGGCGACGGCGAAGCCCTGGATCAGCCGCAGGATGACGAGCAGGATCGGCGCGAGGATGCCGACCTGGCTGTAGGTGGGCAGGAGCCCGACCGCGATGGTCGAGAAGCCCATCAGGAACATGCACAGGACGAGCACCTGCTTGCGCCCGTGGGTGTCGCCCCAGTGGCCGAGCACGAAGGCGCCGATCGGCCGGCTGACGTAGCCGACGCCGTAGGTCGCGAGCGAGGCCACGATCGCCACCGTCGGGTTGTTCGACGGGAAGAACAGCTGCGGGAAGATCAGCGACGCCGCCGTCGCGTAGATGAAGAAGTCGTAGTATTCCAGCGCCGAGCCGATCCAGGCGCTCGCGGCGGCCTTCTTGGATTGCTGGCGGTCGTGGGCGTGATCGCCTTGTATCGCACTCATCGGGGGTTCCTCCACTGTTCGACGGGATCCGTGCCGCCTTCGGGATCCGGGCAGACTTGATCCGGATATCCTGGGGTAAGCTTGGTTTTTCTTCAGGGTTGCGACGTCAATGGCGTAAAGTAAAGATCAATCGAAACCGGTTGCGGCCATTCCATATTCGCCCCCGAAAAGCAAGGGCATGGCCTGGCTTGTGCGGGGGAGCGTCGCGCGTCAGGCGGCTAGCGGCGCCACCGCGCGGTCGAAGGCCCGCTCCATCGCGGAGGCCGGCGCCTCGCGCCCGGTGAATAGCGCGAAGGCGTCGAGGGCCTGGTGGATGGCGAGCTCGCGCCCGGTCATGGTGCGGGCGCCGATCCGGGCCGCCTCGGACAAGAGCGGCGTCCAGAGCGGGGAATAGACCGCGTCCGCCACCCACATCTCCGGGCGGAGCAGACCGAGGGGGACCGGCGTGCCGCGGTCCGGCAGCATGCCGACCGGGGTGCCGTTGACGATCCCGCGGGCGCCCTCGACCGCCTCCTCGACGCTGCGGCAGACCCGCAGCCGCGCCCGCCCCTCGAGTGCGGCCGCCACCGAAGCGGCCTTGGCCGGGTCGGCGTCGACGAGGCGGACCTCGATGCCGGGAAAGCCCGCGAACGCCACCGCGACCGCCTTGCCAACGCCCCCGGCGCCGATCAGCGCCACCGGGCCGTCGGGCGCCGGCCCGAAGGCCTGCCGCAGGGCGCGGGCAAAGCCCGTCATGTCGGTGTTGTGGCCGGTGAGCCGGCCGGCCCGGACGACGATCGTGTTGACGGCCCCGACGGCACGCGCGCCGGGCGACAGGTCGTCGAGGAGCGGCAGCACCATCTCCTTGTACGGATACGTGACGTTGACGCCCGAGAACCCGATCGGGGCGAGCGACGCCAGCAGGCCCCGCAGCCGCGCGGCGTCGGCCCCGGGCACGTCGACGAGCTGGTAATGCGCCTGCAACCCGACCGCCTCGGCGGCGGCCTCATGCATCGCCGGCGAGGCGGAATGGGCGATCGGCGATCCGATCAGCCCGAGCAGGATGGGCCTGGCGTGTCCGTGAGCCATGGTGCGAGGCCCTTTCGTCTTCAGCGCCCGCCCGCGGCGAGCTCTCCCGTGGGCTGCACGATATCTCCACCTTGCCCCCGCCATGAGTACCAAGTTGCGCGCCGATCGTAACATCATGTTACGGCGGAAGGGCCACTTGGCCCGGCCGGGCCATCTCCTGGCGCAGGAAGCGCACGAAACTGCCGGCGAACATGCTGAGCGCGGTCCCGGCCTTCATGGCGATCCAGGTCTCGAAGGCCGGCGCCTCGTCGATCGGCAGCACCCGGATGCCCGGGAAGGCGTCGTACGCGATGGTGAACTGGTCGATCACCGCGATGCCGAGGCCCGCCCGCACCAGCGAGCACACCGTCGAGCCGAACCGGGCCCGGATCGTGATGCCGTAGGACAGGCCGCGCGCGCGGAAGATGTCGGACATGATCCGGCCGTAGGGATCGTTCGGGTCGATGCCGATGAGCGGGTGGCGGACGATCTCGTCGGCCGAGATCGAGGTGCGGGCGGCGAGCGGATGGTCGAGCGGCACGATGCAGAACAGGCCGCCGCGGGCGAGCGGCTCGAAGGTGAGCGCCGGGTGGTCGAAGCGGTAGCTCATCGCCACCACCTCGCCCTTGCCGAGCAGCAGGTAGTCGATCGCCTCCTCGAGCTTGAGGATGTTGATGTCGATGACGAGGTGGGGATAGGCCGCCCGCACGCGCTCGATCGCGCGGGGCACCATCACGTGCGAGATCGACGGCACCGAGCCGATCAGCAGCTCCTGGCCCGATCCGCCCTGCGTCCGCTCGAGCACGAAGCGCAGGTCCTCGACCTTGTCGAACACCGCGTTGATCTGCTCGAAGACGTGGCGCGCCTGCTCGGAGGGCACCAGCCGCCCGGCTCGCCGGTCGAACAGGCGGATGCCGAGCGAGGTCTCGGTGTACTTCATCAGCCGGCTGATGCCCGGCGCCGAGACGTTGAGGAGCCGGGCCGCGCCCGCGATGGTCCCGGCCACCATCACGGCGCGGGCGACCTCGATCTGGCGCAGGGTCAGCATCCGGTGTCCTCATGCGTGGTGCGGCATCGCCCCAGATGGGCGGAAAGGCCGGCTGGAAGCAATCCGGGCGTGTTCCGCGGCGGTCGGGGTCGGTGCTACACACGGGATCGCACGATCCGCCCGAGGACCGGCCCCGAGACCCGATGCGCGTCCTCTTCGTCCACCAGAACTTCCCCGGCCAGTACCGCCACGTCGCCCCGGCGCTGGCCGCCCGGCCCGGCACCGAGGTCGTGGCGCTCGGCATCAACCCCGCCCCCGTCCTGCCGGGGGTGCGCCACGTCCGCTACGCGGTCGCGGGCCGCTCCACCCCGGGCATCCACCCGCTGGCGGCGAGCTTCGAGACCGCGACCCTGCGGGCCGAGGCGGCGGCGCGGGCGGGCCTGGCGCTGAAGGCCGAGGGTTTCTGCCCCGACGTGATCTGCGGCCATTCCGGCTGGGGCGAGACGCTGTTCCTCAAGGACGTCTGGCCGCGGGCCCGGCTCCTGACCTTCGCGGAGTTCTTCTACAGCGCGACCGGCGCCGATTCCGGCTTCGATCCGGAATTCCCGAGTCCCGAGGGCGACGCCTTCCGGACGCGGGCCCGCAACGCCGGGCAGCTCCTCGCGTTCGAGGCCTCCGACCGGCTCGTCAGCCCCACCGCCTGGCAGGCGAGCCGGATCCCGGCCGTCTTCCGCGACCGGCTCAGCGTCATCCACGACGGCATCGACACCGATCTCCTGCGGCCCGATCCGCGGGTCCGCATCACGCTCGGCCGCGGCCGGCTGCCGCTCGGCGCGGCCGACGAGGTCGTCACCTTCGTCAACCGCAACCTCGAACCCTACCGCGGCTACCACAGCTTCATGCGGGCGCTGCCCGAGATCCTGCGCCGGCGCCCGAAGGCCCGGGCGGTGATCGTCGGCGGCAGCGACACCAGCTACGGCGCGAGGCCCTCCGCCGGCCGGACCTGGCGCGAGATCTACCTCGACGAGGTCAAGGCGGATCTCGATCTCTCCCGCGTCCACTTCGTCGGCAAGATCCCCTACCGCGACTACGTCGACCTGCTGCGGGTCTCCGCGGCCCACGTCTACCTGACCTACCCGTTCGTGCTGTCCTGGTCGATGCTGGAGGCGATGGCGCTGGGCGCTTGCGTCGTCGGCTCGGCGACGCCGCCGGTCGAGGAGGTGATCCGCCACCGCGAGAACGGGATCCTGGTCGATTTCTTCTCCAGGGAGGCGATCGCCGAGGCGGTGGTCGCGGCCCTGGCCGATCCCGGTTCTGTGGCCCCGTTGCGGGCGGCGGCCCGGGATACGGCGCTCGCCTACGACCTGAAGCGGGTCTGCCTGCCGGCGCACCTGCGCCTGATCGAGGCGGTCGCCGCCGGGGGCGGCTGAAGCGGCTGCTCCATGCAGGCCGGCGGCAGGGAGGGGCTGCAACCGGCATCTGCCCGAAAACCCGAATCGGCTGCACGCCAACGACTCGTGCGCTCAGCAAATCTTAGTGCGGAGGCGCTAACTCGTCCGGACGACGAGGGGAGGGGCCTTTGACGACGCCGAGCTTGCACACCGTCGCGGACGACCCGGCAGGGGATATCCCGATCGAGGGAATCCCGCTGTCCGAGCTGCTCGGCGCGCTGAGCCACGCCCTCGACCTCACTGAGGGCCAGCCGCCCGGTCACTGCGTCCGCGCCACCTGGATCGGCATGCAGGTCGGCCGGGAGATGGGCCTGGCCCCCGACCGGCTGTGGGAGCTCTACTACACGGTGATGCTGAAGGACCTCGGCTGCTCCAGCAACGCGGCGCGGATCTGCGAGCTGTACCTGTCCGACGACCTCGGCTTCAAGCGCGACTTCAAGACGGTGAGCGACAGCCTGCCCCAGGTGCTGGGCTTCGTCTTCTCGCATACCGGGCTCAAGGCGGGCCTGGCCGAACGCTTCCGGGCCGTGCTCAACATCCTCCAGAACGGCGGCGCGATCGTCGACGACCTGATCCAGACCCGCTGCCAGCGCGGGGCCGAGATCGCCGCGCGGCTGCGCTTCCCGCCCGTCGTGTGCGAGGCGATCCACGCCCTCGACGAGCACTGGAACGGCAAGGGCCGGCCCGACCGGCGTGCCGGCCCCGAGATCCCGCTCTACGCCCGCATCGCCCTCCTGTCGCAGGTCGTCGACGTCTTCCACACCAGCGCCGGGCCGGCGGCGGCGCTCGCCGAGGTGCGGGCCCGGGCCGGCACCTGGTTCGACCCCGATGCCGTCGCGGCCTTCGAGCGGGCGGCCGCGATGCCGGGCTTCTGGGAGACCCTGGCCTCGGAGACCGTGACGGATGCCGTCGCGGCGCTGGAGCCGGCACGGGCCGGCCTCGTCGTCGACGAGGATTACCTCGACGACATCGCCCGCGCCTTCGCCCAGGTGATCGACGCCAAGAGCCCGTTCACCTCCGGCCATTCCGAGCGGGTCGCGGCCTATGCCGACCGGATCGCGGCGGAACTCGGCTACGACGCGCAGGCCCGGCGCTGGCTGCGCCGGGCGGCGCTCCTGCACGACGTCGGCAAGCTCGGGGTCTCGAACGCGATCCTCGACAAGGCGGCCAAGCTCGACGAGGCGGAGTGGCGCGACATGCGCAACCACGCCCTCCTCTCCGAGACGATCCTCGCCCGCGTCGCCGCCTTCCACGCCATCGCGCAGATCGGCGGCGCCCATCACGAGCGCCTCGACGGCAAGGGCTATCCCCGCGGCCTCTCGGGCGAGGCCATCGCGCAAGAGACCCGGATCGTCTCGGTGGCGGACGTGTTCGACGCGCTCACCGCCAACCGCCCCTACCGCGCCGCGATGCCGATCGAGAAGGCGCTCGGCATCATGCGGGCGGATGTCGGCGCCGCCTTCGACCCGGCCTGCTTCGCGGCGCTGGAGCGGGTGGTCGCCGGGCTCGACAGCGACCTGTCGCGGGCGGCCTGACGGCGATTCGCGGCGCCGGGGGTTTCATACCGACGCGAGGGCCCTGCCGGGCCCTGCGCAAAGCCGCTATGCTGACCGGATCCACCCTCGACCCGAACCGACTTTTGGACCCTTATCCCGTGCGCCTGACCCAGATCACCCACCACGACCTCGACGGCTACGGCGCCGCGACCCTCGTCGCGGCCTATGCCGAGCCGGCCCGGATCGTGCACGTGCCGCGCTACGGCGATGTCGGTCCCGTGGTCGACGACGAGCTGAAGCGCCTGACCAAGACCAAGGCGGCGGAGATGGTGCTCATCACCGATCTCGGCATCGAGGAGCCGACGATCGCCTTCCTGCGCCGCTTCGCCGCCATGAACCGCAAGCGCGAACCCGAGGCCCAGCACCGGCTGGTGGTGCTCGACCACCACACCTCCTCGATCGACCAGATGCGCCGTCAGGGGCTGGAGCCGAAGGCCGATGCCGACAACCCGCGCCTGTCGCGGTTCGACCTCGGCGATCCCTCGGTCACCGTCCTCATCGACGAGGGATCGAGCGCGACGAAGATGGTCGCGACCCACCGCGCCCTGTTCGCCACGCGGGAGGCCGACCCCGCCCGGGCCGACGATCTCGCGCTGCTGGTCGCCTCGGTTGACGCCCTCGACCTCTGGCGCAAGGACGATCCCCGCTTCCCCGGCGGCTTCTCCCTCGACGAGATCTTCTGGGACAATGTCGGCACCCTGGTGCCGGTCGGGCACCCGGCGCACGACCCCTTCGTCGCCCGCCTGCTGCTGGAGGCGACCGCGCGCTTACGCGCCGGCGCCACCCCGGCCGAGCTGGAGCGGGCCGTGCCGGCGATCCGCGGCGCGATCGTAGACGAGCTGATGCGCGACGAGCCCGGCGACGACGCGAGCCTCACCACCCGCCAGCGGATGGCCCGGGCGCTCGCCCGCTCCGACGCGCTGTTCCACGCGCTGCCGGACGGCACGCTGCTGTCCTTCGCCCTCGATGCTGGCACCTTCCAGCGGGTCTCCGACCTGGTCATGGCGAGCGGGCGCGCCAAGCGGCTCGTCAACGTGCAGCGCGCCGGCACCCTGTCGTTCCGCTCGATCGACGGCACCGCCCTCGACGGCGCGCGCCTGTTCCGCGGCGGCGGCCACCAGGACGCCGCCGGCGGCAAGCTCCCGAGCGGCACCGCCTTCTCGCTCGCCGACGCGGTGGCGCAGGTCGAGCCGGTGCTGTGCCCGCCGAAGGGCGCGACCGCCGACAGCCCGTTCGCGGCCCTGAAGAACTGGAAGGGCTGAGCGCCAAGCAGCCTTGTGTGGGCAGGCCAGCGCTTCGTCCGCTTAGGTTCTTGTTGTGCCGCAGATTTCGCCGAACCGGCAACCGCTTCGGCGAAATCTGCTCAGTCCGCCAGGGGCGCTCAGGAACCCGGCCGCCCCTCGACGCACGATCCGCCGGCGTCCCGCTCCCGCGTCGCGTCGGGCCCTGCGGGCGTCGCGCCGCGGCCGAACGTCTGGGCCCAGGTCAGCGCGATGATCTCGGCGCCCGCGCCGCTCGCGTCCCGCGCCTGCCGGGCCGCGCGGCGGCGCCTGGCGCCGATCCAGCGCCGCACCAGGGGCTCGTCGCCGCGCCGCATGCCGGCGGGTCCCCGCCGCCGCCCGTTCCCTCGCCGCACCCGCCCTCTCCCAATCCGCATCGATGGGGCGGCATGTCGGGCGCGGACGGCGCCGGGACGACCGCGCTTCGTCCCAATTCCTTGCGCCGGCGTCCCATATCCTCGCGCCGGCGTCCGGCGCATCGGTGCCGGCGTCCGTCCGGGCTTGCCTTGCGCCTTCGAACGGACCCGTTCAAAGGTGCGGCGGCATCGTATGATCTCCGGTTGATCGCTTCAGGCGATCCTATCGGATCGCATTCGCGACGCGGAAACCGGCTTCGCTCGGATGCCCGGTTCAGGCGTCGAGCGTCATGACCCAGTCGTAGAAGCCGTCCCAGCCCCCGGCCGTCCCCTCCGGGAGGCTCTGCCGCTCCGGCGCCGCGCCGCGCGCCGCGGCCCTCACGTCGGCGGGGCTCACCGCGAACTCGGCGCGGAAGGCGGTGGTGAAGCTCGCCGGGCTGCCGTAGCCGTAGCGGTAGGCGATCTCGGAGACCCGCGCGGCCTGCCCGCCGCCCTCGGCGAGGTCGCGGTAGGCGCGGGCGAGCCGGCGGCGACGGATGTACTCGACCACGCCGCCCAGGGGCGCGAACAGGCGGTAGAGGGCGCTGCGCGAGACACCGAAGCGGCGGCAGATCTGCTCCACGCCGAGCTCGGGCGAGCCGATCTCGGCGTCGATGTGGCCGCGGATGGCGAGGAGGACCGGCATGCGCTCCGCGGCGCGCCCGCCGGCGCCGGCCTCGGTGGCCCTGCCGGCCGCGGCGGACAGGAGGCAGGCCGTGGCCTGCGCGGCGATCCGTGCCTCCGCGGGGGTGAAGTGCGGCACGTTCCGGCCGAGCGAGCGCAGGTGGTCGCCGACCAGCGCCCCGAACGGGTCGCCGGCGCGCAGGACCGTCCCGTGCGCCGCGCCGAGCCGGCTCCCGCCCTCCGGAAACAGGGCGCGCGGGATGATGACGGTGATGGCGCGGTAATCGGTCGAGCCCAGCGACAGGGCTTGCGCGAGGTCGAGCAGGGCAACGTCGCCGGGTTCGACCGGCGCCTCCTCCCCGGCGGCCTGGATCGTCGCCCACCCCTCCATCCGCAGCTGTGCCGCCACGTGGTCGACGCCCATGCGGGCGACGAGGCTGCGCGAGCGCTCGTTGCGCAGGCCGGAGGCCGCGGTCAGGCCGATGATCGCGTTGCCGAGGTGGTAGACCTCCGACCGGCCGCGGAAATCCGGGGTGTCCTCCTTGCGGATCTCGACGTCCCAGAACGGCGCCACGGCTTCGCGCCAGGCGGGGATGGTCCGCGGCCCGATGGTCGATCCTTCCAGGCGAAGGTTGGGGCCGCGCAGGGTCATGGCAGGCTCGTGGCGGGTGCGGCGCTCCGCCCCAGGTTCCGTCAGGCTCGCATGACGCTCGCGGCCGCGCAAACCGATTTGCCGCGGGAGATGGGCGTTCCGCCCGAATCCGGTGGGCGGGGGCCGCTAGAGCACTTCACGATCGCGCTGCAATCGCGAAGCTCTCCAGGTCCTTGTTTGGCCGCATACCTTCGACGAACCGGTATCCGTTTCGTCGGAAAATGCTCTAGCGCGGGCCCGCCCCCGCGCCGTCCACCCGCTCCCCGATCCACACCACGTGGCGCCTGCCGCTGCCGGCCGAGCGCACCTTGTGCTCCTCGACCGCGAAGCCGCCGCGCTGAAGGCGGGACTTGAACTTGCGGTCGGGGCTCTCCGACCACACGCCGAGCACGCCGCCCGGCCGCAGCGCCCGCCGGGCGCGGCCGAGACCGGCGACGTCGTAGAGCCGGTCGTTCGTGCGCTGGACCAGCCCTTCCGGCCCGTTGTCGACGTCGAGCAGGATGGCGTCGTAGCCGCCGGGCGTGTTGGCGATCAGGTGGTGGACGTCGGTCTCGTGCAGGGCCACCCGGGGATCGTCGAGGCTGCCGGCGAAGAGATGCGCGAGCGGACCCCGGGCCCAGGCGGCGACCGCCGGAACCAACTCGGCGACCTCGACCCTGGCGCCCGGCGCGAGCTCGGCCAGCGCCGCCCGCAGGGTGAAGCCCATGCCGAGCCCGCCGATCAGCACCCGCGGCGCCGGACGCCCGCGCAGGCGCGCGCAGGCGAGGCTGGCGAGCGCCCGCTCCGAGCCGCTGCGGCGGCTGTTCATCAGCTCGATCGAGTCGACCACGATCGCGAACTCGTCGCCCCGGCGCATCAGGCGCAGGGACGCGGTCTCGCCGGGGATGGCGCTGGTGTCGAGGTGAACCCAGGGGATCAAGAATCGCACTCCATCGGACCGCGCCGTGCCGTCAGGGCGGCGAAGATCCGGAAAGGCGCCGGCTATCGCACGCGCGGGGGTGGCGCGTCGAGGGCGGGATCGAGCGGGGCGGGATCGACCTGGGCAAGATCGACTTGGGATGGCGCGCGCGGGAGGTTTGTCCTGCGCCGGGGTTCCATGCCATAGTTCCGCGGATGAGCGACAACGAATTCTATCCCTTCACCATCGAGGTGGCCCCGCTGAGCAGCCCGAAAGGAAAATTCGGCTGGGCGATCCGCAAGCACGGCAAGCTGCTCGAGCGGTCGGACCGGCCGCACGACAGCGAGGAGCGGGCCTATGCCAGCGCCACCGCCGCCGTGGAGCGCGCCTTCCGCCCGGCCGACCCGCGCCGGCGCTAGAGCATCTTCCGACGAAGCGGAAACCGGTTCGTCGCAGAAAATGCGGTAAAGCCAAAGACATGGAGAGCTTCGCGATTGCAGTGCGATCGTGAAGTGCTCGAGCCAGCGCGACCGGGCCGGCCGGGATCCGCCCGGCGGGGGCGACACTCCGCTCTCCGCCCGGCCGCTGCTGCGACGATGACGGGACGCGGATAAGAATTCGCCTTGTCGGCGGCGACGAAACCGTTCATCGTCGAACGGTCGATCAGAGGCAGGACGTCCTGGATTGTCGGAGCGCGACCGCGCCCGCTCCGGTTCGTCCTTTCCGCGATGATCGCGAAATCTGTCCAGCGGCACCGATCGCGGGCAGATGCGCCTCCGGCGGGTCCGCCATCCCGCACGAGAGGATCGGCCATGGCCAAGATGTTCATCACCGGCTCGGCCCGCAGCCCGTCGAACGAGGAGTTCAAGGCGCGCGTCGCGCGGCTGGCGGAGATGCCGGCCCACACCGCCCCGCCCGCCTCGGCCCGGAAGAACAAGCCCGCCAAGCCGGCCTTCACGCCGACGCCGGCCGAGCCGGAGGCGGCCTCCGACGGCCCGGCCGAGGAGACGGACTGAGCGCCCGGCTTCCGCCCCACGCCGCCGCTCCGGTATGTTAGATCCTGCCCACCGGCCCGACCCGTGCCGGTCCCGCGGCAGGAGAATCCCCGATGAGCTTCGTGACCACCGGCGACGGCGTTCAGATCTTCTACAAGGACTGGGGACCGCGGCAGGCGCAGCCCATCGTGTTCCATCACGGCTGGCCGCTCTCCTCCGACGACTGGGACGCGCAGATGCTGTTCTTCGCGGCCCGCGGCTACCGGGTCGTGGCGCATGACCGGCGCGGCCACGGCCGCTCGTCGCAAACGCCGAGTGGGCACGACATGGACCATTACGCCGCGGATGCGGCGGCGGTCGTGCACCAGCTCGGCCTCATGAACGCGATCCACATCGGGCACTCGACCGGCGGCGGCGAGGTCGCCCGCTACGTCGCGCGCCACGGCGGGCCGCAGGGGCGCGTCGCCAAGGCGGTCCTCGTCAGCGCCGTGCCGCCCCTGATGCTCAGGACCGAGGCCAATCCCGGCGGCCTGCCGATCGAGGTCTTCGACGGGTTCCGCGCCGCGCTCGCCGCCAACCGGGCGCAGTTCTTCCTCGATGTGCCGAGCGGTCCGTTCTATGGCTTCAACCGGCCGGGCGCCCAGGGGTCCGAGGGCGTGATCCGCAACTGGTGGCGCCAGGGCATGATGGGCTCGGCCCTGGCGCATTACCACGGCATCAAGGCCTTCTCGGAGACCGACCAGACCGGCGACCTGCGGGGCATCGTGGTGCCGACCCTGGTGCTCCACGGCGAGGACGACCAGATCGTCCCGATCGACGCGGCCGGCCGCACATCCGTGACGCTCCTGCGCAACGGCACGCTCAAGACCTATCCGGGCTACAGCCACGGCATGCTGACGGTGAACGCCGAGACGCTGAACGCCGACCTCCTCGCCTTCGTAGAGGCCTGATCCCCGCGAGCGGAAGGACCAACGCCATGCCGGACACCACGGTGGCCCCTGCCGCGGGCGAGCCCGATTACGACCACCTGCTGCGCGCGAACCTGGCGCGCGTCTTCAACGAGCGCGATCCTGCCGGGAGGACCGCCGCCCTCGACGAGCTCTTCGTCGCCGAGCCGGTGATGTACGAGCCGACGGGCCTCGTCCGGGGCCGGGCGGCGATCTCCGAGGTGGCGGGCCGGCTCCTGGAGCAGTTCGGGCCGGCCTTCCGGTTCGTCCCGGAGGGCCGGGCCGTCGGCCATCACGGCCTCGGCACCCTGCGCTGGACGGCGGGCCCGGAGGGCGGCCCCGTCGCGGTGACCGGGACGGACGCCGCCGAGATCGTCGACGGGCGGATCGCGCGGCTCTGGGTGCTGCTCGACCCGCCGCCGCCGTAGCGGCCCCGACCGGTCATGGGGCCCGGTCATGGGCATGCGGGAGGCGACCCGGGCCGGCACCCGCCGGCCCGAGCGCCTGGCCGAGAACGCGGCCGCCGCCGACCACGTCCTCGGGCCTTCGGATGTCGCCGCCCTCGACGCGCTGTTCGCCCCGGGTGCGGCGGCCGGCGCGCGACGCCCCGGCCGGGAGGCCGGCATCGAGAGCGCCGCCGGGCAGGGGATCGTCACGCCGGCAGGCACGCCCGGGCGACCCGGAGGTAGTTGCCGCCGAGGATGCCGGCCGCCTCCTCCGGCGTGAACCGCCCGAGAAGGAGCGCGGCGAGGTCGGGCAGGGCCGTATAGTCCGGCAGGGCGCTGGGGCCGACGAGCCCCATCATGTCCGACCCGATCCCGACATGGCCGACGCCGACCACGTCCGCCATGCGGGCGATGCCGTCGGCCAGCGCCGGCAGGTCGGGAAACAGGCTCGTGGGCGGCCACAGGCCGATGACGCCGCCCGTTGCCGCGACGATCCGGGCGTGATCCGGCGTGATCCGGCGGGTGCGCGGCGTCGGCTTCGTCGTGAGCGAGGTGTGCGAGAGGACGAGGGGGTTGCCGGCCACCTCCGCCGCCCGGCGCACCAGGGCCTCGGTGCCGTGCGCCACGTCCACCACGATGCCGAGCGCCTCGCACCGACGGATCACCTCGACGCCGAAATCCGTCAGGCCGCCATGGACGGGCGGCTCGGTCTGGATGTCGCCGAGCGCATTCACCCGGTAATGCGTGAGCTGAAGGTGGCGCAGGGCGGCTTGGTGGAAGGCCCTCTCCAGGGGCGCCAGCTCGCTTTCGAGGAAGTCCGCCCCTTCCGCCGAGACGAGCACCGCCGGGGCCTCGGCGCGGGCGCCCGCCAGGTCGGTCGCGTTGCGCACGAGGCGTAGGCCCTGGTCGCGGACAAGGGCGTGCAGGCGGGCAAAGCCCCGCTCGGCGTAGGACCCGAGCTCGCCGGGTGCGGGCTCCCGGAACGCCCTGATCCGCCCCTCGGGCGTGACCCGGTGGGTCGGGCTGTCGGAGACGATGGCGAGGCAGGCAACCGCCAGCCCGCCGCGGCGCATCGGCTCGGCGAGCGGCGTGAAGGGCGCGTGCCCCTCCGCCTGGTCCACCCGCAGGATTCGGCCAGCATGGCTGTGGCAGTCGATCGTCGGCCGTGCGGCGAGGAAGGACGCCGCCTCGACGCGCTGGCGAGTGGTGTCCTCCCCGGCCGGGGGCGCCTGTGCGAAGGCCGTCACCGGCAGGCACAGCAGCGGGGCCGCCGTGACGAGGTGGCGGCGGGTCAGGCCGAGGCGCGGCGGGGCGCAGCCGAGCACCGCGCCGTCGAGCCGGTAGCGCCAGCCGCACGGATCGTCCCGTAGGCGCCGGAGCACCCCGCGCAAGGTGACCTCCCGGCCGTCGAGGGGGACCGGCGCGGCGGCCAGGATCTCGATGCAGGCCGCCGGATCACCCGGCAGGCAGCCGCGGCAGCAGACGGGCTCGGGGATGAGCAGGCAGTAGCGCGCCTCGGCCTCGTCTCCGGCCGTCACGGGCCAGCCGGCAATCGTGACGACGGCGCCGTCGTGCCGGTCGGCCGACCCGTCGAGAAGGCATGACCAGCGCAGGGTCACGGCCGGCCGGGCCGCGCTCGAATCATGGTGCGGCATCGCTCAGAGTACCCTTCTGACGGGAGGGAGACGACGCAGCGCCGAGGCGCCGGCCCAGCTCGCCGCGAGCGCGACGACGAACACGGTCGCACCCTTCACCGCCGCCCCGAGCGGCAGGCCGAGGAGGGCGACCTGCACCCAGGTCACGGCCGGGTAGTGCAGCAGGTAGATCGCGAAGGCGTTCGCCGACAGGCTGTCCCAGGCGCGGGAGCGGGCGTGAGTGAAGCGCAGGAACAGGGCCGGGAGCGCGAGGGCGGCGGCGGCGCAGAACACTGTCCGGGCCGCGCCCTCCAGTACGAGCGCGTCCCGCGCCGGCAACCGGCCCCCGGTGGCCGCCGCGGCGACGAGGGCGGCGCTCGCGGTGAGGGCGAGCCCGCCCCACGGCCGTCAGCGCCGGGCGAGCGCCCGGCCGAAATCCAGGATGCCCGGCATCCCACCGTTCCCGAGCGCGACGCCGGCGGCGAAATACGCGGCGTAGAGCCCGATGCGGCTGGCCTGGATCGCCACGGGCCCGATCCCGATCCAGCGCGCCGGGCCGACGGCGAGGAGCAGGGGCAGATAGGCGATGCCGGAGAGACCGAGGAGCAGGAGGAAGGCCCCGGCCGGCGCGACGGGCCGCCCCGGCTCCGGTCGGCCGCGGGCGAACGGGGTAAGGAGCAGCGCGGCGGCGGCATCGAAGGCCAGCAGGACGCCGATGAACCAGGGCGGCCCGCTCGGCCAGGGACCGGCCGTCACCGTCCGGACCCAGAACGCCGAAAAGCCCGCCGGGCCGCCGGCTTGCAGGAACGAGGGGTAGTAGGCGAGCGGCACCAGGGTCGTCACGGCGACGGCGAAGGGCAGGCCGAGGCGAAGCACCCGCCCGCGCAGGTAGGCCCCGGCCCCTTTCCGCGCCAGCCCGTCCCGGACGAACAGCCCCGACAGCAGAAACAGCAGCGGCATGAAGAAGGCGTCGTCGAGCCGCACCAGGACGTCGAACCCGACCCAGCGTTGCGCATCGACGATCGGTGCCGTCGACAGGTGGTAGTGGGCGCGGTCGACGTGCCCGAAGGTGCAGTAGGCGAGGACCGCGTGGTGCAGGACGACGAGCCCGACGAGGGCGCCCCGCAGCCGGTCGAGGGCGGTGAGGCGCGTCGCCGGCGCGAAGGGCGGAGCCGGGGACGCGGCCGGGCTTTGGCGGGGGAGGGGGTGCATTGCGGGACCCGGCGGCAGGACCGGACCCGTTCTACCCGGCGCGGGCGCAGCATTCCACCACCCGGACGGGCACGCCGCCGCGCGACCATATTAAACAGGAACTTACAAATTTAATCGAAATCCTGCATGGGAATAGGACAACATACCCACGCCTGTCTTCGACCATTGATCCTGATCTGTAGCGCTGCATTGGCAGTAATGATTGATCAATAACTCTACCGCAGGCTGCACGTCCGCGTCGCTGCCTTCACGGGATGCCATGTATCGTGCGTTCGTCTGCCTGACTGCCGAGCATACGGTCTGGGCGATTCCGCTCGCGGCGCTGGTCGCGTGGTTCTCCTGCCATACGGCGCTCCAGCTGCTCGGGCAGGCGCGCGTCGAGCGCGGCGGGCGCTCGCTCGGCTGGCTCCTCGGCGCCGGTTTCTCGGCCGGGGCTGGGACCTGGAGCACGCACTTCATCGCCATGCTCGGCTACGATCCGGGGGTGGGCGTCGGCTACGATCCGGCGGTGACGCTCGCCTCGCTCCTCGTCGGCGTGGCCGGCGCGCTCGCGGCGCTCGGCGTGCTGCGCCGAGCCCGAGGCACGGCCGGCCGGCTCGCGGCGGGCCTTCTTCTCAGCCTCGGCGTCGCGGCCATGCACACCACCGGCATGCGGGGCGTGCGCGTGCCGGGCACTTTCGCGTGGCATCCGGGCCCGGCCGTCGCGGCGCTGCTGGTCGGGTCCGCCCTGTCCTGCGCCGCCTTCCTGCTGCTCCGGCGCCAGCGCCGCAGCCTGATTCCCGCCGCGTCCCTGCTGGCCGGCGGGATCGTTCTGCTGCATCTCCTCGCCATGGCCGCCGCGGAGGTGGTGCCCGATCCCCGCGCCGGGGGCGGGGCCGACAGCCTGCCGCGGGCCGTGCTCGCCGCCGGCATCGCCGTGGTCACGTTCGCGGTGCTCGCCTGCTCGGCCCTCGCGCTGGTCGCCGACCGCCTGCGGCGGATGAACGGCGTGCTCAGCGGGCAGAAGGCGGCCCTGCTCGCCAGCGAGGAGCGCCTGCGGGCGCTCACGGATGCGCTGCCGCAGATGGTCTGGCTCGTGCGCGACGACGGCACGACCCTGTACTGCAACCGGCCCTTCCGGGCGTTCTTCGGCCCGCGCGCCACCTCCCAGGCCATGCGCGTCGACGCCCAGCACCCGGACGACCGCGCCGCGACCGCCGCGGCGTGGCAGCAGGCGCGGGCGGAGCGGCGGACCTTCGCCCAGGAGTTGCGCTGGCGCGACCCCGCGGGCGCGTATCGCTGGCACGCGATCGTCATCGTGCCGACCCTCCAGCAGGGGGGCGTCGTCGAGTGGATCGGCACGGCGCTCGACATCGACGACATGGTGCGCGCCCGGAAGGCCCTGCAGGCGAGCGAGGAGCGCCTGGCGCTGGCGCTCGACGCGAGCAGCGACGGCCTGTGGGATTGCGACCTCGCCACCGGTGCGGCCTGGACCTCGGACCGTTGGTGGCACATGCTCGGCTACGCGCCGGGCGAGCTGCCGTCCCACGGCCGCACGTGGCGCGCGCTCCTCCACCCCGACGACCGGGCCGAGGCCCTGGAAAAGCTCGGGGCGCATCTCGCGGGGGAGACGCCGGTCTTCGAGTGCGAGCACCGGCTGCGGCGCAAGGACGGCAGCTGGGGCTGGTTCCTCACCCGCTCGAAGGTCGTCGCCCGCGGGGCGGACGGGCGGGCGAGCCGGATCGTCGGCACCCATGTCGACATCGGCGTGCGCAAGGAGGCCGAGAGCCGGATCGCCCACATGGCGGCCCACGACGCCCTCACCGACCTGCCCAACCGTGTCCTGTTCCGCGAGCGGCTGCGGCGGCGGCTGTCGGGGATCGGGCGCGGCGAGGGCGCCTGCGCGGTCCTGTGCGTCGATCTCGACCGGTTCAAGGAGGTCAACGACGCGCTGGGTCACCTCGCCGGCGACGCGCTCCTGCGCGAGGTCTCGCAGCGCCTGCGGGCCGGCCTCGCGGGGCAGGACATCGCGGCGCGCCTCGGCGGCGACGAGTTCGCGGTGCTCGTCGCCGCGGTCGACGGCCCAGGCGACGCGATGGCGCGGGCGCAGGCGCTCATCCGCGAGATCGGCCGGCCGATCCGGCTCGGCGAGCAGTCGGTCGAGATCGGCGCCAGCATCGGCATCGCCGTCGCGCCGGCGGACGGGACCGACGAGGAGACCCTCCTGCGGCGCGCCGACCTCGCCCTCTACAAGGCGAAGGCGGAGGGGCGGAACGCGGCCCGCGCCTTCGACCCGGCGATGGACCTGGCGCGCGCGGAGCGGCGCCAGCGCGAGAGCGACCTGCGCCGGGCGATCGCGCGCGACGAACTGGTGCTTCACTACCAGCCGCAGGTGCGGCCCGGGCCCGCAAGCCCCCTCGACGGGGCATCGTTCGGGGGGCAGCTCGTCGGGTTCGAGGCGCTGGTGCGCTGGCAGCACCCGTCGCGCGGCCTGGTGCCGCCGGGCGCGTTCATCCCGCTCGCCGAGGAGACCGGCCTTGTCGTCGCCCTCGGCGAGTGGGTCCTGCGCGCGGCCTGCCGCGAGGCGGCGGCCTGGGCCCGCCCGCTCAAGGTCGCGGTCAACCTCTCGCCGCGCCAGTTCCAGCAGGTCGACCTGCCCGAGCGCGTCCTCGCCATCCTGACCGAGACCGGCCTGCCGCCGGACCGGCTCGAGATCGAGGTCACCGAGACGGTCATCATCAACGACATGGCCCGCGCGATGACGGTTCTACGCCGGCTGAAATCGTTCGGGATCCGGATCGCCATGGACGATTTCGGCACCGGCTACTCGTCGCTGGCGACGTTGCAGGCGTTTCCGTTCGACACGATCAAGATCGACCGCTCCTTCGTCAGCGGGCTCGAGCAGCGCCCGGCCGCCGCCGTGATCGTGCGCGCGGTGCTCGGCTTGGGGACCAGCCTCGGCATCCGGGTGGTGGCCGAGGGCGTCGAGACCGAGGCGCAGATGCGCGTCCTGATCGGCGAGGGCTGCGCGGAGATGCAGGGCTACCTGTTCGGCCGGCCGCAGCCCGCGGCGCAGCTCGCGGCGGCGATGGCGGGGGAGGGGGGCGCGGGCAGGGCGGGCCTGCTGGCGGCGACGGGCTGACGGACCGGCGCGAGGGCCCTGGCGGGCCCGGCATCGGTCGTGGCGCAAACCTCGCGGCTCGCGCCCGGTATCTCTCACAAAGCTCCCGGTCACCGGCGTCGCTCGATGGGGCGGCGCCGGCGCAGCGGGAGTTTCGTGAGAGACGCTTACCGCGCCGCCCCCACCTCCAGCGTCCCGAACGCCGTGCGCCCGTAGCGCTCGGGCCGGTACATGTCCTCGATCGTCGCGGCCGGGTGGACGTAGCGGCCCGGCGTCACCGCCCGCACCGTGTAGGCGACGCTGAAGAACGCCGACTGGCCGGGATCCCGGTCGTAGGCCGCCACGAAGCGGTCGTCGCGGAACTCGGTGTGGGTGGGCTTCACGTCGAACTTCGCCCAGGCGAGGCCGGCGGTCGCGTCAGTGTCGAGGAGCTTCGGGTTGTCGATCTCGAGGCCCGCCGGCAGGCGGTCGACGAGGAGCAGGCGGCCGGCGCTGGCCTTGGCCTCGGTCACCTTCAGCACCACCACCAGGCGGTCGTTCTGGCGCAACGCCGCGAGGTCGGCCGGGCTGCCGTCGAGGCGGTGGTAGCTGCGCTCGATCGCGTAGCCCTTCGCCTCCGCCGGCTCCGGCACGGCCGGGTTGCCCGAGACGCCGAGCGCGAGCTGAACCGGGGCGGTGCCGCGGTTCGCCACCGTCACCGGCCTTGCCGCCAGGGCGGCCCCGGAGAACGTGCGGTAGAGCGCGCCCGTCACCGGCGCGCCGTCGAGGGCGAGGGCGGGCGCATCCTTTCCTGCATCCTTGGCGAGCTCGGCTGCCGCCAGCACCATCCAGGCCTGCTCCTGGGTGCTGGTCGGGCGGCCGGATTCGCGCTCCTCGCCGACCATGGTCCCCAGCGAGCCGAGGGCGTCCCGCGCCACCCCGGTCTCGGCGGCGAGCGCGATCAGCCCGGCGCCGTCGCGCAGGCGCGAGCCGTAATCGGCCCGGTAGGCGCCGCTGTCGCGCTCGGCCCGCAGGGCGGCCACCGCGGCCTCGAAGGCGGTGCGGGCCCGAGCCCGGTCGCCGAGCAGCGCCAGCGCCGCGGCGATCTGGCCGCGGGCGAGGGGCGTCGCGAACGAGGCGAGCCGCGTATCGGCGAGGTAGCGCAGGTCGCCCATCACCGGCCGGCCGTTGCGGGCGAGCACGTAGGCCGCGTAGGCGAGGTCGAGCCCGCCATCCGTCACCTCGCCGGCATTCGCCACGCTGTTGCGAAGCCGGTCGAGGGCGAGGGCGAGCGCCGTCGGCGGCACGGCAAATCCCCGCTCCCGCGCCCGGGTCAGGAAGTCGGTGGCATACGCCGTGAGCCACAGGTCCTCGGCGTTGCCCGCCGACCACAGCCCGAAGGCGCCGCTCGCGTCCTGGCGCGACAGCACCCGGTCGATGGCACCCCGCACCCGCTCGTCGGCGCTGCCGTCGAGGCCGAGCTGGGACAAAGCCGCCAGGCGGTTGACCGAGAGGAGCGGCAGGGCCCGGCTCACCACCTGCTCGGTGCAGCCGTAAGGGTAGCGGTCGAGGGCCTGGAGCAGGGCCGGCACGTCGATCCCCCCGAACGGGGAGGAGGCCAGCGTGACCGTGCCGGTGCCCGGGATCACCTCGGCGAGGAGATCGCCCGACAGGGTCAGGCTCGCGCCGGGCTCGAGCCGGCGCACCTCGCGGTGCAGGAGCGCCCCGGTGCCGGGCTGGATGCCGAGGGAGAAGCTCTGGCCGGCGGGCTCGGCGAGCCCCGGGCCGGTCAGCCGCAGGTCGATCCGGGCGAGGCCGGGTCCTGCGGCGGTGAGCGGGATCTCGACCGACCCGCGCCCGCCCGGCTCCAGGCGCAGCGAGCGGCCGAGGGAGCCTGCCGGCACCACCACCGGCCCGGCGAGGTCAACGTCGACCGCGTAGTCGCCGGCCTCTCCCTCGACATTGTCGAGGGCGACGTGCAGGCGCGAGCGGTCGCCGACGTCGAGGAAGCGCGGCAGGGTGCCGCTCGCCACCACCGGATCGCGGATCACCACCTCGGCCGAGGCCGCGCCGACCCGCGTCGCGCTCCAGGCCGTCACCATCACTCGGGCGGTGCCGTTGAAGGCGGGGATCGGGAAGCTCACCTCCGCCCGGCCGTCCGGCCCGACCGTGACGACGCCGGAGTAGCGCGCCAGGGGCTCCTGCGCCGGCGGCGCCCCCTCCAGCTCCGCGCCCCCGGCGTCGCCGCCGGAGCGGATGGCGCCGAGCGTGCCCTGCATGCCGTCGATCAGGTAGCCGTAGAGGTCGCGGATCTCGGCCGAGAGCGCCTTCTGGCCGAAGAAGAACCCGAACGGGTCCGGATTGGCGTAGCGGGTGAGATTGAGAATGCCGACATCGACCGCCGCCACGGTCACCCGCGCCTCCTCGCCGGGTTTGAGCCCCGCGAGGCGGATCGGCAGGCTTAAGCTCCCCCGCGGCCGGACCTTGGCGGGGGCCTCCACGGTGACGCCGAGTCTGCGGGCGTCGCGGTCGATCCCGAACCAGGCGAGCCCCATCGCCCGGCCGGGCAGGCGCCTCGCTGCCTGGTCGAGGGGCCGGTAGGCGGTGGCGACGAGGTAGGCGCCCGCGCCCCAGTCGGGCTTCACCGGAATCTCGACCGTGGTGCCGCCCGCCGGCAGGTCGAGGGTGCGGATCTCGTGGACCTTGTCGCTCACCACCGCGACGGTAGCGGTGCCGGAAAAGCGCGGGCGTAAGACGGCCTTCAGCACGTCGCCCGAGGCGTAGGCCTCGCGGTCGAGGGTGAGGTCGAGGAGGTCGGGCGCGTCCGCGGTCTCGGACCCACTCCAGCCGACGCCGAACGACAGGCTCGCCGCCTCGAAGCCGGGACCGCGCACCTCCAGGCGGTACTGGCCGAGCCCGACCGGCATCGCGATCTGTGCCGGCGCGCCGGCCGTGAGCGCGACGCGGCCGTTGGCGACCTTGGCGGTGGTCTTGACCGGCTCGTAGGACCAGCGCCCGTCGGCCCGGTACCATTGGTAGCGCCGGTCGACCCGCAGCAGGGTCCAGGTCGCGTCGCCCGGGAGCCGCGTGCCGTCGGGCCGCGCGGCCGCCACCTCGAAGGTCGCGGTCGCGCCCTCGCGCAAGTCTCCGAAGGTCTTTCGCAGGCCGATCACCGGGCCGGCGGGCAGGATCGGCAGGGTCAGGCTGCGCTGCACCGCCCGGCCGCCGGGCTCGCCGACCTGGAGCGACACCCGGGCCTCGAACGGCCGCGGGCCGCTCGCCCCCGGCACCGGCGCCTGCACCGTCGCGCGCCCCTGCGCGTCGGTGGTGACGGGGGCCTCCAACTCCGCCGTCACCGGCTCGACGCGCTCGTCGTCGAGACCGGTGGAGAAATCCTCGAAGCCCTTGATGCCGCTGCGGGCGGCCGGCTGCACCGTCACCGTGCCGCCGACGCTCAACCCTGCGCCCGGCGCGCCGTAGAGATAGCGCGCCGCGACCGCGATCGCCGCGGGCTCGCCCGGCTTCAGGGCGCCCTGCGCCGGCGCCAGGGTCACGTCGAGGCGCTCCGGCACGTAATCCTCGACGAGGAAAGCCGCCTCGCCGACCGGCGGCGCCTTCGGATCGGTGTAGGCGGCGACCCGCCAGGTGCCGGCCTGCGCTCCCGGCAGCAGCGGCAGGGAGAAGGCGCGGCCCCCTAAGCCCGCATCCGCCACCTGCGCCCGGCGATACTCGACCCCGTCCGGGCGCTTCGCCACCAGGGTCAGCGGCAGGGCCGGGATCGCCGCGCCCCTGGCGTCGCGCAGGAGGGCGGTCAGCTGCACCGTCTCGCCGGAACGGTAGACCCCGCGTTCGGGAAACAGGTAGGCCTCCGCCGCGCCGGGCGCGGGCCGCCCCTTCACGCCGCGGTCGGCGAGGTCGAAGGCGCTCAAGGAGAGGTCGAGGAAGCCGTAATCGTCGCCGAGGCGCGCGACGACCAGGCTCGGCGCCGCCCCGCCCTCGCCGCGGGCGAGCCCCGGATCGAACGCGGCGAGGCCCTGGCCGTCGGTACTGCGGGTCGCCAGCACCTCGTTGTTGCGGGCGACGAGCCGGATCTCCGCCCCCTTGACCACGCCGGCCGAGGCGAGGGAGCGGGCCATCACGTGGATCCCGTCCCGGCCCTTGAAGGCGGTCAGCCCGAGATCCGAGACCACGAACCACTGCGTCGCCTCGCTCTCGTAGCCGCCCTCCTCGTCGGCGAGCGACGCGGTGCCGCCCGGCCGCGCCGTCATCACGTAGAGCCCGGGCTCGATCCGTCCGACCGCCTGGAGCACCGGGAAGGCGGTCACCGCCTCGCGGTTGATCTCCGCCGGCGCGGTCTCGAGGGTGCCCTTCCACACCGGCACGCCGCGCTCGCGGGCGATGGTGCGGATGCCGGAGCCGGAGAGCTGCGACAGGAACTCGTCGCTGCGCAGGGCCGGCAGCAGGCCTCGATCGCCGATGCGCACCACCTCGACCTCGACCTTGGCCGCGTTGACCGAGACCACCGGGACGCCGGCTTGGCCGGTGCGGGGCAGCACGTAGTTGCGGCCGGTGAAGCGCACCTGCGGGCTGCGGTCGCGGACGTAGATCTCGTAATCGGCCGCCTTGCGCAGGGATTCGCCGACGCTGGAGGGCAGCCCCTGGCGCAGGACCACGCCGTAGCGCTCGCCGTGGCGCAGGCCGTCGACGCAGACCTGCTGGCCCTGCGCGGTCACGGCGGTGTCGGCGGCGCCCGAGACGGCGACGAAGGGCGCCACGTCCGCCTTCGGGTCGATCGCCTCCGAGAGGGTGAAGCAGGCCCGCGGCGCGGCGGCGTCGGAATCGACCTTGTAGTCGAGCACCCGGAAGCCGTGCGCCTCGCGCAGAGCCTCGTAGGTCTTGGCGGTGTCCGCGTCGCCCGCGAGCGCTAGGCTCGCCGCGTAGGCCTCCAGCGCCGGGCGCCAGCTCTCCTGCTTGGCCTGCACCGCGCCGAGCAGCGCCAGCGCGCGTGCCTCGTCCGCGGGGGCGCCGGCCCGCTGATAGGCCAGGTAGGCGCCGGCCCGGGCCTCCGCCTTCAGTCTCCGGTTGGCGTCGTAATCACCGGCCTCGGCGTCGTTCGCGGTCTCGGCCAGGACGGACCAGTTGCGCCAGTCGGCCGGCTCGGCCGCGGCGGCGCGGCGGGAGGCGGCGAGCGCCCCGTCGGTGTCGCCCTTGGCCTTGAGGGCGTCGGCCTCGCGCCGCCACTGCGCGGCGGATCTTCCGCCCGCGCCGCCCTCCTCCTTCACCCGCGCCTCGAGCCGCACCGCCTCGCTGGCAAGCGCCGGGCGCACGAAGCCCTTGGGTCTCGTCGCCGGCTGCGCCAGGGCGGCCCGGCGGGGCGCCGGGTTCGGGGGCTGCTGGGCCTCTGCACTCGCGGATCCCGCCAGGATCCCGGCGAGGGCGACCGCGACGCGACCGACCCGTGTGACGAGCGACATGTCCGGCCCCTCAGCGATTTCCCCGCCGGCGGAGCCTAAGCAGCCCCCGGCCGCGGTGCAATCCGGGCGCCACCCCGGGACGATCGATTCCGCCCGGGAGGCCGGACCGAGGCGCCTGGAAGTCCGGCCCCGCCTCTGCCAAGGTCTGGCGCCTCGTCCTCGGAGAGCCCGATGCCGCGACCCGCCCGTCTGCTCGCCGCCGGCCTGATGCCGCTTCTTGCCGGCGGCGCCCTCGCCCCGGTGGCCCTCGCGCAGAGTCCCCCGGCCCCGCGCCCCGCAGCAACGCCCGATCCGGCCTTCGAGGCTGCCCGCACCGCCTTCGAGGCCCGGCCGGAGGCGGAGCGCCGGGCGGTGCAGGACGCCCTGGTCTGGGCCGGCAGCTACAACAGCGTCGTCAGCGGCGCCTTCGGCCGGCGCACCTACGAGGCGATCGGCGCCTGGCAGGCGAAGGCGGGCGCCCCGACGACCGGGATCCTCGACGAGCCCGCCCGCGCCGCGCTGCTCGCCGCCGGCGAGGCGGCGCGCCGGGCGGCCCGGTTCACCGTGGCGGCCGATCCCGCCACCGGCCTCGTCCTCGGCGTGCCGGAAAGGCTCATGGCGAAGCGCAGCCGCCTGCCCGCCGGCACCCGCTGGCAGAGCCCGGACGGGCGCGTCACCCTCGACACCAGGGCCTACGCCCCCGGGGAGACCGACCTCGACGCCCTGTTCGCGCAGAGCGCCGCGGCGGCGCCCGAGCGCAAGGTGACCTACACCCTCAAGCGCCCCGACTTCACGGTCGTCACCGGCGAGACCGCGGGCGGCAAGTTCTACATCCGGCACGCCGCCGGCCCGGCGGGCGTGCGCGGCTTCACCCTGTCCTACGACAAGGGCTCGGCCCGGGAGATGGACCGGCTGGTGATCGCCATCGCCAACAGCTTCGTGCCCTTCCCGGGCGAGGCCCCGACGGCGGCCCCGCGCCCGGTCGCGACGCTGCCCGAGCCGGCCGCCCCGGCACCAGGCCCGGCGACGGCGACCGGCCTCGTCGTCGCGCCCCGCCGGGTCGTCGCCGTGCTGCCCGGATCCTGCCCCGGCCCCCTCGTCGCCGGCGCGCCGGCCCGGGTGCTGCGGCGCGACGAGGCGAGCGGCCTCGCGCTCCTCGACGGCGCCACGCCGGCGGCCGCGGGCGAGGCCGCGCCCGCCCTCGCGCCGGCCCCGCCCGCCCCGGGCGAGGCCACCCTCGTGCTCGCCATGGGCGCCGACGGCCCGACCGTGACCACCGGCGAGGTTGCGGCCGCCGGCCTCCTCGCCCCGCTCCAGCCCGGAGCCGCCGGCGCGCCGGTCCTCGACCGCGCCGGCCGCCTCCTCGGCCTCGTCGCCCGCCTGCCGGCGCAGCCCCGCCTCGTCGCCGGCGTGCTGCCGCCGCTCACCCACCCGCTCGTCGGCCTGCCGGCGCTCGTGGCGCTCCTCGGTCCCGACGCCCGGATGGCGCCCGCCGGCGGCACCCCGCCGCTCACCGCCGGCGCGGTCGCCGGGCGCTTCGCCGGGGCGGTGGTGGGGGTGCGCTGCGGCGGGTGACGCACCTTCTCGTTCGCCGACGCCGCCTCCCCCGAAGCCTGACCCGACGGTACACGACACAGCAGATTGTGCGGTGCGGGAGCGACGACCGCCACGGGTCAACCCTCCCCCCTCTGCGGGGGAGGGTGGCCTACGGAGTAGGTCGGGAGAGGGGCAGCGCGACGCCGATTCAGGGGGCGCCCGTCATCATGGTCGCGACCTTTTCGGAAGCGGGGTTCCCCTCTCCCGCCCCAGCACGAGTGCTTCGCACTCCCCGTGGGGCACCCTCCCCCGCAGAGGGGGGAGGGGGAAACCCGCGATACTCCTGTCTCCCGGACAGCCCTGCGCCCGCGGGGAGAGGGGAAGCTCCGCGCCTCGTCATTTTCTCCGGACGACCCTGCGCAGAGGGGGAGGGTTCATGCTTCCCGCCGTCGCTGCCGCACCCGCGCTGGGTCGTGGCCCGTGGCCTGACCCGACGGAGGCGGCGGCACGGCACTGTGCTCGCTGCCCGAGGCGACGAGTGGGGAGCGGACGATCCGGCGCGCGCCTACTTCTCCGGCCACCCCAGCGCGATCGAGGACAGGAACGGCTTCACGGCCCTCACGGCGGGATCGGACGAACCGAATTCCTTCTCGCCCGAGACCTTGTCGAGCGCTTTGCCCGCCGCCTTGGGATCGGGATTGAAGCGCACCGACAGGTTGCAGCCGCCGGCCATCCGATCGAGCCTGCCGCCCTTCCAGCCCATGCCGTAGCCACCGTAATCCCACCCGAACCCGTTGAGCTGGAACGGCTTCTCGTTGGCGGCCTCGACCTCGTCGAGGCCCGCCCTCAAGCCGACCGTCGCGCGGGCCGCGCCGGGCGTGCGCACCAGCCACTCCGACTTGTCCTTCACGGTGATCTCGGCGAGGCGCCGTCGCTTGCCCGTATCCCACCAGCTGATCTCGAGACGACGGACGGGATCCTTCGGGTAGACGATCGTGCCGGGCACGGTCTGACCTTCGGCGCCGTCGAGCTTGCCGCGCACGACGTTCTCCTTGCCGAAGCGCTTGACCAGCGCGGCCTCGTCCGTCGCCTTCGAGAAGTCGGCGCAGTCGAGAACCGGACGCTCCGGAGGCCCGGCCTGGGCCAGGGCGGCGCCCGTGCTCGCGAGCAGCAGGCCGGTCGCGACAGGCATCACTCTCATGACGGGACGGCCCCGCGCCTCACGATGCTCCGCCCGCCTCGCGGAATGCCGGAGGCGCCCTGCGCGCAGTGCTGGGCCGCAAGATTGCTCGATTCAGCCGCCCGGCGTCCAGTCGATCGTCGGCTTCTGCGACAGGATCCGCTCGAAATAATCGGCCACGGCCTGCGCGCCGCTCGCGTGCATCATCGCCACCGGATGGGCGAGATAGGCTCGGGCGAGATCGAGGGGGATCTCTCCGGCCTGCAGCGCGCCCAGCACCGCGTCGATGAAGGCGTCGTTGGCCTCGTTGAAGTCCGACGAGAGCTTCTTGCGGTCGTTGAGCGCCTTGATCGGCATCGTGCGGGTCGTCCTCTCGGGCGCTGCCGGCCGCTCGACCGGCCATCCGGTCTCAGAGGCAGCGTGCATCATCCAGCCGCACCGGAAAGCGGTGCGATGCCCATGGCACGCACACACCAGCTCCGGAAGCAGGGCCGCAAAACAACTAAGTTATCGAGGAGAATGGCGCACCCGACACGATTCGAACGTGTGACCTTTGCCTTCGGAGGGCAACGCTCTATCCAGCTGAGCTACGGGTGCTGACCGCGAAGCCTCTGTAGCCCGGCTCAGGGCGGAGCGCAACAGGGAAAGGGATCGCGCATCCGCTCGAGGGGATCCGGACGAAGGCTCCTCCGGGCCAAGGTCACACGGTCGAATCGTGTCGGGTTGCGCCGGGGGAGAAGGGGTGAACCGAGAAAGGGCGGCGACGCACCGGGCCGCCGGTGTGCCGGCCAGCGCGCGTCACCGAGACCCTGGCCGACACGCTGTGCCGTGGTGCCAGACGGCACTTGCGCCAGCCGCTGGCGATGCGCGGCGAGCGCTCCGCTGCCGCGGGTTTCGGGTCAGGCCTGCACCCCGGCCCGTGCGACCTCGCCCGCGTCCTTCAGGTTCGCCACGTCCCAGCACAGGCCCATCACGCGCCGGATCTGCGACTCGGGCAGGATGCCGTCGGCGAGGTCGGTGAACTTGCGCTCCAGGTCCGCGTCGCTCATCGGGTTCTCGACGCTGCCGATCGCGTGCTCGATGTGGCGCGTCAGCGTGCGCCCGTCCGTGAGCGTGATCGTCATGTCGACCTGCTCGGGCTTCACGCCCGGGGTGACGGCCGGCACGACCTTGGCGCGCAAGGCCGTCACGACGGGGTCGCGCACCGCCCGGTCGCTGAACTGCCTCTCGCCGCCCGCCCCCTCGACGAGGGCCACCGCCACCGCGTGGGTGATGCTGAACTTGCCCTCGAGCCCGGTGCGCGGCGCGGTCTTGCCGGTGAGTTCGAGCACGAGCGGGTGCACCTTGAGGTCGACGCGCTGGATCTGCCCGGGCGTCAGGCGGTTCTCGTTGCGCAGCTGCACCGCGGCGTCGATCGCCGGATGCATGACGATGCCGCAGGCGAAGGGCTTGTAGGTGTTGAGCGCCGCCTCGTAGCGGGTGCCGAGCCCTTCGGTGATCTCGCGATAGTCCTGCTTCGTCGAGATGGTGTTGGCCCAGCCGCGCTTGGCCTCGATCATCCCGTCCGAGCTCGTGTAGTTCTTCGAGGCGAGGATCGCCGCGAACAGCCCGTTGGCGGCGGCGCGGCCGGGGTTGAAGCTCTTGTTCATCGAGCCGAACGACTCGCGCAGGCCCACCGGCTGCGAGGCGGCGAGCCCCAGCGCCCACACCATCTGCTGCTCGGAGAGACCCATCAGCCGGCCCGCCGCGGCGGCGGCGCCGAACACGCCCGCCGTGCCGGTGATGTGCCAGCCGACGTCGTAGTGGTTGGGATAGACCGCGTTGCCGATCCGGCACTCGGTCTCGACGCCGAGCACGAGCGCGTTGAGGAAGTCGGCGCCGGAGACCGGCCGCATCTCGGCGAGCGCCAGGATCGCGGAGGCGACCGGCCCGGCCGGGTGGATCACGGTCTTCAGGTGGGTGTCGTCGTAGTCGAAGATGTGGCTCGACACGCCGTTGAGGAACGCCGCGTTCATGATGTCGAAGCGTTCGCTGCGCCCGAACAGCCCGGCCTGCGGCGGCCCGGAGAAGGGCTGGAGTGCGGAGACCGCGACGTCGAGGGTCTCGTGGTGGGAGCCGCCGATGGCGACGCCGACCCAGTTGAGGAAGGTGCGCGTGCCCTCCCGCCGCACCGCCTCGGGTAGGTCCTCGAAGCGGGCCGTCGTCACGTAGCGGGCAAGCGTGCGGGTAACCTCGCGCGGCGGCGAAGCCGGTGGGGAGGGCGGGGCGATGGGGTCGGAGGCGGCCTGCGCCGTGCTGCCCGCGAGCGCGAGGCTCGCGGCGCCGAGGAGCGTGCGACGGTCGATGCGGGTCATGGCGTCTTCCTCCGGTTCGTTATCATCCCGGCCGCGCCCACGATGCAGCGTGCGGCGGGGGCGGGCGAACCTCGGGCGAGGCACGAGGTCCGCTCGTGTGATACAAATGGTCGTCGGAAACGACCCTTGGTTCCGTTCTCGAATTGTCGCCAGGCCGCCAGCTTGGCATCGACGGTCCGGCAGGGGCGGCGCGCCTCGTTCCGAGCCGATCGCCGGGATCGTCACGTCACCGTGATCCCCACCTCCTCGGTCTGCGAGAAGCCGTTGTCCCCCGTCCAGGTGAAGCGCAGCGTCCCGGTCTTCGTCGCGACGGTGGTGAAGGTCAGGTACGGGTTCGCCGCGCTCGCCGGGGACAGTTCGGCGCGAAACACCTCCTCGCCGTCGTAAGCGCAGACGAACCCCGTGATGATGTTGCGCGGGATCAGCCGGCCGTCCGGGCCGGGGCGGTAGCCGGTCTCCATCGGGTGCGAGATCAGCGTCTTGATCTCGATCACCGCGCCGGCCTTCGCGGTCTTCGGCAGGTTGATGAGGGCGCGAGCCATGGTCACGATCCCTCCACGCAGGCCGCCAGCGTCACGATCGCATCGGCGGTGGCGGACCAGAAGGTGCCGTCGCGCATCTCGGCGATGGCGGTGATCGTCTGGGAATCGGCGAGCCGAATCCGGGTGTTGACCGCGGCGCGGCCGGCGCGGGGGCCGAGATGCAGCGTCACCACCTGCGGCTGCGGGTTCTTGTCGTTGAACACCGCGATGCGGCGGACATGGTCCGTCTCGCTCATGGGGCTCTCGACCGTGATGGCGAGCGGCACGGTGTTGCCGTTCTCGACCAGGGGCGGCATGTCGAGGTGGATCCGGCCCGCCTGCACGGCGGCGCCGCCGGTGAAGCGGCGGATCGCCTCCACCGTGGCCTCCCGGCTCGGCCGGACGATCGCGGCGCGGCCGGGGCGCACCAGCGCGACCGTGAGCAGGCCGGCGCCCCCGGCGAGGAGCGTGCGGCGGTCGAGAGCCGTCATGTGGCGAGCCGTCATGTCGAGAGCCGTCATGGCGTCCCTTGCCCTCCCTTCAGGTTGACGAGATAGGCGATCACGTCCTCGATCTCGCCCGCCTCCAGCACCGGCCGGCCGCGCCAGGCGCTCGCGACCCGCGTGCCGTCGATCCGGTAGTAGGAGGGCATCAGGGTCGCGGGGTTCAAGGCCCGCCCGTCGACGAGCCGCAGGCGCAACTGCCCCGCCGAGAGCCGCGCCCCGACATCGGACAGGTCCGGCCCGAGATCGCCCGCCGGGGCGCTGCCGCCGAGGCCGGTATGGCAGAGCGGGCACAGGCCCCTGCGGGTGTCGGTGGCGATTACCCGGCCGCGGCCCGCGTCGCCGGTCCGGCCGTCGAGCGGCAGCGGGATCGCGTCGCCGACGACGGGCGCGGGTGCGAGCGCGGTCTGGGTGAGGGCGAGGAGCACGGCAAGCCCGTGCCTCACCCGAACACCGCCTTCGTGATCGTCCGGTACCAGTCCTCGGCATAGGCCGCTTCCTGCTGGCGCACCGCCTCGGGCGCGTCGAGCGGGCCGGTGCCGCCGGCGCCCTCGACGTCGGCGAGCACGCCCTTGTCCGGGTGGTACACCCCGGCGACCGAGATGCCGTAGCCCGGCGCGACCAGGCTGTAGCAGGTGTTGATCAGCTTCGGGTCCCCGGGCGTCCGCCCGGCGAGGAGGTCGGTCACCGCCTCTGCGCAGACCTTTCCTTGCGCGTTGGCCGAGAAGGCGGATTTCGGCATCGCCCCGGCGATGGCGGCGTCGCCGATCACGTGGATCCGCGGTACCAGGCGCGATTCGAAGGTGACGGGGTCGATCGGGCACCAGCCCGAGCGGTCGGCGACGCCGGCCTGCGTGGCGATCAAGGCCGCCCGCTGGGGCGGGATGATGCAGGCGAGGTCGGCCTTGTAGGTCTCGAAGTCGGTGGCGACGGTCATCGCCGCCGGATCGACCGAGGTGACCTGGCCGCCCGCGGCGAGCGGTACGTAGTCGAGGATGCCGGGATAGAGCGCCCGCCACGCCTGCTCGAACAGCTTCTGCTTCGAGAACGTGTCCTTGGCATCGAGCACGATCAGCTTGGCGCGGGGCTTGTGGGTCTTGAGGTACCAGGCGATCAGGCTCGCCCGCTCGTAGGGGCCGGGGGGGCAGCGATAGGGATTGCCCGGCACCGACAGCACCACCGTGCCGCCGTCCGGCAGCGCAGCGAGTTTCTTGGCCATGAGCTCCGTCTGCGCCCCGGCCTTCCAGGCATGCGGCATCACCTCGGCCGCGGCCGCGTCGTAGCCCGGCAGCGCGTCGAAGCGCAGCGCGATGCCGGGCGAGAGGATCAGCCGGTCGTAGTCGAGTACCTGGCCGTCGGCGAGGCGCACCTGACGGGCGGCGCCGTCGACCGCCTCGGCGCTGGTCCGCGCGATGGCGACGCCGCTCGCCCGCAAGGCCTCGTAGCCGAAGCCTTGCGCCGACATCGGCCGCAGGCCCGCGATCACCTCGTTGCTGAACGGGCAGGCCCAGTAGGTCTCCGCCGGCTCGACCAGGGTGACGTCGAGGCCCGCCCGGTGCAGCACCCGCGCGGCGGTGGCGCCGCCGAAGCCGCCGCCGATCACGACGACACGTCCCCGCGCACCCTGCGCGAGGGCGGGGCGGGGGAGGGTGGCGGCGGCGAGCCCCGCCAGCACGGCCCGGCGGCCGATCGAGATCATTGGCCGCCCCCCGCGATGTAGTCGGCGATCGCCCGGCTCTCCTCCTCCGAAAATCCCTTGGCGATGCGGTTCATCACCGTCGCCGGCCGGGCGCCGCTCCGGAAGGCGGCAAGCGAGGCCGCGATGTCCTCGGCCGAGTGACGGCTGAGGCTCGGCACCGCGCCGCCGGGGGCGCCGTGGCACCCCGAGCAGGACGAGGCACCCGGCGGCGAGGCCGCCGCCGGAAACGCCGTCACCTGGGTCGCGAGCAGCAGGAGGAGGGCGAACCGCCTCACGCGCGCTTCAGGTCCGTGCGGCTCGCCGGGATCTGCCGCACCCGCTTGCCCGTCGCGGCGAAGACCGCGTTGAGGACGGCGGGGGCCGCGACCGCGATCGTCGGCTCGCCGACGCCGCCGATGAAGCCGCCCGACGGCATCAGGATCGCCTCCACCGCCGGCATCTCGTCGAGGCGCAGCACCGGGTAGGAGTCGAAGTTGGTCTGCTCGATGCGCCCGTCCTTCACCGTGCACTCGCCGTAGAGCGCCGCCGACAGCCCGTAGACGAAGGAGCCGGCGACCTGCGCCTCGATCTGCTGCGGGTTGACCGCGATTCCCGGATCGGTGGCGGCGACGATGCGGTGGACCTTGATCTTGCCGTCGTCGGCGACCGAGACCTCTGCGGCGGCCGCCACGTAGCTGCCGAAGCCCATGATCTGGGCCAGGCCCCGGTGCACCCCCTCCGGCGGTTTGTCGTCCCAGCCGATCCGCTCGGCCACCGCGTTCAGCACGGCGAGGTGCTTGGGGTGCTTGCCCATCAGCTTGCGCCGGAAGGCGAGCGGGTCCTGGCCGGCCGCGTGCGCCACCTCGTCGAGGAAGCATTCGAGGTAGATCGCGTTCGGGTTGGTGTTCACCCCGCGCCAGAAGCCCGGGATGATCGGCGGGTTGCGCATCGCGTGGTCGATGAGCAGGTTCGGGATCGTGTAGCCGATCGCGGCCTCCGCCCCGCCGGGGTTGAGGCCCTGGAACGCCACCGGGTCCTTGCCGTCGGGCCCGAGCCGCCCCGGGAGGATGCCGGCCAGGATCGACTGGCCGGAGATCCGCATGTGCAGGCCGGTGAGGTTCCCGCTCTCGTCGAGGGCGGCCCGCATCCGGCACTGGGTGACCGGGTGGTAGCGGCCGTGGGTCATGTCCTCCTCGCGGGTCCAGATCAGCTTGACCGGGGTCCCGGGGAGTTCCTTCGCGATCAGCACCGCCTGGCGCACCCAGTCGTGGGTGGCGCCGCGCCGGCCGAAGCCGCCGCCGAGGTGGATCTTGTGCACGTCGCATTGCCGCGGCGACAAGCCGGCGGCCTCGGCCGTCGCGGCGAGCGCCGCCTCGCCGTTCTGGGTCGGGGTCCAGACCTCGCAGCGCTCCGGCGTCCAGCGCGCCGTGGCATTCATCGGCTCCATCGTGGCGTGGTTCTGGAACGGGTAGGCGTAGGTCGCCTCGACGACCTTGGCGGCGCCCTTCAGCGCGCCCGCCGCGTCACCCGCCTTGTTGCCGACGAAGGCCTCGGGCGCGTCGAGCCCTTCCTTGAGCATCGCGGCGATCGTCTCGCTCGACACTCCCGCGTTCGGGCCCTCGTCCCACACGACGGGAAGCGCCTCGACCGCGGTCTTGGCGCGCCAGAACGTGTCGGCGACGACGGCCACGGCGCTGTCGCCGACCCGCACCACCTTGCGCACGCCGGGCATCTTCTCGACCGCCGAGGCGTCGACGCTCTTCACCGTGCCGCCGACCACCGGGCAGTCGCGGATCGCGGCGTTGAGCATGCCGGGAAGCTTGAGGTCGATGCCGTAGACCTGCGAGCCGTCGGTCTTCTCGACCGTGTCGAGGCGCTTGACCGGCTTGCCGGCGATGATCCAGTCCTTGGGGTCCTTCAGGACCACGTCCTTCGGCGGCTCCATCCGGCCGGCGGCCTCGGCGACCTTGCCGAAGGTGGTGGAGCGGCCCGAGCCCGGGTGGCTGATCGTGCCGCGCTCGACCCGGCACTCGCCGGGCGGCACGTTCCAGTCCTGGGCTGCCGCCGCGACCAGCATCGTGCGGGCGGCCGCACCCCCTTGGCGCACCGCGACGTAGGATTCGCGGATGCCGCGGCTGCCGCCGGTCGAGAAGTCGCCCCAGGCGCGGTTGCGGGCGAGGTTCTGGCCCGGCGTCGGGTACTCGGTCGTCACCCTGTTCCAGTCGCAGCCGAGCTCCTCGGCGACCAGCTGGGCGAGGCCGGTGAGCGTGCCCTGGCCCATCTCCGAGCGGGCGATGCGGATCACCACGGTCTCGTCCGGGCGCACCACCACCCAGGCGTTGACCTCGGGCGGCGTGGTCGGGGAGGCGGCCTGGGCGCCGGGCAGATCGAAGCCGAGAGCGAGGCCGCCGGCCGCGGCGGCCGATCCCGCGAGGAAGAAGCGGCGCGACAGGGCGGGGGAGGCGGTCATGGTCATGGAGGCCTCCCTCAGCCGCGGCCGCTCTCGCCGCCCTGGGCGGCGAGGTTGATGCCGGCGAGCACCCGGTTGTAGGTGCCGCAGCGGCAGATGTTGGTGATCTCCTGGCGGATGTCGGCCTCGCTGGGCTTGGGCTTCTGCGCCAGCAGGGCGGCGGCGGCCATGATCATGCCGGACTGGCAGAAGCCGCATTGCGGCACGTCGAGCGCCGCCCAGGCCTTCTGCACCGGGTGCGAGCGATCAGGGCTGAGGCCCTCGATGGTGACGATGTTCTGGCCCGGCTCGACCGCCGAGACGGGAAGCGAGCAGGAACGCACCGCCTGCCCGTCGATATGGACCGTGCAGGCGCCGCACTGGGCGATGCCGCAGCCGTACTTGGTGCCGGTGAGGCCGACCTGCTCGCGGATCACCCAGAGCAGCGGCGTGTCGGGTTCCGCCTCGACCTCGCGCACGGAGCCGTTCACGTTCAGGCGTATCATGGGCGCTTCCGTCCGTTGGGCAGATGGGGGCGGCCGCGTGGGGCGGCGCCGTCGAGCGATTGGTTCGCACCTTGTAGCGATAATAATGTCGAGGCGGCCGGCTGTGTCTGTCAATTGACGGATGCGCGAGCAGGGCAGGCAATCATGGATGGCGGCCTTCACGCACCTCGCCCGAGCCGGTGCACGGCCGGCGGCCCTGCATCCGACTGGCGCGGGCAGGTTCGCCGCGGCGGCGCTCATCGACCCTTCGCCCGGCCTACCGCGGGCAACCTGTGACGTCTCTCTCCGTGCAGCCGTCACCCCAATCTCCCGTCCCTGCACGCCGGCGAGGGGAATCCCGCGCGTCTTCGGCAGCGGAGCGGAGGCGCGGGAGCCGTGGAACGACGGTCGAGCGGAACCGCCGGGCTCGACGCCCGGCGGTTCCGCCCGCCTTCAGCCCGCCTTCAGCCCGCCTTGGCCGCCGCCACCGCGGTCACCGCCGTCATGTTGACGATGCCGCGCACGGTGGTGGTGTGGGTGAGGATGTGCACCGGGGCGGCGGCGCCGAGCAGGATCGGGCCGACGCTGATGCCCTGGCCGGCCACCACCTTGAGCGCGTTGAGCGTGATGTTGGCAGCATCCAGGTTCGGCATCACCAGGAGGTTGGCCTCGGCCGTGAGGCGCGACTCCGGGAAGACCCGCTCCATCAGCGGCCGGCTCAGCGCCGCATCGGCCTGCATCTCGCCCTCGACCTCGAGGTCCGGCGCCCGCTCGGTGATGAGAGAGAGCGCGCGGCGCATCTTCTCGGCCGAGGGGTTGCGGGCGGTGCCGAAGCTCGAATGCGAGACCAGCGCCACCCGCGGGGTCTGGCCGAAGCGGCGCATCTCGGCGGAGGCCAGGAGCGTCATGTCGGCCAACTCCTCCGCGCCCGGATCGAGGTGGATGTAGGGATCGCAGATGAACAGGGTGTGGCGCGGCAGCTGCAACAGGCTCATGGCGGTGAGCGACTTCACCCCCGGCGCCATCCCGATCACCTCGCGCACGTGGCGCAGGTGGCTGTGGTAGGAGCCGGTGCCGCCGCACAAGAGGCCGTCGACCTGGCCCAGCGCCAGCAGCATCGCGCCCACCAGCGTCGGGTTGCGCCGCGCTTCCGCGAGCGCCACCTCGCGCGACAGGCCGTGGCGCTTGCGCGCCGCGTAGTAGCCTTGCGCCGCCTGGGCCTGAAAACCTTCGTCGTCGAGGTCCTGCACGTCGACGTCGCGGCCGACCTCGATGCGAAGCCCGAGCGCCTTCATCTTGTCGGCGATGACCTCGCGCCGGCCGACCAGCACCGGACGGGCCAGGCCCTCGTCGACCACCACTTGCGCTGCCCGCAGCACCCGGTCGTCCTCGCCCTCGGCGTAAGCCACGCGGACGCGGGCCGCCTCGCTCGCCGCGGCGAAGACCGGCTGCATCACCGTGCCGGAGGTGTAGACGCGGCTCTCCAGCGAGCGGCGATAGGCCTCGACATCAAGCATCGGCTTCGTCGCGACGCCGCTCTCGGTGGCGGCGAGCGCCACGGCCGGCGCCACCTTGGTGATGAGCCGCGGATCGAACGGGCGCGGGATCAGGTAGTCGGGCCCGAAGGCGATGTCCTGCGTGCCGTAGGCCGCCGTCACCACGTCCGACTGCTCGGCCCGGGCGAGTTCCGCGATGGCGCGCACCGCGGCGAGCTTCATCTCCTCGTTGATCGTGGTCGCGCCGACATCGAGCGCGCCGCGGAAGATGAACGGGAAGCACAGGACGTTGTTGACCTGGTTCGGGTAATCCGAGCGGCCAGTGGCGATGATCGCGTCGGGGCGCACGGCCTTGGCCGCCTCCGGCCGGATCTCCGGCTCGGGGTTGGCGAGCGCCAGGATCAGGGGCTTGTCGGCCATGCCCTTGACCATCTCAGGGGTCAGCGCGCCGGCCGCCGAGAGGCCGAGGAAGATGTCGGCGCCGGGCACCGCGTCGGCGAGGCTACGCGCTTCCGTGACCTGCGCGTACTGCGCTTTCTGCGCATCGAGGTTGTTGCGGCCCTGGTAGATGACGCCGCGGCTGTCGGTGACGAGAACGTTCTTCTTGTCGAGGCCGAGGCTGACCAGGAGGTTGAGGCAGGCGATGGCCGCCGCACCTGCGCCCGAGCAGACGACGCGCACCTCGCCGATCTTCTTGCCCACCACCTCGAGGCCATTGAGGATCGCCGCCGCCGCGATGATCGCGGTGCCGTGCTGGTCGTCGTGGAAGACCGGGATCTTCATCCGCTCGCGCAGGCGGGTCTCGATCTCGAAGCACTCGGGCGCCTTGATGTCCTCGAGGTTGATGCCCCCGAAGGTCGGCTCCAGGCTCGCGATGATGTCGACGAGCTTGTCCGGGTCGGTTTCGTCGATCTCGATGTCGAACACGTCGATGCCGGCGAACTTGCGGAACAGGCAGCCCTTGCCCTCCATCACCGGCTTGCCGGCGAGCGCGCCGATATTGCCGAGGCCCAAGACCGCGGTGCCGTTCGAGATCACCGCCACGAGGTTGCCGCGGGAGGTGAGCTCGGCGGCCTGGGCCGGGTCCTTCTCGATCGCGAGGCAGGCCGCGGCGACGCCCGGCGAGTAGGCGAGCGCGAGGTCGCGCTGCGTGGTCATGTCCTTGGTCGGCAGGACCGCGATTTTGCCCGGCGTCGGAAAGCGGTGGTAGTCGAGGGCGGCCTTCTCGAGTTGCTCGTCCACGGGGTGTCCTCCTGATGTGGGTGGGATGGCGGCGCGCGAAAGCCGTCTCCCGGCCGGCGCCGTTCGAGGGCACCGTTCGGGAGGGCAACGCTCAAGGTTAGGGTCTGATCCCCGCGGTATGAGGCGGGGCCGCATCACGCGGCTATTACGTCGGTCTGGGCGAAGAACGGTAAGCTAGACTTTGCCGCCCTGATCCAGATGACAATCAAGGAAGCGCGGGTTTCCCCTCTCCCCGCGGGCGGGGAGAGGCCTTCATCGACCTTGTCGTCGATGAAGTGAGCGCAGGCGAAGCCGGAGCGAGGGTGAGGGGGTGTTTCCGGAGGAGCCTCATTCGGCACCTCCCCCTCACCATCGGCTGCCGCCTCGTCTCGCCCCCGACAAGGGGGGCTCGACCCTCTCCCCGCCCGCGGGGAGAGGGGGATGCGCGCCCTCGGCGAGAAACCTGGAAGCGGGGCGGAGAGATCCGCCCCGCCCGTCGCCTCAATGCGCCTTTTTCTTCGGCATGTAGAGGTCGGTGATCGTGCCCTCGAAGGCTTCCGCCGCCATACCGACCGTCTCCGACAGGGTCGGGTGCGGGTGGATGGTGAGCCCGATATCCTCGGCATCCGCCCCCATCTCGATGGCGAGCGCGGCCTCGGCGATCAGGTCGCCGGCGGACGGACCGACGATGCCGCAGCCGACGATGCGGTTCGATTCCTCGTCGAACAGCACCTTGGTCAGGCCCTCGTCGCGCCCGAGCGACAGCGAGCGGCCGCTCGCCGCCCACGGGAACACGCCCTTGCCGAGCTTGATGCCCTTGGCCTTGGCCTCGTTTTCCGACATCCCGACCCAGGCCACCTCCGGATCGGTGTAGGCCACCGACGGGATCACCTTGGCGTCGAAGAACGAGTTCTTGCCGGCCGCCGCTTCCGCCGCGACCTTGCCCTCGTGCACCGCCTTGTGGGCGAGCATCGGCTGGCCGACCACGTCGCCGATGGCGAAGATGTGGCTGGCAGTGGTGCGCATCTGCTTGTCGACCGGGATGAAGCCCCGCTCGTCCACCGCGACGCCGGCGGCCTCGGCGTTGATGAGCTTGCCGTTGGGACGGCGGCCGACCGAGACCAGGATCTTGTCGAAGGTGTCGGTGGCCGGCGCCGAGCCGCCCTCGAACGTCACCTTGAGGCCTTCCGGCAGCGCCTCGACGGCGGTGACCTTGGCCTTGAGGTGGATCGCCTCGTACTGCTTCGAGATCCGCTTGAACAGCGGCGTGACGATGTCCTTGTCGGCGCCCGGGATGATCTGGTCCATCAGCTCGACGATGGTCACCTTGGACCCGAGCGCGTGGTAGACCGTCGCCATCTCCAGGCCGATGATGCCGCCGCCGATGACCAGCAGCCGCTTCGGCACCCCGTCGAGCTCGAGCGCCCCGGTCGAGTCGATCACCCGCGGGTCGTCGTGCGGGATGAACGGCATCTTGATCGGCTCGGACCCGGCCGCGATGACCGCGTTGTCGAAGCCGATGACCGTCTTCTTGCCCTCGTGCTCGACCTCGATCTGATGCGGGCTGACGAAGCGGGCGGTGCCGGTGACGACCGTCACCTTGCGCTGCTTGGCGAGACCCCCGAGGCCGCCGGTCAGGCGCTTGACCACGCCCTCCTTCCAACTCCGCAGCTGGTCGATGTCGATCTGCGGCGCGGAAAAGCTGATGCCGTGCGAGGCCATCGCCTGGCTCTCGTCGATCACCTTGGCGGCGTGGAGCAGCGCCTTCGAGGGGATGCAGCCGACATTGAGGCAGACCCCGCCGAGGCTCGGCCAGCGCTCGACCAGGACGACCTTCTTGCCGAGATCGGCGGCGCGGAACGCCGCCGTGTAGCCGCCGGGGCCGGCGCCGAGCACCAGCACCTCGGCCCGCATCTCCTCGCCGGAGACCGGGGCCGCGCCCTTCGGGGCAGGCGCGGGAGCCGCACCCTGCCCGCCGGCGGTGGCCGGTGAGCCGTAGCCCGCCTGGCCCGCACCGGCCGCGAGCGGCGAGCCGCCGGCGGCAGGCGCCGAGCCGCCCGCCGCAGGCGCCGAGCCTTGCGCCGGGGCCGCCTTCTCGGCGACCTCGGGCTTGGCCTGACCTGCGGCGGCGACGCCCTCCAGCACCAGCAGCAGGTCGCCCTGGGTGACCTTGTCGCCGGGCTTGATCTTCACCTCCGCGACCTTGCCGGCCACGGAGGAGGGGACGTCCATGGTCGCCTTGTCGGATTCCAGGACGACGATGGTGTCGTCGACCGCGATCGTGTCGCCGGCCTTGACCAGCACCTCGATCACCGGGACGTTCTTGAAGTCGCCGATGTCCGGCAGACGGACTTCGTTGCTCATTCGGATCGCCTCGCTATTTCTCTCGTCAGACGACGAGGCGCCGGACGTCCTCGAGGACGTGGGCGAGGTGGCGGGTGAAGCGCGCGGCCAGCGCGCCGTCGATCACGCGGTGGTCGTAGGAGACCGAGAGCGGCAGCATCAGCCGCGGCTTGAACTCGGTGCCGTTCCAGACCGGGGCCATCTTGGAGCGCACCACGCCGAGGATCGCCACTTCGGGGGCGTTGACGAGCGGCGTGAAGCCGGTGCCGCCGATGCCGCCGAGCGACGAGATCGTGAAGGTGGCGCCCTGCATGTCGCCGCTGCCGAGCTTGCCGTCGCGGGCCTTCTTCGACAGCGAGCCGAGTTCCTGGCTGATCTCGACGATGCCCTTGCGGTCGGCGTCCTTGACCACCGGGACGACGAGGCCGTCCGGCGTGTCGACGGCGACGCCGATGTTGTAGTACTTCTTGAGGATCAGCGCGTCCTTCTCGGGGTTCAGCGACGCGTTGAACTCCGGATGCTGGCGAAGCGCCGAGACCGCGGCCTTGATCAGGAACGAAAGCAGGGTGACGCGGTAGCCCTTGTCCTTGCCGGCGGTGTCGAGTTCCTTGCGGTAGGCGTCGGTCTCGGTGATGTCCGACTCGTCCGAATGGGTGACGAGCGGCACGTTGAGCCAGGCGCGGTGCAGGTGCGGGCCGGAGATCTTCTTGATCCGCGGCAGCGGCTTGATCTCGGTCGGGCCGAACTTCGAGAAGTCGACCGCCGGAATCTCCGGGATGCCCATGCTGCCGGTGGCGACCGCGGTGCCGGCGGCCGGCGCGGGCGCGGCGGAGCGCACCAGCGAGCCCTTCACGTCCTCCTTGGTGATCCGGCCCTTGTCGCCGGAGCCCTTGATGCCGTTGAGGTCGACGCCGAGCTCGCGGGCGAGCCGCCGCACGGCCGGGCTGGCATGGACGTTCGAGAAGTCCGGCGCGGACGAGGTGGGCGCCGCCGGGACCGGGGGGGCGGCGGGCTTTGCCGGATCCGGCTCCTGCTTCGGCATCAGGGCGGCGGTGTCGGCGGCGGGCGCGGCGCCGGCGCTCGGGGTCGCGGCGGCGGCGGCTGCCGGCGCCTTCTCCTCGGACTCGCCCTTCAGGAGCAGGACCGGGCTGCCCTCGCTCACCGTGTCGCCGACCTTGACCAGGATCTTCTCGATCACGCCGGCCGACGGGGAGGGGACCTCCATCGTCGCCTTGTCGGATTCGAGCGAGACGATCGGGTCCTCGGCCCCGATGGTGTCGCCTTCCTTCACCAGGATCTCGATGATCGGGATGTTCTTGAAATCACCGATATCCGGGATCTTGACCTCGATCGACACTGCGCACTCTCCCGATTGACTTGCTTAAGCTGATTTATGCAGATGGAATTTTGGCGCGCGAGAACGTGCTTCTCCAGGCAGCCATTCTACCGTCTTCACACATTCCGATCTGATTGCTTCCCCGTTGGAAGTCGCGCGACTCTCCTCCCCCTTGTGGGGAGGAGTTGGAGGTGGGGGTGGTGCCGGATGACGCTCGCGTTCTACGCGGCACCACCCCCACCCCTGACCCCTCCCCACAAGGGGGAGGGGAAAGCGCGCGATCTAAAAAGGGCCAGCTCTCAGAGGAGTGTGTGAACCCGATTGGAGGCCCGAGAGAGGAGGTCTCGCGGTGCGAGGGCGCTCAGACCGTCCAGGGGGCCGGCTTCTCCGGGTTCAGCCCGTACTTGGCGATCGCCTCGGCGACCTTGGCGGCCGGCACGGCGCCTTCCTCGGCCAGGCTCTTGAGCGCCGCGACGGCGACCCAGTAGCGGTTGACCTCGAAGAACTCGCGCAGGCGCACACGGTAATCCGAGCGGCCGAAGCCGTCGGTGCCGAGCACCTTGTAGCGGCCCGGCACGTAGGGGCGGATCTGGTCGGCGAAGAGCCGCATGTAGTCGGTCGCCGCGATCACCGGGCCCTGGCGGCCCGACAGGCAGGTCTCGACGTAGGACGTCTTCTGCGGCTCGGTCGGGTGGAGCATGTTCCAGCGCTCCACCGCCATCGCCTCGCGGCGCAGTTCGGTGAAGCTCGGGCAGGACCAGATGTCGGCGGCGATGCCGAAATCCTGCTCCAGCAGCTCGGCCCCGGCGATGACCTCGCGCAGGATTGTGCCCGAGCCCATCAGCTGGACGCGGTTCGCCGCCCCGGCCCTGCCCTCGCGGAACAGGTACATGCCCTTGAGGATCCCGGGCGCCGCCCCGTCGGGCATGCCGGGATGCTCGTAGTTCTCGTTCATCACCGTGATGTAGTAGAACACGTCCTCCTGCTCGGCATACATCCGGCGCAGTCCGTCCTGCACGATCACCGCCACCTCGTAGGAGAAGGTCGGGTCGTAGGAGACGCAGTTCGGGATGGTGGCCGAGATCAGGTGGCTGTGGCCGTCCTCGTGCTGCAGGCCCTCGCCGTTCAGCGTCGTGCGGCCGGCGGTGCCGCCGATCATGAAGCCGCGGGCGCGCATGTCGCCGGCGGCCCAGGCGAGGTCGCCGATGCGCTGGAACCCGAACATCGAGTAGTAGATGTAGAACGGGATCGTCGGCGCGTCGGAATGCGAGTACGAGGTCGCGGCCGCGATCCAGGACGACATCGCGCCGGCCTCGTTGATGCCCTCCTGGAGCATCTGGCCCTTCTCGTCCTCGCGATAGTACATCAGCTGGTTGGCGTCTTCGGGCCGGTAGAGCTGGCCGACCTGGCTGAAGATGCCGAACTGGCGGAACATGCCCTCCATGCCGAAGGTCCGGCTCTCGTCGGGCACGATCGGCACGATGCGGTTGCCGATGTTCTTGTCGCGCAGGAGCGTGTTGAGCACCCGCACGAACGCCATGGTGGTGGAGATCTCGCGGCCCGCCGTCTCCTTCAGCTGGGCCGAGAAGGCGTCCAGCGGAGGAACCTGAAGGGCCTGCGACTTCTCGCGCCGGGCCGGCAGCGGGCCGCCGAGCGCCTTGCGGCGGGCCATGAGATACTCGTGCTCCGGCGACCCCTCGGGGAAGCGGATGAACGGGATCTCGGCGATTTGGTCGTCGTTGAGGTCGATCTGGAAGCGGTCGCGGAACTGCTTGAGCACCGCCTCGCCCATCTTCTTCTGCTGATGGGTGATGTTCTGCGCCTCACCGGCCTCGCCCATGCCGTAGCCCTTGACGGTCTTGGCGAGGATGAGGGTCGGCTGGCCCTTGTGCTTCACCGCCGCCGAATAGGCCGCGAACACCTTGCTCGGATCGTGGCCGCCGCGGGTGAGGCGCCAGATGTCGTCGTCGCTCCAGTCCTTCACCAGGGCGGCGGTCTCCGGGTACTTGCCGAAGAAGTGCTCGCGGATGTAGGCGCCGTTCTTCGACTTGAAGTCCTGGTACTCGCCGTCGACGCATTCCTCCATCAGGCGCGCCAGCATGCCGGTGGTGTCGCGGGCGAGCAACTGGTCCCAGCCCGAGCCCCACAGCACCTTGATGACGTTCCAGCCGGCGCCGCGGAAGTTCGCCTCCAGCTCCTGGACGATCTTGCCGTTGCCGCGCACCGGGCCGTCGAGGCGCTGCAGGTTGCAGTTGATGACGAAGACCAGGTTGTCGAGCTTCTCGCGCGCCGCGAGCGAGATCGCGCCGAGGGACTCCGGCTCGTCCATCTCGCCGTCGCCCATGAACGCCCAGACCTTGCGGCCGTCGGTGTTGGCGAGCCCGCGATGGTGCAGGTAGCGGAGGTAGCGCGCCTGGTAGATCGCCATCAGGGGCCCGAGGCCCATCGAGACGGTCGGGAACTGCCAGAAATCCGGCATCAGCCAGGGATGGGGATAGGACGAGAGGCCCTTGCCGCCGACTTCCTGGCGGAAGCTGAGCATCTGCTCCTCGGTCAGACGGCCTTCCAGGTAGGCGCGGGCGTAGATGCCCGGCGAGGAATGGCCCTGGACGTAGATCAGGTCGCCGCCACGATCGCCCTCGGCGCCGTGCCAGAAATGCATGAAGCCGGTGTCGTACAGGGTCGCCGCCGACTGGAAGCTGGCGATGTGGCCGCCGAGCTCGGACGAGTCCTTGTTGTTGCGCAGGATGATCGCGATGGCGTTCCAGCGGATCGCCGAGCGGATGCGGTGCTCGATCACCCGGTCGCCCGGATGCGGGTCCTGCTTGTCGACCGGAATCGTGTTCAGGTACGCGGTGTTGGCCGAGTACGGAACCGGCGCGCCCTTCTTGCGGGCGCCCTCGATGACCTGCTCGATGAGGAAGTGCGCCCGATCCGGGCCCTCGACCTCCAGCACGCCGTCGAGCGAGTCGAGCCACTCCTGGGTCTCGACCGGGTCGAGATCGCGACTGCGTTCCACGTTGTCCTCCCTTAGGTCATACTCGATCGGCGGGTCGAGTTGCCGCAGGCGTCAGCATCGTTCGTGCCACCGCCATGCTTTCGCAACCCGACTGATATTGCAAGGGTTTAGCTCACGCGGCGGCGCCCGGTCTTCTGAGCATCCGCACCATCCGCGTCGTTGCAGTGCGGAAAACCGGAACCCTCCGGGCTGGCGAGATCGAAGCTTCGGCCGGGTTCAGGACTCGGACTTGCTCGGCGGAGCCGAGGATCCGCCGAAGCCCTGCTGGAACATCTTGAGGAACATGTTCTGCATCTGGTCCGCGCCCTGGGGAAAGGCCGTGAACCAGCTGCGCATGATCGCGTCGGGCGAGAACCGGTCCATCTCGGCCATCATGCGACGCTCGACCTCGGCCATCACCGCCGCCTGAAGCGGCTCGACGTTGGGAAGACCCACGAACTGGCGTGCCTCGATCGGGGTGCAATCGACCTCGACGCGGAACTTCATCGCATTCTTCCTCACTCGGCCCCCACATCGAGCTTAGAGCACCTTTTGGCCTGTGTGGGAACCGGGCGGGACGCAAAAAATGCGGTGAAATCAACGACCTAGTACAACATGGCGGGGGGAGGCCGCACCACGCGCCGCCGCTCCCTGCCCTACGACGAAGGTCGTATGCGCCCCCTCGGCGATTCCGCGGGCCTTGTAAAGCCGCATTGTTACGGGTCCGGCATTCTGTAACCCGGCATGGTGGATGATTCGGCGGCCCACGGCTCCTTCGCGACCCACGGCGCCGCCGCGAGCCGGCGCTCCAGGAACGCCACCAGCGCCGTGACCCGGGCCGGCCGGGCGGCGCCCGGCGGCATCAGGAGGTTGAGCCCGACCGCTGGCGGCGACCAGCCCGGCATCACCCGCTCCAGCCGCCCGGCGCGCAGGTCGTCCCAGACCAGGAAGTCGGGCTGCACCGCGAGGCCGAGGCCCGCCCGCAGGGCCGGCGTCAGCGCGTCGGCGTTGTTCGCCCGCAGCCGTCCGGCCGGCGTCACGGCGACCTCCGCGCCGGCGGCGTCGTGGAAGTGCCAGCGCTCCGGATTCGGCAGGTAGGCGTAGCCGAGGCAGGCATGGTCCTGGAGGTCGCGCGGATGCTCCGGCCGTCCGGCCCGGTCGAGATAGGCGGGTGCCGCCACCAGCGAGCGCCCGACGGCGCAGAGGCGGCGCAGGCGCAGGCTCGAATCGGCGAGCGCCGCGATGCGCAAGCCCAGGTCGAAGCCGTCGCCGACGAGGTCGACCTGCGCGTCGCTCAGGTGCAGGTCGACGGCGACCTCCGGATGCGCGGCGAGGAAGTCGGGCAGGAGCGGCGCGACGTGGGCGAGGCCGAACGACATCGGGGCCGCGAAGCGCACGAGCCCCCGCGGCGTCGCCGATTGCGCCAGGGCCTCGGCCTCCGCCGCCTCGCCGGCCGACAGGATCCGGGCGGCGCCGTCGAGGGCGAGGCGCCCGGCCTCGGTCAGCGACAGCCGCCGGGAGGTGCGATTGAGAAGCGAGGCGCCCAGGCGCCGCTCGAGCCGGCTCACCGCCTTCGAGACGGTCGCCTTCGACAGGCCGAGCTCGGTCGCGGCGCGGGAGAACGAGGCGGTCTGCGCCACCCGGGCGAAGATCGCCCAGGCCTCGAAGTCGGGCAGCGCCATGGGCCGTGTCCAGAAACGATGGGTTTCGATTGTTTCTATTTCTGGCCGCGAGGGCAACCCCTAGATTGCCCTCATCGCGGCGACCCCGACGGCTTTCCCCCGCCGGCCCGCCCACCGGGAGTTTCCTGCCATGACCACCACCGCCTCCGCCGGCCTGCACCACGTCACCGCCATCTCGGGTCCGGCGCGCCGCAACGTCGACTTCTACACCCGCGTCCTCGGGCTGCGGCTCGTGAAGAAGACCGTCAACTTCGACGATCCCGGCACCTACCACCTGTATTACGGCGACGCCGACGGCGCGCCCGGCACCATCCTGACCTTCTTCCCCTGGGAGCACGTCGCCCCCGGTCGGGTCGGGGTCGGGCAGACCGAGGAGACGGCGTTTCGGGTGCCCGAGGGCTCGATCGGCTACTGGACCCACCGCCTCGTCGAGGCCGGCATCGCCTTCGAGGCGCCCGCCAAGGTCTTCGGCGAGACGGCGCTGCCGTTCCGCGATCCCGACGGGATGCGCCTCGCCCTGGTCGGCGTCGCCGGCGCCGAGGCCGAGCCGGCCTGGGGCGGATCGGAGGTGCCGTCCGAGCACGCGGTGCGGGGCTTCCACGGCGTCACCCTGATGCTGCGCGACGCTGCGCCCACCGCCCGGGTGCTCACGGAGGTGTTCGGCTGGACCGAGGCCGGGCGGGAGGGCTCGCTCACCCGGTACAAGGGCACGGCCGGGCTCGGCGCCCACGTCACCCTGCGGGAGGTCGGCGACTTCCTGCCCGGCCGCTCCGGCGGCGGCTCGGTCCACCACATCGCCTTCCGGGCTGCCGACGATGCAGCCCAGGCGACGATGGCGGAAGCCGCCGGGGCGCTCGGCCTCCAGGTGACCGAGCAGCGCGACCGCAACTACTTCCGCTCGGTCTATTTCCGCGAGCCGGGCGGGGTGCTGTTCGAGATCGCCACCGACGCGCCGGGCTTTGCCGCCGACGAGCCGGCGGAGGCTCTGGGCGAGGCCTTGAAGCTGCCGGCCTTCCTCGAGCCGCACCGGGCCGAGATCGAGCGGGTGCTGCCGGCGCTGGCGTAAGCTGAAGCATTTTCCGACGAAGTGGATACCGGTTCGTCGCAGAAAATGCGGCAGAACCAATGACTGGGGAGCTTCGCGATCGCAGCGCGATCGTGACGTGCTCCAGGAGCAGGCCCGGGCCGTCGCGGCCCGGGCCACGCGCCGCCCGAGCACGGTAACCATCGGTTAAGGATACATGGTTACCCAAATCTTCCTGGATTCCTGGGAAGCTCGGGTCATGGTGGATCAGAACGACGTCGCCGGTACGCCGGCTGCCCCGGACGCTGCGGCGGCGAATGCGGCCGAAAGCTCCGCCAAGGGCTCCGCGAAGAGCAAGTTCGCCGGCCTGCCCGGACTGCCGAAGCTGAAGACGACGACGCTGGCCGGCCTCCTCTGCGCCGCCTGCATCGGCGCGCTGGCGGGCGGCGGCACGGTGGCGCTGATGGGGGCCATCCAGGTGGCCGGATCCGGCATCCCGCAGGGCGAGTGGGTGCGGCTCGGCAGCCGCGTCGAGGCCGGTACCGCCGAGACCGCCCGGCTCGCCACCGACCTGTCGCTCCTGCGCGACCGCACGGTCCAGGCCCATGATTCCGCCGACAAGGGCCGGGCCGAGGCCGGGGCCCGCCTCGGCCAGATCTCGGAGCGCCTGGAGCGCTTGCAGCGCCAGAACGGCGACCTCGCCGGAAAGGTCGCGGCGGTGGCCGAGCGCCTGGCCGCCCTCGCCGAGCGCCAGGAGCATGCCGACCGCGATCAGGCGGCCCGCCTCGCCGCGCTGACGGACAGGCTGGACAAGCGCCAGGCCGCGACGCCGGTCGCCTCGGCACCGGCCGCGCCGGCCCCGGTGGCGGCCGCGCCCGTGGCGGCCCCGAAGCACGTCGCCACGGCAGAACCGGCCCTGACCGGCAGCCTGCCCGACAAGCCGGCGGCGGCGGCCAAGCCGGGCACGATCGAGGGCTGGGTGCTGCGCGACGTCTATGACGGAATGGCGATGATCGAGAACCGCAACCGGCGCCTCGTCGAGGTCGGTCCGGGCGACACGCTGCCGGGCGCCGGCCGGGTCGAGGCGATCGAGCGCCGCGGCCGGTCCTGGGTCGTGGTGACGAGCAAGGGAGTCATCACCCCGCAGGCCTGGTAGGCGCCGCGCTCAGGCGTGCTGAAGCGCCGATACCGCCGGCCCGGTGGAAACGGGACCCTGCGTCGGCAGGAGGCCGGCGGCCGCGCGACGACGACCGCGGGCCTTGGCCTCGGTCCGGGCGGCCTTGGTCGGATGAAGAAGCTCGGCGAGGCGGGCGAGGCTCTCGGCGTCGTCGAGGTTCCGTGACTCGAAATCGGGCATGATTGTCCCCCGGGCGCGCGGCCCGCGGTTGGTGGGGGGTACGCATACTCACGCTTGAGAACCAGTAACGGCGAAGAACTTGTACAGTTCCGCACCACGCGTCACGCTGCAAGAAAAAGTTTCGGCCTACCACCCAAAGACGGTAGCCGTACCCCTCGACAGTGCCGGAGGTTCTAGCCGCGCTCCCGCGTGGTCGGCGTGCGCCAACGCACGCTGATGGTTGTGCGGCGCAAGGCGATTTTTGTGTGCGTTGCGGCGAATTGGTGCGGCGTGAACCCGGGGACGGCCGCGAATACCGCCTCGCTTGCAGGACCGGATACGCAAAACCTTGGCCGATCGCGCCGTACCCGATCGAGCGCTGCGCGATCCGGGGCGGCCGCTCGCGGCGACTCGCGGCGAACCCGCCCCGTCGCTCTGCGATGTGACGTGCGCCGTAGAGCGGCGAACTTCTCATCGCGCACCCCCAACCCGGATCCCGGCGAATCGGTTCCGCCGGCTCTCCCGGGCGGAGCCAGCAACTTCGGCTCTCCACGGGCTACGACCGAGCCTGGGCCCTCGCCATCCGTCGGGAAGCGAGCATGTCGCGCCTTCCACGGATGGCCGGAGCGTCGCGCGGCCGCTGCGGTATCAGCTCCGCGATTCCGACGCGGCGCGGGCCGATTGCGCCATGCGGATCAGGTCCCGCACGGTGAGCTCGTGGTGCTCGGGGGGCTCCGCTTCGGCCATCCGCGGGGTGATTTCGCGACCCGAGGCCGCGCGCTGCGTGCGCCGGGTGAGTCCGGTCCGCCATGCCTGCGCCAACGCTATCATGGGCGCCCCTCCCGTGATCGTGCTCAATAAAGGCTAACAAACCTTCGCCGTACGATAAAGTCTTGACAGTACGATCGGCGCCTCGTCCGGGTCGGCGAGACGTGCCGCCCGGCCCGCCAAGCGCTTGCTGCTGCCTCGTTATTTGTGCGAAAGGCGAGGTGCCGCGGAGCGAAGAATTCTATCCTGGCCTGTGCTGATTCGCGGGGCAGTCGGCGCATCCGGCGAGCGAATCAGCGGGTGTCCTCGCGCAGGAGCTCGGTATTGATGGCGAAGGCCGCCATCGCCCCCTCGGCGGCGGCCACGATGGCAAGCTGGACCCGCCGCGAGGCATCGCCCGCCACGTAGAGGCCCGGCACGTTCGTCTCCTCGTAGTCGCCGGTCGGCACGGTGCCCTTGCGCGACAGGTCGCAGCCCAGCCGCTCGACGAGCGGGGAGGGGATGCAGGGCCCGGTGACGAAGAACAGGGCGGCATAAGACAGCGCCGTGCCGTCGCGCAGGCGCACCCGGGCGAAGCGTCCGTCCTCGCCCTCGAGCCGGGCGACGGCGCGCTCCTCGATCCAGATGCCGTGGCGGGCGAGGCGGTCGCGCTCCGGCGCGTCGAGATCGCAGGGTCCGTCGGTGCAGAGCGTCAGGTCGCGGCTCCAGGCGGTGAGCTCGAGGGCGAGGCCCTTGCCGGCCTCGCCCCGGCCGTAGACCGCGAGCGGCCGGTCGCCGTTCTCGAACCCGTCGCAATAGGGGCAGTGGTGGACGCCGTGGCCCCAGAACTCCGAGAAACCCTCGATGGCCGGCAGGTCGGTGCGCAGGCCGGTGGCGAGGATCATCCGGCGGGCATCGGCCCGGCGCTGGTCGTCCATCACCACGCGAAAACCGTCCGGCCGGCGCACCGCGTCGGCGACGCGCCCGTCCCAGATCTCGACCGTGTCGTAGGCCGCGAGTTCCCGCCGTCCCTCATCGCGGAGATCGCCGGGCGCGCGGCCGTCGCGGCCGAGGAAGCCGTGCATGCGCGGCGTCACCGCGTTGCGCGGGTGGCCCGAATCGATCAGCAGCACCCGGCGCCGGCAGCGGCCGAGGATGAGCGCCGCCGACAGGCCCGCCGGCCCGCCGCCCACGATGATCACGTCTTGCATGTCGCTGTCCCGAGAGCGGTCCTCGGGAATAGACGCGTCGGCGGCTCGCCGGGTTTCGCCGCACCGCCAACGAAAAAGGGCGCTCGCGCGCCCTTCGTCGTCAGTCCTGCGGGCCTTCTTCAGGCCGCGGCGGTGTTGGTGGCGATGCCCTTCTCGGTGAGCAGCTGCTGCAGCTCGCCGGACTGGAACATCTCGCGGGTGATGTCGCAGCCGCCGACGAACTCGCCCTTGACGTAGACCTGCGGGATGGTCGGCCACTGCGAGAAGGCCTTGATGCCCTCGCGGATCTCCATGTCCTCGAGCACGTTCACGCCCTTGAACGGCACCCCGAGGTAGTTGAGGATCTGGGCCACCTGGCCCGAGAAGCCGCACATCGGGAATTGCGGCGTGCCCTTCATGAACACCACCACGTCCTGGGACTTGATCTCGGTCTCGATGCGGCTGTTGACGTCGGTCATGGGCTCTACCTTCCGTGTGTGCCGTAGCTAGTGATGGTCGCGCGGGTTTTGCAAGACCGCGGCGAGGCGCAGGAGCGCCCAGTCGAGAGTGAATTCCTCGGCCACCAGCTCCTCGGGGGTGAATGGGATCCGGTCGGGCAGGCCTACCGCCAGCTTGTCGCCCCACACCGCCAGCTCTGCTGCGGCCGTAGCCTTCGCACCGTGCCAGAGGGCGTCCCAGTCGACCCGCTGCCGCATCGACCGCGTGTAGCGCCGCCGCGCCGTCGCGTGAAATGCGACGATCTCGGCCCGCCATGAGCGCACCGACTGAGCCCTCGGGCAGGACAGATACTTGAGGACGTGGACCAGCATCACCTGCAGGGTGCCCTCAAGAGATCTGATCTCCGATCGACCCACGTCCTCGACCTCCTCGATGATGTTCTCCCAGTCGAGGGCGTTCGAGAGGTCCGGGCGCGCCCCGAGGGCGCGCAGCGCCGCCGCCTGCTGCTCCGCCCAGGCGACGACGTCGTCGTCGTAGAGGCTCGGCTGATCCGTGCGGATCTCGTCCATGCGGCGGCCCTCGGGGTGTGGTTCAATCCTGCGGCACGCCCGTGGTCAGGGCAAGGGCGTGCAGCACGCCGCCCATGCGCCCCTGGAGCGCGCCGTAGACCATCTGGTGCTGCTGCACCCGCGACTTGCCCTTGAACGCCGCCGACACGACGGTGGCGGCGTAGTGGTCGCCGTCGCCGGCGAGGTCGCGGATCTCGATCGTGGCGTCGGGCAGGGCCTCCCGGATCATCGCCTCGATATCGCGGGCATCCATCGGCATCGGGTCGTCTCCTGTTCAGGCTGCGTCCGCCGCGGGACCGGCCATGTAGGTCGGCAGCCAGCCCTCGTGCGCCTTGCGCAAGGTCTCGAGGGCGACGATCTCGTCGCCCGGCAGGGTCAGCGAATCGGCGCCGGTGACGCCGATCACCGCCGCGTCGATGCCTTGCGCGCTGGCGCTGTAGAGGAGGTCGGCGACCGCGTCGGGCTCCACCGCCAGGAGATAGCGGCCCTGGTCCTCGCCGAACAGGTAGGCGTGGCAGGGGACCGGCAGCGGGCACTCGGGCAGCACCGCGCCGATGTTGCCGGCAAGCGCCATCTCGGCGACCGCGACCGCCAGCCCGCCGTCGGAGAGGTCGTGCACGGTATCGACCAGCCCCGAGGTGATGAGCCCGCGCACGAAGTCGCCGTTGCGCTTCTCGGCGGCGAGGTCGACCGGGGGCGGCGCCCCCTCCTCGCGGCCGCAGATCGTCGCGAGGTAGGCCGACTGGCCGAGCCAGCCCTTGGTCGCGCCGACGAGCACCAGGGCGTCGCCGTCGCGCTTGAACGCGATGGTGGCGATCCGGTTCACGTCGTCGACCACGCCGACGCCGCCGATCGTCGGGGTCGGCAGGATGCCGACGCCCTCGGTCTCGTTGTAGAGCGAGACGTTGCCGGACACGACCGGGAAGTCGAGGGCGCGGCAGGCCTCGCCGATGCCCTGGATGCAGCCGACGAACTGGCCCATCACCTCCGGCTTCTCCGGGTTGCCGAAGTTGAGGTTGTCGGTGATCGCCAGCGGGCGGCCGCCCACCGCCGTGATGTTGCGCCAGGCTTCGGCCACCGCCTGCTTGCCGCCCTCGACCGGATCGGCCTCGCAGTAGCGCGGGGTGACGTCGGTGGTGATGGCGAGCCCCTTCGGCCCGTCCTCGACCCGTACCACCGCCGCGTCGCCGCCGGGCTTCTCGACGGTATTGCCGAGGATGAAGTGGTCGTACTGCTCGTAGACCCAGCGCTTCGAGCACAGGTCGGGCGAGCCGACGAGCTTCGCCAGCGCATCGACGTTGCGCATCGGCGCCGCGACGTCCTCCGCCCTGATCTCGGGCTGGTAGGCGTTCTGGCGGTGCGGCCGGTCGTAGAGCGGCGCCTCGTCGCCGAGTTCCTTGATCGGCAGGTCGGCGACCGTCTCGCCGCCGTGCTTGATGACGAAACGGAGCGTGTCGGTGGTGTGGCCGATGATCGCGAAGTCGAGGCCCCACTTCACGAAGATGGCTTGCGCCTCGGCTTCCATGCCGGGCTTGAGCACCATGAGCATGCGCTCCTGGCTCTCCGACAGCATCATCTCGTAGGCGGTCATGCCGGGCTCGCGGGTCGGCACCGCGTCGAGGTTCAGCTCGACGCCGAGGTTGCCCTTGGCGCCCATCTCGACCGCCGAGCAGGTCAGCCCCGCCGCGCCCATGTCCTGGATCGCGATCACGGCGCCGGACTGCATCAGCTCCAGGCAGGCCTCGAGCAGCAGCTTCTCCGCGAAGGGGTCGCCGACCTGCACGGTCGGGCGCTTCTCCTCGGACGAGGCGTCGAAGGCGGCAGACGCCATGGTGGCGCCGTGGATGCCGTCGCGTCCGGTCTTCGAGCCGAGATAGACGATCGGATTACCCACGCCCGTGGCCGCCGCGTAGAAGATGGCGTCGGTCTTGGCCAGGCCCACCGCCATGGCGTTGACCAGGATGTTGCCGTCGTAGCGGGTGTGGAAGCCGACCGCGCCGCCGACCGTCGGCACGCCGAAGGAATTGCCGTAGCCGCCGATGCCCGCGACCACGCCCGAGACGAGGTGGGGCGTGCGCGGATGGTCGGGCGAGCCGAAGCGGAGCGCGTTCAAGGCCGCGATCGGCCGGGCGCCCATGGTGAAGACGTCGCGCAGGATGCCGCCGACCCCGGTGCCCGCGCCCTGGTAGGGCTCGATGAAGCTCGGGTGGTTGTGGCTCTCCATCTTGAACACGCAGGCGAGCCCGTCGCCGATGTCGATGACGCCGGCATTCTCGCCCGGGCCCTGGATCACCCACGGCGCCTTGGTCGGCAGCGTCTTCAGGTGGAGGCGCGAGGACTTGTACGAGCAGTGCTCGTTCCACATCGCCGAGACGATGCCGAGCTCGGTGATGGTCGGCTCGCGCCCGATCAGCCCGACGAAGCGCTGGTACTCGTCCTCGGTCAGGCCGTGCTGGCGCACGAGCTCGGGCGTGATGGAGACGTCGTTGCGGATCATGCGGCATCCTCTCGCCGGTCGGGCGGCCCTGCTGCCCGTGCGCTTAATGCCTGATGGGACCGAAAGGCAACTCGCGAGGACGCACCGGGCCGCCTGGTCATGCGGCTTGCACGGCCGCGGCCGCGTGGCGCCGCCGGCTGCGGCGCCGGCCGAGATAGAGCAGCAGCCCCGTCACCCCGAAGAGCGGCATGGCGAGCGCCGCCAGCATGAAGGCGACCCGGCCGGCGAGACCGAAGAACCGCCCCTCGTGCAGGGCCAGCATGCTGCCGGTGAGCCGGGCGCCGAGGGCTCGCTCGGCGTAGAGATCGCGGGATTCGAGGGTGCCGTCGGGATGGAAGCGCCACTCGTCGCGGGCCTGGGCATGAGGAGCATCGGGCGCCACCGCGCGGATGCGGATCGTCTCGCCCTCGCGGGCGGGCGCCAGGGAGGCGGTGGCGTAGCGGCCGCTCGTGGCCGCCGCGAAGGCCGCGAAGGCGGTGTCGAGAGGGACGGGGGCGCCCTCGCGCTTTCCCATGCGCCGGTTGTCGATGTTCCGGTTGTCCACGCCCCGGGCGGGTGCGGACGCGGCCGGGCGTCCGGCGAGGAGCATCGTCACCCCGTCGCGGTACCAGCCGTAGGACCACCACAGGCCGGTCAACGCCATGACGAGGTAGAGCACCAGCATCCAGGTGCCGAGGACCGCGTGCAGCGACCAGTACAAAGCCCGGCCGCGGCGGTGGAGCGCCGGCTTGAGCCAGATCCGCCAGTCGCGCCGGCCCTTCGGCCAGCGCAGGTAGAGGCCCGACAGCGCGAGATAGACCATCGCCAGGGCGGAAGCGCCGGTGAGGGTGCGGCCCCAGCCGTCGCCGTTGCCCGGCAGCAGCAGCCAGCGGTGCAGCCGCCGCACGGTGGCGAAGAAGCTTGCGCCCCGGGCCTCCCCGAGGATCCGGCCGTCATAGGGGTCGATGTAGGTCTCGGTGCCGCGGCCGGGCCCGTCGGCGAGGCGCACCTGCGCCGCCTCGTCGGCGGCGCCGTGCAGGATCATCAGCGTGACGCGGCGCCCCGGCGCCTCGTCCTTGAGGCGGGCGACCAGCGCGTCCGGCGTCAGGCGCGGGCCCTCCCGCGCCGGCACGGTGACGATGCCGGGGCTCAAGAGGCCCGTGACCTCGTCCTCGACGCTGAGGATCCCCCCGGTCACGCCGATCAGCATCAGCACGAGGCCGGCGGTCAGGCCGAGGAACCAGTGGAGCTGGAACAGGACGGGTCTCACCGGCGGGCCGCCGTGATCGCGGGCGCGGAGCCTGCCTCGAGCTGAATCATGGTCCGTATTCCCGCGGCGCGCGCCGGGCCGATCGATTGCTCACGCAAGATCGTCGGCCGATAGTCCTCGTCGCGGTGACGCTTATGCCCGGGGTGAAGCCTGTGTCAATGATTTCGATGCGGGCTGGAGGCGACAATGCATTATAATAATTCCAAAATGAGTGCGTTCGCAAGTCGATGCTCTGATTTATACTTTGCGTGCGAGCTCATCTCACATGTAAAGAGCTAACAACGGCGGGCGGACGCAGTTTCGGCTTGACGAGCCTCTCCTCCGCGCCGGACTCTCGCTGTCGGCAACGCGACGCCGGCCCTCGGGGGCCCGAGACGATCGCGGCCGAGAGGAGAGGAAGCATGACGTCCATCCGCGAGGCGCTGCGTGGCGCCGTCGTCGCCGTGACCCTGTGCGGCCCGTCCGCGCTGCCGATGCTCGGGGGCGCCGCCGCGGCCCTGGCGGTTGCCGGCCCGGCCGTGGCACAGGAGACCGTGAAGATCGCCTTCATCGATCCGCTCTCGGGCGGCGGCGCGCCGACGGGCGAGGCGGGCCTGCGCCACTTCCAGTACATGGCCGAGGTGCTGAACGCGCGCCAGAAGCAGTTCCGCTTCGAGGTGCTGGCCTACGACAACAAGGTCAACCCGCAGGAGACCCTGATCGCCGCCCAGAAGGGCATCGATGCCGGCGCCCGGGTGCTGGTGCAGGGCAACGGCTCCTCAGCGGCGGCCGCGCTCACCGACTTCGTCGCCAAGCACAACGAGCGCAACCCGAACCGCCAGGTCATCTACATCAACTACTCCGCCGTCGATCCGTCGCTGACCAACGAGAAGTGCAACTACTGGCACTTCCGCTTCGATGCCAACTCGGACATCAAGATGGAGGCGCTGACGAACTTCATGAAGACGCGGCCGGAGATCAAGAAAGTCTATCTCATCAACCAGGATTACTCGTTCGGCCAGTCGGTGCGTCAGCAGGCCCGCGCGATGCTGAAGGCTAAGCGACCCGACATCGAGATCGTCGGCGACGAGGTGACGCCGCTCCAGAAGGTCAACGACTTCGCGCCCTACGTCACCAAGATCCGCGCCTCGGGGGCAGATTCGGTCATCACCGGCAACTGGGCCCAGGACATCAACCTGCTGCTCAAGGCCGCCGCGGAAGCCGGGCTCCAGGCCGGGTTCTACACCTACTACGCCGGCGGTACCGGCGGGCCCTCGGTGGTGCGCCAGACCGGGCTCGCCCACCGGGTGTTCGAGGTCTCGCAGGGCGCCGCCAACGAGGGCGATGCCGCCGCCCAGGAGTTCGAGGCCGCGTTCCGGGCCCGCACCGGCATCGGCTCGACCTACCCGCGCGCCTTCAACGCGATGAACGCGCTCCTGACCGCGATGCAGGAGGCCGGCTCGTCCGAGGCGCGCAAGGTGGCGCCGAAGCTCGAGCAGGCCCGCCTCAAGCCGTATATCGGCAGCGAGGGCACCATGCGGCCCGACGACCACCAGTACTTCCAGACGATGTTCGTCCACTCCTTCGGCCCGATGGAGCCGGGCATGCGCTTCGACGAGGAGGGCACCGGCTGGGGCTGGAAGATGGTCGGCCGGGTCGAGACCAAGGACACGCTGGTGCCGACCACCTGCCGGATGGACCGACCGAGCTGAAGCGTCAGCACCGGGCTCGCTTACGAAGCGCGGGCACCCTGCGGCGCCCGGTCCGCCTCGGTCAGCGCACCGAGGAACGCGTCGAGCATGGCGGCGGCGAAGGCCTCCATGTTGGCGGCCCGGTCACCGTGGCCGGTCTCCAGGGTCAGGCGGCACAGGACCGGTCCGGATACCGCCAGGCAGGTATGGCCGGCGGCGTCGCCGTAGCGGTTGCCGCCCGGCCCGGCGGCGCCGGTCTCGCACAGGCCCCAGACCGCGCCGTGGCGCTCGCGCACGAGGCTTGCCACGCGCTCGGCATAGGGCTCGCTGGCGCTGCGCATGCCGGCCATCCCGGCCGCATCGAGTCCGATCAGGGCGTGGCGCGCCTGGGCGGTGTAGACCACCGCGCCGCCGAGGTAGTAGGCGGAGGCGCCCGGCACCGCCAGCAAAGCTGCCGAGACGAGGCCGCCGGCGGAGGATTCGGCGACCGCGACGGTTTCCCGCCGGGCCGTCAGCCGGGCGGCGATGAGCCCGGCCCTCTCGATCAACTCGCGCAAGCGGCGTCCTCCTGGCTGGGACAGAAACCTAGCCGGACGAGTCCTAATCCGCCAGGGCGCCCTCGTCGTCGGCGCCCGTCGGGGCCAGCCGCACCCAGGCGTCGAGGGCCCGGCCGATCCCGAGGCCGACGAGGCCGCAGAAGCTCAGCGACAGAGCGATGTGGAGGAAGAGGGACGCATCAGACATTGTACTCACCCGACATGAAGGATCAGAGGTGAACCGCGGCAGGCTACGCGCCCCGCGATCCCGGTTCATGGGCTCCCTGTGGCTTGGGACGAGGCCGGAGGGCTCCGACCTTTGAGGGCCGGCGCGCCGGCCTCGGGGGATGCGGGCATCCCGGTGAGGAGAGGTGTCGCACCGCCTTTGGGCGGAACGATGGTCCTGATGTGGCGCCAGGCTAGCCCCGGCCGGACCCGACGGGCGGTGTGCTCTCGCACCTTGACCGTCCGGGCCATCACGCACAGTCCGCGAGCACCCGCTCGCCGAGAGCGAGGCCGCTCAGATAGGCGAACTCGACCCGCGGCCCGAGGCAGCCGTCGCCGGCAAAGCCGAGGCCGGTCTCCGGCGCGAACAGGCACGGCTCGCCCAAAGCCCGCTCGACCGCGGCGTAGCGCCAGCGATGGGCGGCGCGGTGGTGGACTTCCCCGATCGCGACGCGCTCGCGCAGGGCCGCGACCAGTCGCTCGGCGACGTCGTCCGCCGCGCATTCGAGGTTGGCGCGCGACCAGTTCGGCGAGGCGTGCGCCACCAGCGTGCCGCCGCCCTCGCGCCCGGGCTTGCTGGCGTCCTGGGCGATCCAGGCGAGGACCGCCTCCGGATCCCGGTCCTCCCGCACCGGCGAGCCGGGCAGCGGAGGGCCGTCATGGGCGACCATCAGGGTCCAGCACGGGGCGTAGCGCACCTCGGCGACGCCCGGGAGGGACTGGCCCGCGTCTTCGAGGAGCGCGAGGCTCTGGGGCGACGGGCAGGTGAGGAGAACGTGCGAGAACGCCGTGTCCGCGGCGAGCGCCGCGCCGTCGGCTTCCGCTAGGCGCCAGCCGTGCCGCTCGCGCGCCAGGCGGCCGACGGCGCGGCCGCAGCGCACATCGATTCCGTCGAGGAGGTCGCGCACCGGTGCGGACATGCCGGGCACGCCGACGTGCCGGCCCTCGCCGCCCCAGGGCGCGACGACGCCTCGGGCCGTCCAGTCGGCGATCAGGGCGGCAAAGCGCGGGTCGCGGGCGGTGAAGTACTGGGCGCCGTGGTCGAAGCGCAGGGAGTCGGGGCCGCGCCGCGTCGCCATCCGGCCGCCGGGGCCCCGGCCCTTGTCGATCACGACGACGCGCCGGCCGGCCTCGCTCAACCGGCGCGCCGCCGCGGCGCCGGCGATGCCCGCGCCGATGATCGCGATGGTTCCGTCCTCGCTCAACCCTGCCGCTCCCGCGCTGTCGTCGCTTCCTCGAAACGCTGGGTCAACGCGCGGCAATCCCGCTGGTGCCAATCAATCGTGCAAAATCTGTTATGGCGAAGCCTGGAACCTTCGGCTCCCGGCTTGAGGCCTCGAACTTGCACCGATAAGGCCACGCTTCATTGGAGCTTGAGGGTCCCCGTCCCGTGCCGAACCTCGAAACCGTCGTGAGCGAGATCGCCGACGAGATGCGCCAGCGTCCCGACCGCGGCGAGGTGGCGCGCTACATCCCCGAACTCGCCCGGGTCGATCCCGGCCGTTTCGGCCTCGCGGTCATCGCCGCCGACGGCACGGTGGCGGCGGCGGGCGATTGCGACGTGCCGTTCTCGATCCAGAGCATCTCGAAGGTCTTCACCCTGACGCTGGCGCTCGGCATGGTCGGCGACCGGCTGTGGCAGCGGGTCGGGCGCGAGCCCTCGGGCAGCCCCTTCAACTCGGTCGTCCAGCTCGAATACGAGCGCGGCATCCCCCGCAACCCGTTCATCAATGCCGGCGCGATCGCCGTCACCGACCTGATCCTGTCGGGCCACCAGCCGCGCGAGGCCTTGGGCGAGATCCTGCGCTTCATGCAGTACCTGGCGCAGGACGCCTCGATCACCATCGACGAGGCGGTGGCGGCGTCCGAGCAGCGCACCGGATTTCGCAACGTCGCGCTCGCCAACTACATGAAGTCGTTCGGGGTGATCGACAATCCGGTCGAGTACACGCTCGGCGTCTACTTCCACCACTGCGCGATCAGCATGACGTGCCGGCAGCTCGCGGTGGCCGGGCGGTTCCTGGCGCATTCGGGCCGCGATCCCAGCACCGGCCTGTCGGTGGTGCAGGCCGAGCGGGCCAAGCGCATCAACGCCGTGATGCTGACCTGCGGCCACTACGACGGCTCGGGCGAGTTCGCCTACCGGGTCGGCCTGCCGGGCAAGAGCGGCGTCGGCGGCGGCATCCTGGCGGTGGCGCCCGGGCGGGCCTCGATCGCCGTGTGGGCGCCGGGGCTCGACGCCGCCGGCAATTCCCATCTCGGGCGCATCGCCCTGGAGCGGCTGACGAAGCGCCTCGGCTGGTCGATCTTCGGCGAGTAGGGTCTCGACCGGTTACGGCTTGCGCGCGCGCTCCTCGCGGATCGCCTCGTCGTGGTAGCCGCCGCTCGCCGGCATGATCGCCGGGCCGCGCTCGCGCGCCGCGGGGGCCGGGGCCGCCCAGTCGTTGCGGCCGCCGCGGCTGCGGCCGCCGGCCGGGAACGCGTAGATCTTGGCGGTGGGGTGCGTGCCGGTGGTGCTCATAGGTGGCTTCCCGTGAGGGCCGCGCGGGCTCGCGACGGCCTCTGAGATTCGTAACGAAGTGTGCCCGGTGAACGCGCGGTTTGACTACGGAAAAATCAGTGATTGGCTATAATTCGTGCATGCCCGCACTTGCGCCGTCGCGCGGATTGGCGGGTGTGGCGCGCTCTTGAGCGTCCTGGCGTTCTGGCGCGCAACCGGGCAGGCCGCCGTTCCGCCCACGCGAGGGCAGGTGCCCCAGGGGCGTTCCCCGTCGGCGTTTCCCGTCCCGCGGGCCGTCGTGAACGTCCCGCCGCTGCGATCGTTCCGACCTCCGGCGGGTTTGGCACGGGACCTGCAAGCCACGGGATGCCGCTGGCGGGTGATGGGCGCCGACGAGGAAGCCGGGCTCCATCGGATCCTGAAGAGAGACGCGAGATGACCAAATACAAGCTCGAGTATATTTGGCTTGACGGCTACACGCCGACCCCGAACCTTCGCGGCAAGACCCAGATCAAGGCCTTCGACAGCTTCCCGACCCTCGAGCAGCTCCCGCTCTGGGGCTTCGACGGCAGCTCGACGAAGCAGGCCGAGGGCAGCTCCTCCGATTGCGTGCTGAAGCCCGTCCGCCACTTCCCCGACCCGGCCCGCACCGACGGCGTCCTGGTCCTGTGCGAAGTCATGATGCCGGACGGCAAGACCCCGCACCCGTCGAACAAGCGCGCCACCATCCTGGATGATGAAGGCGCCTGGTTCGGCTTCGAGCAGGAGTACTTCTTCTACAAGAACGGCCGCCCGCTCGGCTTCCCCGAGACCGGCTTCCCGGCGCCGCAGGGCCCGTACTACACCGGCGTCGGCTACTCGAACGTCGGCTCGGTCGCCCGCCAGATCGTCGAGGAGCACCTCGACCTCTGCCTCGCCGCCGGCATCAACCACGAGGGCATCAACGCCGAGGTGGCGAAGGGCCAGTGGGAGTTCCAGATCTTCGGCAAGGGCTCCAAGCGGGCCGCCGACGAGATGTGGATGGCGCGCTACCTGATGCAGCGCCTGTGCGAGAAGTACGAGATCGACATCGAGTACCACTGCAAGCCGCTCGGCGACACCGACTGGAACGGGTCGGGCATGCACGCCAACTTCTCGACCGCCTACATGCGCGACGTCGGCGGCAAGGAGTACTTCGAGAAGCTGATGGCGGCCTTCGCGGATGCCCGTGAGGACCACATCGCCGTCTACGGCCCGGACAACCACATGCGGCTGACCGGCAAGCACGAGACCGCCTCGATCCACACCTTCAGCTGGGGCGTGGCCGACCGCGGCGCCTCGATCCGGGTGCCCCACAGCTTCGTCAACAACGGCTACAAGGGCTACCTCGAGGATCGCCGCCCGAACTCGATGGGCGACCCCTACCAGATCGCCTCGCAGATCCTGAAGACCATCTCGACCGTTCCGACCGAGGTGTCGGCCGCGGCCTGAGCGTCTTCCGAGTGGTGAGTGATTGAGCGGCGCGGGCCGAGAGGCCCGC
>NZ_JBSNCC010000006.1:0-24336 GCF_053764715.1 Methylobacterium sp. Gmos1 | reverse complement strand
GCATCGGCGGCAGCGGCAGCTGGGCGTTGCCGGCGCCGCCCTTTTTTGTTTCGCGTTGCCCCCGTGCCTGGCGAAGCCAAAGCTGACGCGAATTAACTATACCGCTCCGCACTTTCCCGGACGACTGCAACGAAGTGGAAGGAGATCCTGGATCCAGCATGAGATGTGCCGCAAAGCGGCTCTGTCTATTGCAACGTTGCAGAGATACGGATGCTTCGCGAGTTCTTGTGCTGGATCCCGGATCTCCTTCCGCTGACGCTCCAGTCGTCCGGGAAAGGGGGAGAGCATGACCGAGTGCGGGGATCGCGCCGGGCGTCTCTGCTCATGACACCGCATCGATGCACCCTCACGGGCTGAAGATCAGCGTCAGGTAGGTCAGGAACACCACGAGGTGGACCGCGCCCTCCAGCACCGTGGTGCCCTGGCGCGAGAAGGTGATGACGCTGAGCAGCAGCGTCATGGCGAGCACCGCCATCTCGGCCGGCGCGAGGCCGAGCACCACCCGCTGGCCCGAGATCAGCCCGATGGCGAGCACGGCCGGCACCGTGAGGCCGACCGTCGAGGTGACGGCGCCCAGGCAGAGGTTGATCGCCCGCTGGAGCTGGTCGCGGCGGATCGCCTTGATGGCGCTGATGCCCTCCGGGGTGAACACGATGGCGGCGATGATGACGCCGCCGAGCGCCGAGGGCGCACCCAGCGCCTTGATGCCGTGGTCGAGGATCGCCGCCAGGCTCTTCGACAAGAGCACGATCGGCAGGAGGCTGACGAGGAGCAGGCCGGCATGGCGCAGGATCGCGCCCCGTCCTGCATCCGGGTGGGGCTTCGCCTGCTCCGGCGCGGCTTCGCCCGGCGCGACGAAATCGGTGAAGAAGTCGCTGTGGCGCCCGGTCTGGAGCAGCAGGAAGATGCCGTAGAGCACCACGGTCAGCACCGAGAACGCCACCGCCTGCAGGGCGGTCAGCGAGCCGTCCGGGGTCGAGGTGGTGAAGTTCGGGATGATGAGCGCGATGGTGGTGAGCGGGATGATCGCCGCCAGATAGGCGCCGGCGCCGTCGAGGTTGTAGTTCTGGCGGTGGTGACGCAGGCCGCCGAGGATCAGCCCGAGCCCGACGAGGCCGTTCATCACGATCATGATGACGGCGAACATCGTGTCGCGCCCGAGCGTCGGAGCGGCCTTGGCCCCCAGCATCACCGCGGCGACGAGGGCGACCTCGATGACGACGATCGACAGCGTGAGGATCAGGGTGCCGTAGGGCTCGCCGAGCCGGTCGGCGAGCTCTTCGGCCTCGTGAACCACGCCGAAGGCCGACCACAGGATGACGGCGAACAGCCAGGCGAACAGCCCGGCGGCCACGAGCGGCGCGTCGAGGCCGCCGAGCCAGCCGCCGCCGAACACCGCGAAGGCCGCGACCGTCGCCCACGCCACCGCCAACCGCACGACCATCATCGCCCCGTCCCCCGTACCGCCCCGCTTGTCTCAAGGGTAGGGCGGCGGCGGGGGCCGGGCAGGGGGAGGGCCGCGGAAAGGAGCGTCAGCCCCGGTGCGCGAAGGCCCAGTACAGCTCCCGGGCCTTGGCGAAGAGCGGCCCGGGGGCGAAGGTCCGGCCGTCGAGGGCGGTCACCGGCACGACCTTGGCGAAGTTGCCGACGGAGAAGACCTCGTCGGCGCCCATCAGGTCGTCGACCGTGAGCGTCGTCTCGACGACCGTGACGCCGGCCTCGCGCAGGAGCGCGATCACCCGGCCGCGGGTGATGCCGGCGAGGAACGTGCCGTTCGGCACCGGCGTGTAGACCGTTCCGTTCCGGGCCATCAGCACGTTGGCGGTGGCGAACTCGGCGACGTTGCCGATGGCGTCGCGCATCAGGGCGTTGCCGAAGCCGCGCGAGGCGGCCTCCGCGATCGCCCGGGAGCTGTTGGGGTAGAGGCAGCCCGCCTTGGCGTCGAGGGGCGCCGAGTCCGGCGTCGGGCGCCGGAACGGCGACAGGGTGGCGGTGAAGCCGGTCGGCGGCGGCATCGGCGCCTCGTAGAGGCACAGGCACCAGTTGGTCGAGGCCGGGTCGAGGCGCACCGCGCCGCCCAGGCCCCCTTCCGCCCAGTACATCGGCCGGATGTAGAGCGCGGCGTCGGGCGCGAAGCGCTTCAGGCCGTCCTGCACCAGCTCGGCCCAGGTGCGCTCCGCCACCACCGGCTCGAGGCCGAAGGCGGCGGCCGAGCGGTTGATCCGGGCGAGGTGGAGGTCGAGGTCCGGCGTCACGCCCTCGAAGGCGCGGGCGCCGTCGAACACCGTCGAGGCGAGCCAGGCGGCATGGGTGCGCGGCCCCATCATCCGCACGTTGCCCGGGTGCCAGGCGCCCTCGAAAAACGTCCAGGTGTCCTCGTGTGTCGTCGGCTCGGCCATCGCGCGCTCCCAACCCTCAGCTCCGCATGATCGCGCAGCCCGGTGGCGGCTGTCCACGCGGGAAGGTCTGCCGGGAGAGAGGGAGGGGGTTGAGCGCGCCGCGCGCCGGGCCGGCTTCGCCTCACGCTACGCCTTCACGCGACGTCGAAGTCGCCGGAGCGCAGGGCCAGCAGCTCGAGGGTGCGGGTCACCGCCATGCCGACGCGGTCGGCATCGAACATGCCGTCCTCGGTCGCCGGCTCGACGCCGACCGGACCGATCTGGCCGCCGGGCGCCTCGATCACGACCTGGTAGACGTCGCCGCGCAGCGCCGAGCGGGTGCGCACCAGCGACACGGCGTGCGCGCCGACCTCGCCGTAGGTCTTGACGTATTGCACGGGAGCGCTGGCCGCGGATGTCTTGCCCTCGCCGGTTCGGGCCTTGGCCGCACGCTGGAAATCCGGACGGATGACGTTGTCCATCTGCCTCTCCCGCTGGTTGCCGTTCACGCTGTCATGGCTGCTCTTCGGCTGGTTCGATCGCGCCGCCTGGGGGCCCGTTACGGGGATCCGGTCGGCGTCGTTCTCGCCCGCCGCGGCGCCTTTCCCTGCAACGGCCCGGCAGGGTGTGGGATCCTGCCGAGCTTCACCGCGCATTCCGGTATCGCATGGCCGGATTGCGTGCAGATTGCGCGGATTGTTGCGAGCGTCGGACACGGCAGCGCCGCCCGCGGCGGAAGCCGGGGCGGCGCGAGGGAGGAGCAGGAGAGGGAAGAGGGCTGCGAACCGTCCGCCCACCGCGGACAAGGGCCCTTGCCGGGTCAGTCGTCACGGTGGTGCCGGTGCGGGCCCCGATGGCGCCCCGGCCCCATCGGTCGGGTCAGCATCGCGGCGCGCTGCTTCTGCGCCTGGTCGAGAGTGGCGTAGAGCGGCTGCGAGGCGTCGGCGAGCTTGCGCAGGGCGTCCGAGCGCGCCGCGAGCGCGTCGGCCTGGGCGCGGATCGCGTCCGGTGCGGTCTCGGCGACGGAATCTCGGTCGCGCCCGCGCCGGGCCTCGCGCTGGTCGCGCCGGACCTTGGCGAGGTTGCGCATCGCGTCCTCGACCGGCGGCCACAGCTTCTCCTGGTCGGGGGTGAGCTTCAGGCCGGCATGCAGGGCCGCGACGCGCGCGTCGGTGAAGGCCTGGACGTCCTCGGCGCTGAAGCGGGCCCGCCCGTCTCCCGCATGCGCCACCTGCATCGGCTTTAGCGCGTCCGGCGCTTGGGCCAGGGCGCCGGCGAGCATCCCCGCGCTCACGATTCCCGCCAGGATCCCGGTGGTGAGAAGGCGTCGCATGACACGTCATCCTCGTGCGGCCACCCGTCGGGCCGCCGAGGTTGGAGAATGCGCGCGGCCGGATGGCCCGGACCTCGCCGCCGGGTTACGGTTTCGTCATCCGGCGCCGGTCGAGGACGTGGCAGACCACGATCGCCGAGCAGACCACCGGCGCGGCCGGCCTGGCGCCCGCCCCGCCGGCGCGTCCCTTGCCGCCATCCGTCGCCGCGCGAAGCGGCCCGAAGAAGATCGTGGTCATCCCCAGCCTCTGTTCGTCCCGCGTCCGGCACCCAGGCACGGATGGCGACCCTGGTGCTTGCCGACCGTGAGCCTTAGCCACCGGCAGACGACACGGGAACGACGCCCGGCGTAACCTCGCCGATCGGCGTAGCCGGCGGGCACGAACGGAGCGGGGACGCTCGCCCCATCTCCCGTACGGCGGACGGCGCACGTCGCGAAAGGCGACGCTGAAACCCCCGCTTTCGCCGCGGCGTTAGTGCTTGCTCCAAGGGGCCGCGATCGAAGGCCGTCCGCTGCCGAGCGCGTCCGCCACCAGGGCGTCCACCGCGAAGAGCAAGGTGTCCCATGAATCGCCGTCTCGCACTGACCGCCATCGCCTCGGCCGTGGCGATCCCCTCCTTCGCCAGCATGGCGCTCGCGCAACTCCAGGGCGGCCCGACCGCGGCGGCGAGCGGCAACAGCGGCGCGCGGATCGGCGAGGCCGAGGCCCGCTACATCGCCGACACCCTCGCGGCCGGGTCGGCCTCCCTCGCGGCGAGCCGCGTCGCGCTCACCAAGGCTTCCGACGACGACGTGAAGCAGTTCGCGCGCTTCGAGGTCGCCGAGCAGGAGACCATCGCCGACGTGCTCAAGGCGATGCGCGATCCCAGCCAGGCCGTATCCGGCCAGGTGAAGCCGCCGGCGGAGCCCGAGGTCACAGGCCAGCTCGACCCGAAGGGCAAGGCGATGCTGGACAAGCTCGACCAGGCCAAGTCCGGCAAGGCCTTCGACGGCGAGTATGTCCGCGGCCAGATCGAGGGTCATCAGGCGCTTTTGAAGATCCAGGAGGCCTATCTCGGCAGCGGCAAGGACCGCGAGGCGCTCAGTGTCGCCAAGCTCGCCCGCGGCCAGATCCGCGAGCACCTCGCGCTGCTCGCCGACATCGAGAAGGACCTGAAGGACTGATGCGGACACGCCCTCGAAGCATCGGCTCGAGGGCGCCTGCCCGGCAAGGCCGTTCGGCGGCAACTGCCGGATCTTCCCTCGTCGTTCCGCGGCTGCGGCACGGCGAGGACGGTTGGTCGCGAGGGGGTGTCAGAGGAGATCCGCGAGATCGATTCCGGGTCTCCTGTCACCAGCCCGTGCGGTGTTTGAGTCAAGCCGGCTTCCGCGTCGCGAAGCGATCGATCGGAAACCGGGTAACAAGGCCTGGCCGCGAGCCGCGTCGGACAGGCGGAGCCGCGAACGTGCGGATTGCCGGGCCGAGGCCGGGTGTCCGGGGCGGGCGATCTAGGAGCGATTGCTCGTCTTCCAGCACGTTGCGGACGTCCTGGTGCCCCAAACGCCACTTTCCTTGCATCGCGGCAATGCTGCTGCGCAGATTGTCGCGGAGCATCGGGCCGGATTCACCGCGGTGCCGCATTTCTCCTCACAGGTCGCCAGCATCTGTGAGCAAGATGCCGTAACGGCTTTGCACCCTTCCTGTGCGAGTACGCTGCCGACACCGAAGAAGCCGAATGCGAGCGCCAACGATGCGATTCTTTTCATCGATTTCGTCCCTGAAGCGACCGCCCTCGAATCGGGATCGTCAGCTTGTCTCATAATTGGCATATTACAAAAGACAATTTCAGATCATGCAAGATGATAAATTGTGTCAATTTGATTCGTTAGGTCCTGTTGAGTGGCGTGGAGCGCCGATCGGCGGTCCGCGTCATCCTGCTGGAACGTCGCCGAGCCCGAGACGACGTACGACCAGGGCGAGCTGGCGGCGCACCCTGGTCGTACGTCGTCATGTCGGCTGTGCGTGGCGGCAGCCCGGCGGCTGGCGGCCGCTCAGCCCTCGGCGCCGCCCATCATCCGCTGCATCTGCGAGAGCTGCGAGATGTGCAGCCGGATCAGCGGCAGGGCTCCGGCGGCGATGCGGCGCAAGGCCGGGTCCTCGCCGCTCTGGGCGTAGGAGCCGTGGATCATCTGCGCTTCCCGGTGGCCCTGGAGCGAGGCGTTGACGAAGGTGGCGTCGTATTGCGGTCCGCCCTGGAGGCCGGAGAGCTGCGCCTGGATCTGCGCCTTCTGCTCGTCCGAGGTCATGCCTCCAGGAGCTCCGCCGCCTCCAGGAGCGCCGCCGCCGGGAACCCCGAGCACGCCGCCGACGGTGCCGACCGCAGCACCGGCGACGCCGCCCGCGACCGCGAGGGGGGCTCCCACCAGGCCGCCGACGAGCCCGCCGGGACCCGGCTGGCCGCCGCCGACCGGCACCGGGACGCTGCCGCCGGTCACCCGGTCGATCTTGTTGGCCAGGTTGACCTGCTCGTTGACCTCCGCCCGCGCGAACCGCTTGACCCGCGGGTTGCCGGTCTTGGCGAAGGCGTCGCGGGCGGTGTTCTCGAGGAAGAGGCCGCCCTTGGTGGCCATCGCCAGGTAGACCGGCGTCGGCATGGCCCCGGCGGGGGTCGGCTGGGCCACGGCGGTGCGGGTGACCGCGAGGGCCGCGGTGGCGGAGAGCATGCTGACCAGGACGTCGCGACGATGCATGGATGTGGCTCCGGTAGAGGGCACGCATCCCGGCGCTCGCAGGCCCGGATGCTCGGGGGGAGTAAATTTCTCGCCCGACCGACGTTCCGTTCCACTCAAGCCGCAATCGCGACCGCGGCGATATCGCGCAGGTTCGGTCGGGGCGTCAGGCTCGCCGCGGCCAGGGTTCGGCGGCCTTGCGCCGGGTCCAGCGCCGCCACGGCCGGCTCATCAGCACGAAGGCCAGCACCACGCCGGCGGCGTACCAGGCGTGCATGCTCTCGTAGCCGCCCTCCGGCGTCCAGGCGAAGCCACCGAGGAACACGTAGGAGACGGCGGCCGCCAGGGTGCGGAAGGCGAGGAGCCAGGGCTGCTGGACCAGCGGATCGCCGTTGAAGAGCGCGAGCCCGAGCCCCGTGAGGGCGAAGAGCAGGCCGCCGAGCGGCAGGCCGAGGAACAGCGAGAGCACGGCGCGCAGGAAAAGGCCCGGCCAGTCGCGGCGGGTGCGGGCGGGCGCGGGGGCGGCGGTCACGGTCGTGTTCGGCATGCGGCTTTCGGCGCTGGCGGGCCGTGCCGAGATCCTGGGGGAATCGGCGCGGCCGCGACGGGACAAGCGTCCAGCGTGTAGCCCAATCCGCGTCGCCGTCTCCAGAGTCTCGGGTGCCCGCGCGGGCGATCCGCGCGGGGCGTGCGTCGTGTGCGGTGCCGGTCGGCCGGGTGTCGCTGCGGATCCCGGCCGGCCGTGCGCTGCCCGTGACGTCCTATTTGGCGGAGAAGGGCAGGAAGCTGAAATTGGACGGGTTGCGCGCGGCGTCCGTGGCCTTGCTGTGGCAGAGCACGCAGGATCCCGATCCGAAGCCGGCGGGCGAGGCGGGGGCGGTCTGGATGTAGGTCTCCATCGTCGTGTTGGTCAGGTAGATCGGTCCGGGGAAGGGCTGGATGTCGCTCGGAAATTCGCTGCTGTGGGCGGACGCCCATTGGGCGCCGACGAGCATGTAGTTGGCCCAGGGCGACGTGCCGAGCGTCGCGTGGTAGGTCGCCGTGACGGCCTCGGCGCTCGGATAGATCTCGAAGCAGCGCGCGACCTGCGTCCCGAACGGCCCGCCCGCACCCGGCGTCATGTAGGCCTTGGCATAGGGCGAAGCGGCGGCCCACTTGTAGGCCCCGGCCTGCTTGGGCGGCGTGTTGATCGGGCAGGTCTCGGCGTCGCACGCATTGTTGTAGAACGAGTACGCCGTCCGGTCGGCCTTGACCGGTTCGCGCGTGCAGGTGGGCGGCGAGAAGCCCCTCGTCGCGAGGTTGTTGAGGGGCGAGACCGGCACGCGCTTGGCGCCCGGCGGCTTGTCGGCGAGCGGCGCGTTCAGCGTGTGCTCGAAGGTCGACCAGGACCAGTATTCCGAGAACCGGGTCGGGTTCGTGAATTTCTGGCCGATATGCATCCCGACGAGGCCGACCGTCGCGTCGATGCACATCGGCTTGCCGGAGGCGCTGGAGCCGGCCGGGACGGCGATCGTCGCCGGCGCCGTGTAGTATTTCCGCTTGTCGTCCTGGTCGGTCATGATCCGCCAGGACGTCTTGATCTCGATGGCGCCGGGCTTGTCGCCCAAGCCGGCGGGAAAATTGTAGGTCTTGTTGAAAGCCTTCTGTCCTGACAGCGTCGTCAGCTTGTTGGTGGTCAGGTAATTGACCTCGGCGCCGTTGAGGCGGATGTCGTAGAGGACGAAGTTGCCCTGGCGATCGATCAGGGGTTGGCCGTCGCCCGGTTCGCCGAACTCGGACAGGCCGAACTTCGACGTCCGGAACAGCCGCAGCTTGCCCGGAACGCTCGGGCAAGCCTCGTCGAGGGCGGCGAGGGCCGGGACCCGGAACACGTCGTCCTTGGTCTTGTAGGTGCTCCAGACGCGCGGCGAGGTCGTGTCGGTCACGAGCGTCTTGGTCTTCGACGGCGCGCCGCTCGCGTCGACCGGCCAGTTGAGCGCGATGAAGGCCTGCCATCCGAAGTAATCGACGAATGTCTGGCTGAATGGGCCCGTTGGCGGAGCGCCATTCGTCGATGGATCGTAGCCGGGGAGCAGCCGGACGTGGTTCATGTCCGTCGGAAGCGTGCTGCACAACTTGCCGGTCCCGTCGGCACAGATGGTCTGCGTCGCATCCCCCATCTCGAAGGCCGAGGCCGCGGTCGTGCCTAACATGAGGAGTGCGGCTAATATTTTCGTCTGGGAAAATATCACTTCTATATCCTTGGCGAATCGGGTCACGATTCGGACGCTAGGAAATCAAGCTATGAATATCAACTACCATATTTCGGTTTGGGCCGTCTGTATTGTTCTTAGTCTAACTATTGCGAATACGAAAGTGATATTATTTGTAAATTATATACTAATATCAAAGCAAATACTTCGTTTATCTATAATTATAAATTGCTTATTTCTGATTTTTCTTGAGAATTTCTGTATATATGCATCTCATAATAAAATTTTACAGTACATTTTGTGAGTATGATTATCAATTTAGAGATAATAAGCGTAGATTAACGGCCGAGAAATGGCAAGAAAGCACAACACATTGAGCAGCATTCGTCGATTGTCGACTGTCAGCTGCTGTCAGGCCATGCGCGGCCGGCGCAGCGCCCGCTCGCGACGGTGCAGCGGCACCGCCGCTCCGTTCCCAGGCCGGCCGAGACGATCGGTGCGGTCGCCCACATCCCTGCACGACGACACAGGCCGGCACGACTCCGAAGCCCGCGACGGCCGGGGAGATGTCCCGGTCGCCGGATCCGGCGAGCCTCGCGGTCCGGCCCCCGCTCAGGTCTCCAGCTCGCTGTCCCAGTACAGGTAGTCGATCCAGGTGTGGTGGTACTGGCGGTGATCGAATTCCGGCTGGCGGCGGTGCAGCTCGTGGCGGCTCGGCCGGCGCGGCTCGTTGAGGAGGGGCATCTCGGCCTCCTCCGGCGTGCGGTTGGCCTTGCGCAGGTTGCACGGGCTGCACGCCGCGACGACGTTCTCCCAGCTCGACAGGCCGCCGCGCGAGCGCGGCACCACGTGGTCGAAGGTCAGGCCGCCCGACGGCAGGCGCAGGCCGCAATACTGGCACGAGAACGTGTCGCGCAGGTAGATGTTGTAGCGCGTGAAGGCGGGGCTGCGCGCCATCGCGACGTAGCTCTTGAGCGCCACGACGCTCGGCACCCGCAGGGAGCGGCTGGGCGAGCGCGCCTCGACGTCGTAGCTCGCCACCAGGGTGACGCGGTCGAGGAACAGGGCCGTGAACGCATCCTTCCACGACCACAGCGAGAGCGGATTGTACGACAGCGGCCGGTAATCCGCGTTGAGCACGAGGGTTTGAAGGTCCAGCATCATCCTGCCCTGGCGACGGGCCGACCGCAGCGAGGGGAGCCGGCTCGATGCCGGTCCTCGCGTCGCTCGCCAGGAGAGGAGATGGGGACCATCGCCTATCCTCCGAGCCGGTCGGGAAGAGTGGGGGGAAGCGTGGGGGGACACGGCGGATGCCCGCGCCGGCCGCTCGGGGAGCGGACGCCGGGGGGCGCGGCCGGGATGCGATCCGGGCGCCGTCTGGGCTGCTGATGAGGGGCGATCACCGACATCCTCCCGCAGCAGAACGAAAAGGCCGTGTCCATTGAGGCTTACTCTAATAGCAGCATGACAGGGTTGTGAAGGTTTCCGGCCGGGTCGTCTCGTCACGCCTCACACGAATCTGCCTCCCCGGGATTCCGGCGTCGAAGGCCTCGCCGCGGCTGCGGGAAGGCCGGCACCGATTTTCGCCCCATTGATCCGCGATGCCGCGGGCCGCCTCGTTTCCAGGGTCCGGTCGCCTCGCCGGTTCCCTCGTCCGGCCGGATGACCTAGGTAGACGGCTCGAACCGACCCATCGCGAGGAAAGCCGGCCGCCAGCCGGGCCGCCTCGTCACGACCATGCCGGGCCGCCGGGAGACGAGCCCGACACGCGGGTGAGAAGGATTGCGCATGAGACAGCTTCGCCGATGGACGATCGCCCTGGCGGCCGCCTTGCTGGGCCCCGGGCTCGCGGCGGCGCAGGGACAGGTCGCGCATGGACAGGCGGCGAAGCCGGACCGCGCGGTCGTCGCGCAGGCGCCGGCGGCGCCCGCCGGCAAGGGTGACGCGAGCAAGGGCGACGCGAAGCCCGCGGCCCAGCCCGCCGCCGGCCAGCCGGCCGCCGCCCCCGCCGAGCCGCCCAAGCCCCCGCCGCAGACCCCGATCTCCGAGCAGATCAAGCAGATCCGCGCCCAGCTCGACGCCGAGAAGGCTGACCTCGACCAGCGCGAGCAGGCCCTGACCCACCGCGAGCTGAACAAGGACGACCTTGCCCTCCTGCGCGAGGGCATCCCCCCGGTGGCCGATCGCCTGCGCCAGGTCGTCGACCATCTCGGGCCGCGGCTCGACGCCGCCAAGGAGCGGCTGACCCAGCTCGGCCCTAAGCCCAAGGAGCCCGAGGGCGCCGACGTGGCGCAGGAGCGGGCGCAGCGCGAGGCCGGCGTCGCCGAGATCGACGACACGCTCCGCCTCGCCCGCTCGCTGCTGGTCCAGAGCGAGCAGATCACCGATCAGATCAGCAACCGCCGCCGCGCCGCCTTCACCCGTGCCCTGTTCGAGCGCACGGACGGCCTGGTGAGCCCGAACCTGTGGATGCGCGCCACCAGCGACCTCAGCCGCGACATCCGGGCGCTGAAATCCTCCCTCGACGACTCGGTGATCCAGGTTCAGCGCCGGGGCACGGCGCTCAACCTGTTCCTGCTGGCGCTCGCGATCGGCGTCTCGGTGGCGCTCTATGTCGGGCGTCGGCACATCGCCCCGCGGATCGGCCACCGCTCGTCGAAGGCCGCGCAGCCGGGCCGCTACGCCCGGGTGATGGCGGCCTGGCGGGTCTTCCTCGTCGGCGCGGTGCCTGCGGTGCTCGGCAGCTTCCTCGTCGGCTACACCCTCGACGTGACCGAATTGCTGCCGGTGCGCCTCCTGCCGGCGGCCCACCGGATCGTCGCCTCGCTCGCCTTCGTGGCGGTGGTCGAGGCGATGGCCGACGCGCTCCTCTCGCCCGACCGGCCGGCCTGGCGCCTCGTCGCGATGACCGACGCCACCGCCGAGCGGCTGAACCGCCTCGTCATCGCCATCGCCTCGGTGATCGCGGTCGGCCGCACCATCGAGGGGCTGAACGAGGGCATCTCGCTCAGCCTGCCCGTCACCATCGTCACCAAGGGCGTCTTCGCCGCGGTGGTCGCGGTGGTGCTCGCCGAGGGCCTGCGCCGCTTCGCGGCGCGGGCTGAGACCGACGAGGCCTGCCTCGGCCCCTACATCGCGGCCGAGTCGAATACCGGCATCGGCGGCCCCTTGCGCATCCTCGGCTGGATCGTGGTGGCGGCGATCGGGATCTCGGCGCTCGTCGGCTACATCGCCCTGTCGTCGTTCCTGATCGACCAGCTGATGTGGACCGCGATCGCCGCGGCGATCCTCTACCTCGCGATCTCGAGCGTCGATGCGGTGGTGGCCTCCGCCCTCCAGGACGAGTCCCGCATCGCCACGGCGCTCCAGGCCAATACGGGCTTGCGCAAGCGCTCGCTCAACCAGATCGCGGTGCTGATCTCCGGCTTCGTGCGGGTGCTGCTGCTCACCGCCGCCGGCGTGCTGCTCCTCGCCTCCTGGGGCGTCGATTCGACCGACATCTTCGCCTGGGCGCAGGCCGCGTTCTTCGGCTTCACCGTCGGCGGGGTGACGATCTCGCTCTCGACCATCGCCATCGCGATCGGTCTGTTCACGCTCGGCCTCGTCATCACCAAGGCGGTGCAGCGCTGGCTCGAGAACACCTACCTGCCGGCCACCGACCTCGATCCCGGCCTGCGCAACTCGATCTCGACGGTGAGCGGCTATGTCGGCTTCCTGCTCACCATCGCGCTCGCCTTCTCGTATCTGGGCCTGAGCCTGGAGAAGCTCACCATCGTCGCCGGCGCCCTGTCGGTCGGTATCGGTTTCGGCCTGCAATCGATCGTCAACAACTTCGTCTCCGGCCTGCTGCTGCTCTGGGAGCGGCCGATCCGGGTCGGCGACCTCGTGGTGATCGGCGACAACGAGGGTTACGTCCGGCGCATCAGCGTGCGCTCGACCGAGATCCAGACCTTCGACCGCTCGGCGGTGATCGTGCCGAACTCGAACCTGATCTCCGGCGTGGTGAAGAACCGGGTGCGCGGCGACCGCACCGGGCGCGTCACGATCACCGTCAGCGTCCTGCGCAACCAGGACCCGGTCCACGCCGCCGAGCTGATCGCCGGCTGCGCCAAGGCCCATCCGGACGTGCTCAAGGAACCGCCGCCCCGGGTGGTGTTCCGCAAGATCGGCGATCCGTTCCTCGAATTCGAGCTGATCGCGATGATCACCGACGTCGGCTCGCAGGCGAAAGTGCAGAGCGACCTCAACTTCGCGGTGTTCAAGACCTTGTCGGACGAGGGTCTGATCCCCAATCTCGGACCCGGTGCGAGCATCGTCACGGTCCAGGGGCTGGACGCGATGCAGGACGCCATGGGGCAGATCGCCCGCATGACGAACCCTGCCGCCTTCCGTCCCGAGGTCCGAGGCGAGACCCGTCCCGAGCCCGAGGCCGAGCGTCGCAAAACCCCCGAGACCGTGCCGTGATCCTCCGTCCCGCCGCGCTGAAGCGCCTCGCCTGCTTGGTCCTGCCGCTGTCCCTCGCCGCATGCGCGGCGAGCGATGCGACGCGGGGCCCGACCGGGGCGGCGGGACCGAGCCTGTACTGGCCGATGGCGGCGACGGGCGCCCAGATCGACGCGGGCGCGGCCCGCGACATGATCGCCACCTACCGCAGCAACAAGGGGCTTCCGCCGCTCGCCCTCGATCCCGGGCTCCAGCGCCTCGCCGAGACCGAGACCGCCGCAATGGCCGCCGCCGGCCGCCCGAGCCAGGCCGACATCGTCAAGACCGTGGCGGCCCGGATGGGCTACCCGGAGCCCGCCGCCAACCTCTCGGCCGGCTACCACACGCTGGCCGAGGCGTTCTCGGGGTGGCGCGAGAGCCCGTCCCACAACGCCGTGATGCTCGATCCCACGGCGACCCGGATGGGGATCGCGACGGCCTATGCGCCGGGGTCGAAGTACAAGGTGTATTGGGCGCTGCTGGTGGCGAAGTAGCGCCATCCGTCCTGCTCCAGCGGACCGAGGTGCCGCGATCGGAGCCGTCACCATCACGCGACGACGCTCCTCCCCAGGTCACGCCCAGTACTTCCAGCCCCGACGGGCAAAGGAAAATAGTCCAAGTCCTTCGCATTGCCGCGGGCGCCCGGGCGATTAAGGATCCATTCGGCATCCGGGCAGGTGGTCGGTTCTAAAGCGGTGCCTCTCGCTCTACGTCATGCACCATGATGGAGGAACGACGCGTGGCACCGCAGCCTCATTACCGCGATTCAGTCTGGGACGATTACGAGACCGAGGAGACGAGCCGCCCGACCCGCACCGTGATGTCGCCGCTCCTGCGCATCGGCATCGCGGTGGCGGTCATTGCCCTGGCGGTCCTGGCGCTGTCGAGGCTGTAGCCGCGAAGCCGGCCAAGCGGCGGCCTCGTCTCCGGCGAACGAGAAGGCTTCCCTGCCCCTGGTGGCGCCGCGGGCCGACGCGGCGCAGTGACGAGGCCAGGATGACACGCGGGCGCGTGCCTCACGGGAACCCCACCCCTCGCGGTGCCGGCGGCGCCTCGTTGAGCAGCGTCACCGTCACCCGGCGGTTGGCCGGCAAATACGGGTTGTCGGGAAACAGCGGCTCGGTATCGGCCTTGCCGGCGACGGCGGAGAAGCGGTCGGCGGGCAAGCCGCCGCCGGCCAGGATCTCCCGCACGCTCACCGCGCGGCCGGCCGACAGCTCCCAGGGCGGGGCGGCGGCGCGGCGGCCGGGGCGGTCGGCGGCGGTGTAGCCGGTCACCGCGATGCGGTTGGGCAGCCGGCGCAGGGTCGGGACGATCCGCTCCAGCACCTGGCGGGTGCGGTCGTTCGGCCGGGTCGAGCCCTCGGGGAACATCGAGCGGTTGTCCTGGTCGACCAGCGAGATGTCGAGGCCTCGCGCCGTCACCTCGATCACGATGCTCTTCGACAGCTCGGCGATCTCCGGCAGGTCCTGCAACGCCTGGCGCAGGGAGGTCACCGCGAGGCCGAACCCGTCCTTGTAGGAGTTGCGCTGGGTCCCGTCGGCCAGCACCTCGTCGGGGCTGGGCGGCTCGGGCCGGTCGGTCGCCTTCTCGGGGGCGATGTCGCGGGTGTCACGCGCCCGGGTCGCGCCCGGCAGGCCGTTCTTCTCGATGATGCCGTTGAAGCGCGACTCGCGGTTGTTGCCGAAGGCGTCGCGCATCGAGCCGGCCACCGCCTGGAGCTTCTTCTGGTCCTGCGTCGAGTAGGCGGCGATCATGACGAAGAAGCTCATCAACAGCGCCATCAGGTCCGCGAAGGTCACGAACCAGCCGTGGCCGCCATGCGCCCCGCGCTTCTTTCTAGCCACCGCTCAGGTCTCCTCGAAGCGCGCGCGCCGGCTCAGGCCGCCTTGGCGGCCATGTCCCTCACGATGCATCAGGCCGCCTTGGCGGCCATGTCCCTCACGATGCATCAGGCCGCCTTGGCGGCCATGTCCCTCACGATGCATCAGGCCGCCTCGGCGGCCATGTCCTCACGATGATTATGCGGCAGGTAGGCGATCAGCATCTCGCGCACCAGCGAGGCGCTCTTGGCGTCGCGGATCAGCAGCACCCCGTCGATGATGAGCGTGCGCGACACGTCCTCCTCCTCGAGCTTGACGTGCAGCTTGTCGGCGATCGGCAGGGTGATCATGTTGGCGATGAGCGCGCCGTAGAGGGTGGCGAGCAGCGCGGTCGCCATGGCGGGACCGAGCTTCGAGGGGTCGGACATGTTGGCAAACATCGTCACCATGCCGAGGATGGTGCCGATCATGCCCCAGGCCGGAGCGCAGTCGCCGAAGGCGCGGTAGACCTTCGAGCCCTCGTCGAGATGCATCAGGAAGTTGTCGCGGTCACGCTCCATCGTGTCGCGGATGAACTCGCGGTCGTAGCCGTCGGCGATGTAGCGCACCCCTTGCGCCAGGAACGGGTCCGAGATGTCGAGGTTCTCGATCGCCATCGGGCCCTGGCGCTTGACCACGTCGGCGATCTTGGTGATCTCGTCGATCAGCTCGCGCGGCCGGATCGCCCGCATGTTGAAGGCGTAGCGCAGGCCCATCGGCACGCCGTGGACGATGACCGAGAACGGGAAGCGCAGCATGGTGGCGGCGGTGGCGCCGCCGAAGATCACGATCACCGCGTGCTTGTCGAAATAGGCGGCGAAGTTGCCGCCGTCGATCATGATGAGCACGAACACGACCGCGATGCCGCCGACGAGGCCGGCGCCGGTTGCGATATCCATCTGAGCTCGGCCCCTTCATGCGCCGCCGCGCGGCCCCGGTCGCGGGGCGCGTCACCGGACGTCGCGTGTGTCCTGCCTCGGAGGTTAAGGCGAACACGGTCAACGAACGGTAAAAATGCCGCTGCCCCGGCCCCTCGCCGTCATGCGCCGTTCAGCGAGGATCTGTCATAGAGAAGACCATGCGATCGAACGGCCGCCACAACAGGCCGCGCGCGGGGCAGGCGGCGGGCGAGGGCCCGGGCCGCGTCACAAGGGCATCTCATCAGGGTTCACCGTCGATGCGGTTGATCAGGCTCTACGCTCGAGTCATGGGCCAGCTCGGGCCCGATCTGCGCCTCGGGGCGCTTCTGGCCGCCGCCAACGTCGCGCTCGCGGTGGCGGCCTTCGCCGAGCCGGTACTGTTCGGCCGCATCATCGACCGGCTCACCCACCTGCCGGCCGGCGGCGCCGGCACGTCGAGCCTGCTGCTCCTCGTCGGTGCCTGGGTCGGCTTCGGGCTGTTCTCGATCGGCGCCGGCGTGCTGATCGCGCTCCACGCCGACCGGCTCGCCCATCGCAGCCGCCTCGCGGCGATGGCGAACTACTTCGAGCACGTCCTCGACCTGCCGCTCGCCTTCCACTCCGCCAACCATTCCGGCCGGGTGCTGAAGGCGATGCTGGAGGGCACAAGCGGCATGGCCGCAACCTGGCTCGGCTTCTTCCGCGACCATTGCGCCGCGCTCGTCTCCCTCGTGGTGCTGCTGCCGCTGACGCTGTTCCTCAACTGGCAGCTCGGCTCGATCCTGGTCGCCCTGATGGTGGTGTTCACCGCGCTCACCACCTTCGTCCTGCGCCGCACCGAATCGCTCCAGGGCAAGGTCGAGGAGTACCATTCGGGCCTCGCGGCCCACGCCTCGGATGCGCTCGGCAACGTCGCGGTGATCCAGTCCTTCACCCGCGCCAAGGCCGAGAAGGAGGCGATGCACGGCATCATCCGCGACCTGCTCGCGGCCCAGATCCCGGTCCTGTCGTGGTGGGCGCTGGCCTCCGTCGCCACCCGCGCCTCGGCCACGCTGACCATGACGGCGATCTTCGTCACCGGCATCGTGCTGCACGGCCATGGGCTCGCCACCGTCGGCGACGTGGTCTCGTTCATGAGCCTCGCGACCATGCTGGTCGCCCGGCTCGACCAGGTCGTCGCCTTCGTCAACGGCGTCTTCCTCCAGGCGCCGAAGATGCAGGAATTCTTCGAGATCCTCGACACCGTGCCCGCCGTTCACGACCGGCCCGGCGCCAAGGCCGTGGCGCGTCTTGCCGGCGACGTGACCTTCGAGGACGTGCGCTTCTCCTACGACGGCCGCCGCCCGGCGCTCGACGGGGTGTCGTTCACGGCCCGCGCCGGCGAGACCGTGGCGCTCGTCGGCACCACCGGATCCGGCAAGTCGACGACGCTGGGCCTGCTCCACCGCGCCTTCGACCCCGATGCCGGCGCGATCCGCATCGACGGCGAGGACCTGCGCGACATCGGCCTGTCGTCGCTGCGCCACAACATCGGCGTGGTGTTCCAGGAGCCGATGCTGTTTGCCCGCTCGATCCGCGAGAACCTCCAGGTCGGCCGGCCCGACGCCACCGACGCCGAGATGCTCGACGCCCTCGACCGCGCCCAGGCCTCCGAGTTCATGGCGCGCCAGCCCGACGGGCTCGACACGGTCATCGGCGAGCGCGGCCGGTCGCTGTCGGGCGGCGAGCGCCAGCGGCTCTCGATCGCCCGGGCGCTGCTGAAGAACCCGCCGGTCCTGATCCTCGACGAGGCGACCAGTGCCCTCGACGCCGCCACCGAGCGCAAGCTCCAGGGCGCGCTGGAGGCCGTGATGGAGGGCCGCACCACCTTCGTCATCGCCCACCGCCTATCGACGATCCGCGACGCCGACCGCATCCTGGTCTTCCATGAGGGCCGGATCGTCGAGAGCGGCACCTTCGACGAGCTGGTGGCCGAGGGCGGCCGCTTCGCCGACCTCGCCCGGGCCCAGTTCATGGCGGCGGCGCCGGAGCCGGACTACGCGATGGCGGCGTGAGGGTATGCGGGGGGCAGGCGAAAGCCTGCCCCTTCTCGTATCGGCGTGTCCTGGCAGCCTTGGCGCCGCTGGCGCGGGGGCCTGCCCCATCCCACCCTCGACGTTAGGGTGGGGGGTGGGACCCGGCGGGAATGAGCCTTTGCCCCCTCGCATTCCGGTCCACGAGCGGCCGGAGGGCGACGCCGGGTCCGGCGATCGCGGCGGGCAGGCGCCGGTCGAAAAAATGCTTCTGCCCGTTCGCTGATCGACGACAACGAATTTCCAGAAACACGGAAAATTAAATGGATCGCTTCGTTTGACGAAGCGGCATTCATCGGCAAAATTTGTATTGCACGATCAGTTTTCAGCAGATGATCGGCGATCATCGTCGTGTCTTCATCATCTCGGCGGGCCGATGATCCTTTCTCCTGCGCGAGGGGAGGGGTGCGGTCGCTCGCCGCCAATCTCCCGACGATCGCGGAGCCAGCCCATGAACATCGCCGTCAATCCGAGCCACATCGCCGAGCCCGCGCCGCAGGGCGCGCCCGGCCCCGCCCGCCCGGCCGAGCCCGCCCACGTCATCCGCGACGACGCGGAGGCGATCCGGATCGCCCACGCCCTCGCCGCCCGGTTCCGGGAGGGCGCCTCGGAGCGCGACCGGACCGGCGCCCGTCCGCTGGCGGAGCTCGACGCCTTCTCGCAGAGCGGGCTGTGGTCGATCAACGTGCCGCGCTCCTTTGGCGGGCCGGAGGTCTCCTACCGGACGCTGGCCCAGGTCATCGCGATCGTGGCGGCGGCCGATCCCTCGATCGCCCAGATCGCCCAGAACCATCTCGGCATCGTCGCGGCGATCCGCACCGTGTCGGATCCAGAGCAGCAGGAGGAGCTGTTCGCGGCGGTGCTGGCCGGCACCCGCTTCGGCAACGCCTTCTCGGAGAAGGGAACGAAGCGCGCCGCCGAGTTCGAGACCCGCTTCACCGATCACGGCGACCACGTCGTCGTCCGGGGCAAAAAATTCTACGCGACGGGGGCGCTGCTCGCCCATCTCGTGCCGATCGTCGCCGTCGACGACGAGGGCCGGCCCTGGTACGCCATCGCGGATCGGGACGCGCCAGGGCTCACCGTCATCGACGACTGGTCGAGCTTCGGGCAGCGCGGCACCGCCAGCGGCACCGTGATCATCGACGACGTGCGCGTCGAGAAGGGCCGCCTGGTGCCGGCCTGGCGTGGCTACACCGCGCCGCGGGTCGACGGGGCGATCTTCCAGATCATCCAGGCGGCGATCGATGCCGGAATCGGGCGCGCTGCGCTGGACGACACCATCGCCTTCGTGCGCGAGAAGGCGCGGCCCTGGATCGACAGCGGCCAGGAGCGGGCCTCCGACGACCCCTACACGATCCGCGCCGTCGGCGACCTGACGATCCGCCAGCACGCCGCGGAAGCCCTGCTCGACCGGGCCGGCCTCGCCATCGACGCGGCGGTGGCGGCGCCGACGCCCGAGAGCGTGGCGGCGGCCCAGCTCGCGGTGGCCGAATCCAAGGTCCTGACCACCGAGGTCGCCCTCGCGGCCTCCAACACCCTGTTCGAGTTGTCCGGCACCCGCTCGACGCTGGCCGAGCACAACCTCGACCGGCACTGGCGCAACGCCCGCACCCATACCCTGCACGATCCGGTGCGCTGGAAGGTGGCGATCGTCGGCAACCACGCGCTCAACGGGGTGAACCCGCCGTTCCACGCCTGGAGCTGACCTCCGCTCGCGGCCGGCGGATCGACGGTCAGAGCATCTTGATCGTGTCCCGTCGGGTCTGCGCCCGAGCCTGGAGGCGCCGGCGGCGGGCGGCGATCACCGTGCCGTTGATCTCGCCGCCGAACAGGAACATCGCGGCGAGCCAGTAGACGAAGACCAGGAACACCATCGCGGTGGCCAGCCCCCCGTAGGTCGAGACGTAGGCGCTCGAGAACCGGTCGAGGTACATCCCGAAGCCGAGGCCGGCCAGCACCCAGAGCCCCAGGGTCACGGCGATGCCGGGCAGCACCATGGCGACCCGCCGGCGCCCGGCGGCGATGAACTTGTGGGCGATCACCAGGACGCCCGCCACCAGAAGCACCGTCACCGTCACCCGGCCGACCGCGATGGTGAGGCCGAGCGGCTCCAGCCCCGGCGCCACCAGCACCAGCCCGCGCCAGACCAGGGGGCCGAGCACGACGAGGAAGGTGAAGGCCAGCATCGCGAAGGCGGCGCAGATCACGTAGCCGATCGATTCGAGGCGGGTCAGCCACCACGGCCGCATCTCGCGCAGGCCGTAGGCCCGGTTGAGGCCGACCCGCAGGCTCTCGACCCCGCTCGACGAGAAGTACAGCGCCAGCACCGCGCCGAGGGTGAGGAGCCCGCCGCGCTGCTCGGTCAGCACCCGGTGGACCTCCCCGGCGATCGGGCCCGCCACCTCGCTCGGCCAGATCTCGAACAGCAGGTTGCCGGCCTCGTCGGCGAGCGACTTGGTGCCGAACACGCCCGCGAGCGCGGTGAGCAGGATCAGGAACGGGAACAGCGAGGTCAGGAGCGAGAGCGCGATGTGGCTGGCGATCGCCCAGCCGTCATGGGCGACGAAGCGCTGCGCCGCGATCGCGGCGATCTCCAGGGCGGTGCGGGGACGGATCACGGCGCGCGGGCTCTCGGACTGGACGACGTCATGAAGCCTCCCGGTCCCGAGTGCCGCCGGCGGATCTCGCGATGCCGGCAGACCGCCCGCCCGGCGGACTCTGCTGGCTCAGGTAGAGCGCGTTGCCCGGTCCTGGAAAGCCGGGCGGCCAGAAATCCGGTTCCCGCGTCCTTCGGGGCACGGCAGGCCGAGCCCCGCGTGGCGGGCGGGGCGATACGGCCAAGGTGCCGGTTGCGGAACGGCCGCGCTCGTGCTCGTTGCGCAGGCACCATGACCCGCCTCCTGCCTCTGTCCGACGCATCCTGGCCCACCCGCCTGGCGCCCGGCCTGTTCGTCCTGATCTGGGCCACGGGCTTCATCGTGGCGCGGCTGATCGCGCCGCATGCCGAGCCGCTGACCTTCCTCGCCGTGCGCTTCGGCCTCAGCGCCATCGTGCTGGCGGGCATCGCGCTCGCGGCCGGCGCGACGTGGCCCCGGGGCTGGCGCGGCTGGCGCGACGCGATGGTGGCCGGCATCCTGATCCACGGCCTCTACCTCGACGCGGTGTTCTGGGCGGTGCATCGCGGGCTGCCGGCCGGTATCGCCGCGCTGGTGGCGAGCCTGCAACCGCTCCTGACCGCCGCGGTGGCCGGGCCGCTCCTCGGCGAGCGGGTCTCGGGTTTGCGCTGGCTCGGCATCGCGATCGGCCTCGTCGGCGCTGGGCTGGTGTTGGCGCCCAAGATCGGAGGAGCCGGGGCCGCCGGCGGCATCCCGCCGGAGGCGTTGGGCGTGTGCTTCTGTGGCACCATCGCCATCACCCTCGGCACCCTGTGGCAGAAGCGCACGGCCGCGGCCGTCGATCTGCGCACCAACGCCGCGGCGCAATTCGTCGGCGCGCTGCTGCTCACCCTGCCGCTCGCGCTCCTCACCGAGCGGGCCGAGTTCGATTTCTCGGTTCCGCTGCTCCTCGGCCTCGCCTGGGCGGTGCTCGGCCTGTCGGTCGGCGGCATCCTGATACTGCTCGGGCTGATCCGCCGCGGCGCGGTGGCGGGCGTCGCCGCCCTGTTCTACCTCGTGCCGCCGGTCTCGGCCGCGATGGCCTTCGGGCTGTTCGGCGAGACCCTGGCGCCGGTCCAGCTCCTCGGCATGGCGGTGGCGGTGGTCGGCGTCGCCATCGCGAGCCGCGGTTAAGCCCTTGGTGGGATTCGAGGCTCTAGGCTGACAACGCCTCGGAGACCCGCCCGCATGCTGCGCCCCGTCCTGATGATCCCGGTGCTCGCCGCAGGGTTTGCGCTCGGCGCGAGCCTGGTGCTCGCCGCGCCCGCAGCGGCGGAGGGCGGGCCCGGCGCGTATCGCGAGGGCCCCGCTGGCCGTGCCCGGGCGCGCGTCGGGGACGAGTCGTATCGTCCGGCCGTGCGGCACGTCCGCCGGTATCACCGGCCCGGGCCTCCGCAGGTCTCCGGTGCCCCGGTGCGGCCGGTCTCCTACGGCGAGACCGACGGCACGGTCTTCCACGCCTGGCTGCCGCGCAACACCAACCTGCCGATCTACAACATCCCGCCGCCGTACTTTCCCGAGCCTTGAGAACGCGTCCGGTTCGACCGACGGCCCTGTCACGCTCCGCGTCATTCCGGGTCCCGCAATGACGTCGAGAACGCCAAGTCCGTGCTGAAGCCAACCACCGGGGTACGCCCCAGCCCCGAGCCAGTATCGCCAAGCCCCGGATCGCCAAGCCCCGGCGGCCGGACGGGATCGAAGCGGGACCTTGGGCGTTAGATCCCTCGTGGAAGACCACCAGGGAGCCGAGCCGTGCCCGAGTCGTCCGTGCCCGATGCGATCGCAGCAGCCCGCGATCTCGCGCCGCCTCCGCCGATCCTGCCCGACCCTGACCTGCGCCCGATCGACCTTTCGGCGCTGACCCATCTCGACGATGGCGCGCGCGAGCACTTTGCCCGCGCCGGGCAGGATGCCCTCGATGCCTGCCTGCGCCGCTTCGCGCCCGAGGAGCGCGCGGCGTTCTGGCATGCGATCTGCCGTTGCTACAACCGGCCGTACAATCCGGTGGACGCCGCACCGGAGATCGCGGGCGTCGCGGTCCTGCCCGTCGCGGCCGCGCCGGAGGGCGTCGACTCCCGAATTCCCGATTCCGACGTGATCGATCCTCATGTGATCGAGGCCGTACGGTCGGGCCGCGACGGCGCGAGTCCGGACGCCGTCCTGCGGTGACGGTCGTGCCGTCCCGGTGAGTGTGCCGCCCGCCGCATCCCATCCCGTGACCGCCCTCGACGAGCAGACCCGCCGGGTCGTGGCGGCGTGCCGCGTCCTCGCCTGCGAGGTCGTCCTCCTCGGCCTCGCGATGCAGAGCGCCTGGTTCGAGGCCTGGGCGCAGCCGCTCCTCGACGCGGCCGAGGCCCGGGCCGACGGCCTCGCGCGCCGGGCCCGGCGCGACCGGCTGATCCGCCGCGGGGTGCCGGCCCACCTCGCTGGGGAGGGCCTGCGCCTGGTGCCGCGCGCTACCCGGGACAAGAGAGGGGCGGATCAGCCGCTGTAGCTCTGCACCAGGGAGCCGGCGACCAGGGTCCAACCGTCGACCAGCACGAAGAAGATCAGCTTGAACGGCAGCGCCACTGTGGCGGGCGGCAGCATCATCATGCCGACCGACATCAGGATCGACGCGACCACGAGGTCGATGATCAGGAACGGGATGAACAAGAGGAAGCCGATCTCGAAGGCGCGCCTCAGCTCCGAGATCATGAAGGCGGGGGTCAGCACCTCGAGGCCGACCGCGTCCGGCGTCGCCGGCGTGCCGGCCCGGGCGAGGTCGAGGAAGAGCTTCAGGTCCTTCTCGCGCACCGAGCGCAGCATGAACGCCTTGAACGGCCGGCTCGCCCGCTCGAAGGCCTGGGTCTGCTGGATTTGCCCGGCGAGCAGCGGCTCGATGCCGGTGCGGTAGGCCTCCCGCGCCGTCGGCGCCATCACGAAGGCGGTGAGGAACAGGGACAGGCTGACGATCACGGCGTTCGGTGGCGCCGTCTGGGTGCCGAGCGCCGAGCGCAGGATCGACAGCACCACCACGATGCGGGTGAACGAGGTCGCCATCACCAGCACCGAGGGCGCCAGCGCCAGCACGGTGATGAGGGCGACGAGCTGCAGGGCCCGCTCGGTGACGCCGCCGCTCGGGCCGAGATCGACCGTCAGGCTCTGCGCGAGTGCCGTCCCGCCCGACAGGAACAGCAGGGCCACCGCCGTGCGGCAGAGAAGCGGGAGGAGGGAGCGGGGAGTCGGGGGCGCCATGGCGGCGCACCCTGGGCCGCGATGGGGCGGCCCGCAAGCGCCGCGCCCGCACCGGTCATCGAGGGCGGGCGGGCGCGGTTCCGGTGCAACAGCCCGGAGGCCGGGCGCTCAGCGTTTGTCGAGCGGCCGGCCGAGGAGGCGGGCGAACTCGGCCTCGATCTCCTCGACCGAGAATGGGTTCTGGACCGAGGCCGGCTTCGAGGCCGGGGCCGGCTCCTCCGGCGGGGGAGGGGGCGGCGGCTCGGGCGCGGGCGGCGCGACCGGCTCCGGGGGAGGCGGCGGGACCGGCTCGGGCTCCGGCGGCGGAGGAGGCGGCGGCTCGGGCGGCGGAGGCGGCGCGGGCTCCGGTTCGGGCTCGGGCTCCGGCGGAGGTGGCGGCGGCGGGGCCGGCTCGGGCGCGGGCGCGGGCGCGGGCGCGGGCGGCGCGGCGACCGGCTCGGGCGGCAGGCTCGCCGCCGGTGCGGCGGGGCGGGCCGGCGCCACCGCCGAGGAGGGACGGCGCAGGGCCTCCTCCA
>NZ_JBSNCC010000059.1:0-1318 GCF_053764715.1 Methylobacterium sp. Gmos1 | reverse complement strand
TGAACCGCTCCGGGTTTTTCGGAGGCTGTTTGTCTTGGGTCAGGCGGCCAGGGCGTGGTCGCCGACGTTGGCATGATAGCTCGCTTCGGCCTCGGCGGGAGGGACGTGGCCGATTGGCGCGAGGAGGCGACGGTGGTTGTACCAGTCGACCCACTCCAAGGTGGCGTACTCGACGGCTTCGAAGGAGCGCCACGGGCCACGCCGGTGGATGACCTCGGCCTTGAACAAGCCGTTGATCGTCTCCGCCAAGGCGTTGTCGTAAGAGTCGCCGACGCTGCCGACCGACGGTTCGATCCCCGCTCCAGCCAGGCGCTCGGTGTACCGTAGAGCCAAGTATTGCGAGCCGCGGTCCGAGTGATGCACCAGTCCGCTGCCCTGGACGGGACGACGCTCGTGCAGGGCTTGCTCCAGGGCATCCAGCACGAAGCCTGCATGGGCACGACGTGATGCTCGCCAACCAACGATGCGCCGGGCGAACACATCGATGACGAACGCCACGTACACGAAGCCCGACCACGTCGCGACGTAGGTGAAGTCGCTCACCCACAAGGCATTCGGTCGGGGAGCCTTGAAGTGGCGGTTGACCCGATCAAGCGGACAGGCAGTGGCCGGGTCGGGGATCGTGGTGCGAACGGTCCTGCCACGCACCACCCCCGCCAAGCCCAATCGGCGCATCAGCCGCGCCACCGTGCATCGAGCGGCCACGATCCCCTCCCGGGCCAGTTGCCGCCAGATCTTGCGTACACCGTAGACGCAGAAGTTCGCCTCGAACACGCGCTGGATCTCGATCATCAACGCGGCGTCGCTGCGAGCACGAACCGGTTGCTTGTCCGGATCGGCGCGCCGGGCGGCATGCGCGTAGTAGGTCGACGGGGCGATCGGCAGCACCCTGCAGATCGGCTCGACCCCGTAGACCGCCCGATGATCGTCGATGAAGCTGATCATGGCCGAGACCGGCGGTCGAGCTCCGCCATGGCAAAATACGCCGACGCCTTGCGCAGGATCTCGTTAGCTTGGCGCAGCTCACGGTTCTCTCGCTCGAGTGCTTTGATCCGTTCGCGTTCGTCCGTCGTCTGGCCGGGGCGCACACCCTGGTCACGCTCGGACTGACGCACCCAGTTCCGTAGCGTCTCGCCCGAGCAGCCGATCTTGGCCGCAATCGACTGGATCGCCGACCACTGCGAGCCGTGCTCGCCCTCATGGTCGCGCACCATCCGCACCGCGCGCTCGCGCACCTCAGGCGAAAAAGGGGCTGTTCGCTTCGTCATGGCTCCATCCTCTCAGAAGTTGGAGCCTCCAGGAAACCCGGGGCGGTTCA
>NZ_JBSNCC010000057.1:0-1427 GCF_053764715.1 Methylobacterium sp. Gmos1 | reverse complement strand
GATCGTGTCCCCTGGCGTGGTGTAGCTGAGTGTGGTCCACCACGATGACCGGCAGGGCCGGACTGGTCAGACTGCGAGGTTTGGCAGGCTGACGAGAGGATCATCGCCGATCGGGGCGATGCTTTCCAGGGTCATGTAGCGGCAACGTTGCACGGCCCACTCGTCGTTCTGCTCCAGCAGGATCGCGCCGACCAGGCGGCGGATGGATGGCTCGTTGGGGAAGATGCCGACGACCTCGGTACGCCGCTTGATCTCGCCGTTGAGGCGCTCCAACGGGTTGGTCGAGTGCAGCTTGGCCCGGTGAGCCGCCGGGAAGCCCATATAGGCCAGCACGTCTGTCTCTGCTGCGTCCATCAGGGCCGCCAGCTTTGGGACCTTGGGGCGGAGCTGATCGGCCACCCGCCGCCATTGCTGGCGGGCGGCCTCGGCATCCTCCTGCGCGAAGGCGGTGGCGATGAAGGCCGAGACGACGCGCCGGCCCGAGCGGCCGGCATGGGCCAGGACGTTGCGCATGAAGTGCACCCGGCACCGCTGCCAGGAGGCGGTCATCACCTTGGCGACGGACGCTTTGATGCCCTCGTGAGCGTCGGAGATCACCAGCTTGACCCCGCGCAGGCCGCGCCGGGCCAGCTTGCGCAGGAACTCGGTCCAGAAGGTCTCGGCTTCGGACGGGCCGATGTCGAGCCCCAGCACCTCACGCCGGCCATCCGTGTTGACACCCACCGCCACGATGACGGCGACCGAGACGATGCGGTGGTTCTGGCGCACCTTCACGTAGGTGGCGTCGATCCAGAGATAAGGCCACTCGCCCTCGATCGGCCGATCCAGGAAGGCGTTCACGCGCTCGTCGATCTCCTGGCACAGCCGGCTGACCTGGCTCTTGGAGATGCCCGTCCCGCCCAAGGCCTGGACAAGATCATCGACGGCGCGGGTCGAGATGCCCTGGATGTAGGCCTCCTGGATCACCGCCGTGAGCGCCTTCTCGGTCATCCGGCGTGGCTCGAGGAAGCTCGGAAAGTAGCTGCCCGTCCGCAGCTTCGGGATGCGCAGCTCGACGGTGCCGGCTCGCGTCTGCCAGTCCCGGTCGCGGTACCCGTTGCGCTGGGCCAGCCGCTCCGGGTTCTTCTCGCCGTGGGCCGCGCCGGTCAGGCCGCCCACCTCCAGTTCCATCAGGCGCTGCGCGGCAAAGCCGATCATCTCGCGCAGAACGTCCGCGTCCGCGCTCTTCTCAGCCAGCGCCCGCAGGCTCATAACGGCATCGGTCATCGGGGGTCTCCCGGGTTCGGGGTTGGTGCTCGCAACCCGATCCTAACCCGTCACCGCCGATGGCCACCCCCGCGAGAGACCCCGCCTGCTACAGCGCTGTGACGGCGCGCAGGCGGGCTCTCCCGCTCTCGCTCAGCTACACCACTCCAAGGGACACGACC
>NZ_JBSNCC010000056.1:0-1953 GCF_053764715.1 Methylobacterium sp. Gmos1 | reverse complement strand
GTCCCGCTTCATCAGCCTAGGGAACGCTCCGCTACCGCTCATCTTGCGATGAACCCGAAGCTTCGGCTCGTGGCTTGAGCCCCGTTACATTTTCGGCGCAGGACCCCTTAGCTAGACCAGTGAGCTGTTACGCTTTCTTTAAAGGATGGCTGCTTCTAAGCCAACCTCCTGGTTGTTTTGGGAGTCCCACATCCTTTCCCACTTAGCCACGAATTGGGGGCCTTAGCTGTCGGTCAGGGTTGTTGCCCTCTTCACGACGGACGTTAGCACCCGCCGTGTGTCTCCCGAGTAGTGCTCGTGCGTATTCGGAGTTTGGTTGAGTGCGGTACCGCTGTGGGCGGCCCTAGCCCATCCAGTGCTCTACCCCGCACGGCATTCGCTCGAGGCGCTACCTAAATAGCTTTCGCGGAGAACCAGCTATGTCCAGGTTTGATTGGCCTTTCACCCCTAACCACACGTCATCCAAGACCTTTTCAACGGGCACTGGTTCGGACCTCCAGTGCGTGTTACCGCACCTTCATCCTGCGCATGGCTAGATCACCTGGTTTCGGGTCTAAAGCAGCGGACTGAATCGCCCTGTTCAGACTCGCTTTCGCTGCGCCTTCGCCTATCGGCTTAAGCTTGCCCGCTACTTTAAGTCGCTGACCCATTATACAAAAGGTACGCGGTCACCCAGGACGAACCTTGGGCTCCCACTGTTTGTAAGCATCCGGTTTCAGGAACTGTTTCACTCCCCTCGTCGGGGTGCTTTTCACCTTTCCCTCACGGTACTGGTTCGCTATCGGTCGCTGAGGAGTACTTAGGCTTGGAGGGTGGTCCCCCCATCTTCAGACAGGATTTCACGTGTCCCGCCTTACTCGTGTCCTGGCATTGGCTTGTCCCGTACGGGGCTGTCACCCATCCTGCCGGCCATTCCAGGCCGTTCCGGTAAGCGTCATGCCAGGCGCTGGCCTGGTCCGCGTTCGCTCGCCACTACTGACGGAGTCTCGTTGATGTCCTTTCCTCCGGGTACTGAGATGTTTCAGTTCCCCGGGTTCGCTTCAAACCCCTATGGATTCAGGGCCTGATACCTTCTCGAACCCTCGTAGCGCAGACCCAGTGAACTGGATCCACGATACGGTGGCTGAAGGTGGGTTTCCCCATTCGGAGATCCTCGGATCAAAGCTCGTTCGCAGCTCCCCAAGGCTTATCGCAGCGTACCACGTCCTTCATCGCCTCTCAGCGCCAAGGCATCCACCAGATGCTCTTAAGGCACTTGATCGCTCTCATGATCGGTGTCCGGCGGTGACCGACAGCCGTAGCTGCCAATCACCTCGTCCACGGTCACGATAAAGACCGGCAGCAGGTCCTTTCGAACCCACTGCCTTATGCTTGCCGAACGTACCCGGGCCGGCCGCTTTCGCGCTGGCCCAGGCACATTCCCTCTTCACGATGTCAGATATCCGCAGCCACCCGCTGAACGCGTCGATGGTGCGAAGCTCTTTGATCCGGACGACCCTCGACCGCACTGCCACTTCACTGGGAAGCTTGCGGCAGGGGAGGGTGGTGGAGCTGGACGGGATCGAACCGACGACCTCATGCTTGCAAAGCACGCGCTCTCCCAACTGAGCTACAGCCCCGAGTGGGATGTGCCCTGGCAGCGAGATCACCGTCTGACCATGGTGGGCCTGGGACGACTCGAACGTCCGACCTCACCCTTATCAGGGGTGCGCTCTAACCACCTGAGCTACAGGCCCGTCGCTGGTTCCACCAGCGTGTCCGGATGATGAGAAAGAGAAACGAAGACGGCGCGTCCCGCCAGTTGGGCTCTGACTGAGCCCTTGATCCAACGACGCCGTACGAGGAGCGGACGGGCTTATCGCCTGTCATCCTGCTAACAGCATCCTTAGAAAGGAGGTGATCCAGCCGCAGGTTCCCCTACGGCTACCTTGTTACGACTTCACCCCAGTCGCT
>NZ_JBSNCC010000055.1:0-2142 GCF_053764715.1 Methylobacterium sp. Gmos1 | reverse complement strand
CCGGCCAACGCCGCCAACGGCACCGCAGGCGGGTCGTGGTCGCCCGGGTCTTACGACTTCGACGTCTACCTCGCGCAGGACGATCTCCGCATCACCCGCGTGATGACCGTCAACGCGACGAAGGCGGTGTTCGTCAACGGCGGGCGGATCAAGATCAACGACCTGACTGGCCAGCCCTTCCAGGTCGGGCTCCAGATCGAGCACGCGCTGGACTCGCCCGTCGTTAGCGATATTCGCTGGTATCAGTACGCGATCCAGGGCAACCAGGCGGTCAATAATTATACTGTCGGCAATCTTGAGGGCCTTTGGCTCAAGCGCGCCGACAATATGTTCTTGACTAATTATTTCAGCCTGCTCTCGAAAAACTGTATCCGGATCGGCAGCTACACGGGTGGGCCCGACAAGCTCAACGGATCAGTCAACAAGCTGCGCGGCGTCAACGTCGACTGCGATTATTTCGGCTCGGCGGCGGTCTACGCCGACGCCACGGCGGCCAGCGCCACAGCGACCTTCGCCAACTTCACGGCCCAGGGTGCGGGTGCGGGCTTTGGGACGAACGGCATCAGCCTGACCGGCACGAACACCAGCCTGAAGTTCTCGGACATCCGCATCACCGCGACGCTGGGCTCCAGCATCAGCCTCACCGGCTCCGGCAATGGCGTTTCCGCCACGACGGCGACGCTGGAGAGCTACGGTCAGGACGGTGTCACGAAGCCGGCCGTCAACGTTGGGGCGGGCAACGCAGTCCATATCGGCCTGGCCTCGATCGGGGCAGGCGGCGCACCCGGCTACACCTCGTATGCCGGCGCCGGCACGGTCACGACCGGTGTCGTGGCCGATGTCACCGCCCGCGTGCAGGGCCAGGGCTTCCTCGCGACGCAGGTGTATTCGCTGCCCGCCGCGACATCGGCGCAGTTCCCGCCGGGCAAGGGCGTGATCCTCGTCGTCGACAAGAGCACGCTGGAGTACGCGGAGTTCATCGTGGGCGGCGGTGCCGTTCTCCTGAAATACCAGACCCCGGGCAATCAGTTCGCCGCCGCAGCGACGGGCTTCCCCGCCGCGAATGCGGGGGGTCAGTTCGCCAGCGGCAAGATTGGTGTCTACTATGACACCTCTTCGACCAACTACAGCATCTATAACGCCAAGACGGGCGCGATTACATACTCGTTCAAGCAGGACATTTTTGACCCGAACAACTAATGGGTCGTCAACGCCTGCCCTCGGCACTCCGGAGATCCCGATGACCTTCGCCGCAACCCGGCGCGCGGGCCTCGTGCTGCGCGCCTGGCTGGCGCTCGCTTGCGCCGTCATCGCGCCTGTCGGCGCTCATGCTCTCGACGCCTCCCAGCTTCCGCCCCTGCGCGGCAAAAGCGTCGAGACGCCCTCGCTCGTGCTGGACGGTGGCATCACCTGCACGGGATCTGCCTGCGACGCCTCCCCGCTATCAACACTCGGGCCGCAGACCGGCGCGCAGGCCTACAGCCTGGCCGAGCAGGCGACCGACAGCGTCAACGTGATGGCCTTCATCCCGAAGGTGCTGCGGGCGGGGGTGCGGGCGCGGACGAATACGGCCGACCTCACCCTCTACGTTCAGGCGGCACTCAACACCGGCGCGGCCGTCCGCTTCCCGACGGGCGACTACAAGGTCTGCAACGCGCTCCAGCAGGCCGGCGGCCAGCGTCTCAGCGGAGACGGCGTGACGGTCTCGCGCCTGCTGGTCGGGGCGTGCTTCAATATGAGCGCTCAGGCGGTAGTCGTCGGCACCCCTTCAGCCACCTCGAACGGGACGGTGGCTGAGCAGTCGGCGGGGTGGGACAAGATCGGGATCGTCTTCGATCAGTCCGCCGCGACCTCCCGCGCCAGCCTGCGGCAGTACCCGTGGGCGATCGATCTCAACGGGTCGCAGCGCTACACGATCGGGCAGATCCGGATCTCGAATGCCTGGAACGGCATCAAGGGCCTCGGCACCGTGAACGGGCCCAGCGCCTCGGGCTTCACGGCCGACCTGCTGGAGATCGGGGCTTTCAACCGGGGCATCGTCCTGGACGGCCTCTACGACTTCTCGCACATCACCACGCTGCACTGCTGGCCGTGGGATGTAGCTATGAACGGCACACTGCTGACCGTTGCGACGGACGGCAA
>NZ_JBSNCC010000054.1:0-2564 GCF_053764715.1 Methylobacterium sp. Gmos1 | reverse complement strand
CGGTTGCGCAGCCTGCCGCTCCTCCCTGGCTCGACCGTTCGTCCCACCCGGCGCGACCGCGCCTTTGCCCGCACTCCGTCGGAGTTGGAAGCGGGCGCACAGAGCCGGATGCGATGGCAGGTGGTCTACGACGAGGTCCGCCGCCGGCACGCCGGCGGGGAGCCCCTGCTCGCGATCGCCCGTGCCCTGGGGCTGGCTCGTGCGACGGTGCGCAAGTATGCGAGCGCCGAGACGTTCCCGGCGCGGTTGCCTCACGGTGCGGGGCCGAGCCTGCTTGATCCGCACGTCGCATACTTGGCGGGACGGATCGACGAGGGCTGCGAGAACGCCATGGCCCTGTGGCGCGAGATCCGGGAACGGGGCTATCCAGGGACGAGCCGGCAGGTGCATCGCTTCGTCGCCGAGCGCCGGACGAGGCCGATCCGATCAGGCCGCAAGGCCCGCAGTGCCAAGGCTTCCGCTTCGGAGCCGCCTGGATCGGAAGCCCGGTTGCCGCCAGCACGGCAGCTAGCGTGGCTGCTCGTGCAGCCGACCTCGGTGTTGGATAAGGGCGAAGCGGCTGTGGTGAGCCGCGTCGAGCAGGACGACACCGCGCGGGCCGTCACGGGGCTGGCCCGCCGCTTCACCGCACTCGTGCGCGCCGCCGGGAAGGGCAAGCCCTTGGCCGATGATCAGGACGCCGCTGCAGACGTCGAGGCTTGGATCACGAAGGCTCGGACCTGTGAAGCTCCTGCGATCGCGACGTTCGCCTCAGGATTGGAGGCGGACATCGCTGCCGTCCGGGCTGCTCTCAGGGAGCCATGGAGTAGCGGCCAGGCTGAAGGCCAGGTCAACCGGCTCAAGCTCATCAAGCGCCAGTGCTATGGCCGGGCAGGCCTCGATCTCCTGAAGCGCCGCATGGTTCTGGCCGCCTGATCCACGCAAAGTGAGCAAGAACACCGATCCGGGGCAATCCCACACCAGATGCGCGCCGCCGCTGCCGTCGCGGTCCACCCCCGCCGAGCCGCGCAGCCGCTTGCCGTCGAGCGCTACGTGACCCAAGCTCTGATCCTGTTCGGCCGCACCCCGCACCCAGGCCCCCAGCACGGCCTCGGTCGCCGTCACGTCGAGGGCCTTGAAGAAGTAGTGGTACGTGGCGTGGCAGGGCGCCCGCTCCAGGCCGAGGAGGAACAGCGCCTCTGGCGGCAGCCGTCGGCCCCACCGGAACACGGCGCGCAGATCAGTGGCTCCCGACAGCATGGCGGCCAGAGACAGGGTCAGGACCGCGGGCAGTCCGTACTGGCGCCCTTTGCGGCCGCGCCGATCCGGGATGGCCGCGAAGTGATCCCACAGGCTGCGAGCGCCCACGACGTCCGGTGCTTCGGCCACGCCGCCCTCCAGGATCATCTTCCAGATCCTGATTGAATCAGTCGCCGCGGGCCGTCACCCCCTCAATCGCATTCTCTGAATCGCCCTGCCGCGGTTCGCCGGGAGCCTTGCCAATCCGTCGCTCCGCGGGTAAGACGGCGCCACTGACCGCCGGTTCCGGCGGCCTGACGGCGCCGCAATAGCTCAGCTGGTAGAGCACCTCATTCGTAATGAGGGGGTCGGGGGTTCGAATCCCTCTTGCGGCACCACTACCCATCTCCCAGTCTTAAGTCGTTGATAGACTAGCGGTTTTTGGGAATTTCCCGGCAGGCTCGAAAACATTGTCAGACAGCGATGTCAGACAGCGTTGAGCATATTGACGCATAAGTGATTCGTAAAAAATGCGCCCGGACAGGGCTTCGGCATCCCGAGGTCGCCTCCTGCGGTTGGTCTGAGACTGCACATCCTATTGCGTGCCCCCCTGCTGAGTTCGGCGCAGTCCGGGTGGGTATCCGCATGGGCGGCCACCCCGACTTCGTCCGCCAGTCAGCCGTTGACGGCATCCCGGCGCTCACCCCGGACGAGGCGATGACGCGGCTGATCACAGCCGAGTAACCGCCGAGCCACCACCCGGAAGACCTCCGATCCCGCGGGTTCCCACCCCGCGGGATTTTTCGTGCGCGCATCTTAGCGGCAGGATAATTATGGTTGATTCACGGTTAATCCACTGATTCCCTGAATATTCATCCTAGAATGCACCACGCTGCGTACGTACTTGCGTTATTATTGATTCTGTTTATAGTTGGATTCACCAATCTTTTTCTCTTATTAGACTATTGAAAATCAGTATTGCGCCACAAAAAGTGTTGGCTGCAGGATCTCACCGCCCCATGGCTGACGGGTGGAGACAATACCCATGCCGTAGCCAAACGAAAACCCCCCGGTCTGCCAGGACCAGGGGGCGCCGATATCAAAAAGGGTCGTGAAGTAGTTCCTGACCCTACTGAACGGACGGACTCGGTGTCGAGCCGAGAACGAGATCGTTTGTGCAAACGGCCAGCCATCAGAGGTTGGTCATGTCATCTAAGAGCGCTTAACAGAACCGGTCGATCTGGTGGATGGTGATGAGGCTGGCCTGGAGGAACGTGAAGGCTTCGTAGATGTCGGCGCGGCGTTCGTAGCGGACGGGCAATCGGCGGGCTCGGTTGAACCAGGCA
>NZ_JBSNCC010000053.1:0-2892 GCF_053764715.1 Methylobacterium sp. Gmos1 | reverse complement strand
TACAATCCAGTTCGACGCCACTCCGCCCTCGGCTACCGCTCGCCGATCCGCTACGAGAAGGAGATGCTGACGGACCCATCGCCCGCAAGCTGATCACCACTCCACGAAAGCGGGTGAACATCAACATCAACATCACATGGCGATGAATGGCAGGGGTGAGCTATAGCGCGAAGCGCCGGCTCGCAGACGCGTTGAGGGCGAGCACCATCACTGAGAGCGATCGCCTCGCGAGCTGCTTCGAGGATCTGTGCAGCTTGCCAGATAACCGTCATACGCTGACACATGTGCTTGCAGTAACATTTCATTCAAAACTGCGGGCCTCTCTGACACGGATTATGGTGCCGTGATCGGCTGATCCGAGCAGGGTGAATGCGCAGTGCGCAGGTTGTTGACGATCATCGACCTCTTCCGGGTCGAAACCTCAAATCCGGATCTGATGCGGGCGCAGATGCGGGCTCTGCACAACCAGGTGCCGCTGCTCTACGTGATCATGGCGATCAACTCGACGGCCGTGGCGATGACCCATCTGGGCGTGGCGCCGGATCGGATCACCATCTACCCGCTTGCCGGCCTCCTCGCGTTATGCGGCGCACGTCTTATCCTGTGGCTGCGCCGCCGGGGCCGCCCGATCGACGAGAGCCGCCTCGCGGCCAAGCTGTGGATGACTGTTGGCCTCTCCGCATTCCTAGCAGCCGGCTTCATGACTTGGGCCGTGTCGCTGCTGCCCTACGGAGACGCCTACGCACAGGCGCACGTCCTACTCTACGCCGCTACCACATCGATCGCCTGCGTGTTCTGCCTCGCGAATTTGCGGGCGGCAGCCCTGATGATCCTGATGGCTGTGACCGTCCCATTCTGTCTGCATATCGGCAGCATCGGTAATCCGATCATGAAGGCCATTGCTCTCAACTTGGTGATCGTCATGGGGGCTGTCGCCTTCGTGCTCCTCACCTATTACCGAGACTTCACCCGCCTGATCGGACACCAGGTCGAGCTTGGGCGTCTAGGTTGGGAGAACTTGCGGCGTGCTAACCTCGACCCCCTGACTGAACTGCCCAACCGGCGCAACTTCTTCGACTCGCTTGAGCAGGCCCTGGTTGAAGCTGAGAGTAGCGGTGAGAGGTTCGTCGTCGGCCTCGTCGACCTTGACGGGTTCAAGCCGGTGAACGACGCCCATGGGCATAGCGCAGGCGACGCCGTGCTGCAGGAGACCGCTCGGCGCCTGCAGCAAGTCGTCGGCGAGGGCGGCGTGGTTGCGCGCCTCGGGGGCGATGAATTCGGCCTCGTCCTGCGGCGGGCAGCCAGCGCCGCCGCGACCGAGACAACGGGCGGGGCGATTAGCGCCGCGATCAGCGCGCCCTTTCGCCTGCCGCATGGTGGCACCGCCCAGATCGGCGCTTCGATCGGGTTCGCGACGCATCCGGAGGCCGGACGCAAGGCGGCCCAGTTGGTCGAGCGGGCGGATTATGCCCTGTACTACGCCAAGGCGAACCGCCGTGGCGCCGCTGTGCTGTTCACCGAGCAGCATGAGACGCTACTGCGTACCCAGAGCGTCATCGAGCAGGCCCTGCGCCACGCTGACCTGACCCAGGAACTGACCCTGGTCTACCAGCCGATCGTCGACGTACGGCGCGGCCGCACGGTGGCGTTCGAGGCGCTGGCGCGCTGGACCAGTCCGGAACTCGGCCCGATCTCCCCGGCGGTCTTCGTGCCGATCGCTGAGCGCTCGGGCCTCATCACCCGCATCACCGAGGTGCTGCTCCGCCAAGCCCTCGATGCCGCTGCTGCCTGGTCTCCGGGCATCGCCCTGTCGTTCAACCTGTCGATGGCGGACATCGCCTCGCCGCAGGCCGCCGACCGTATTGTCGCGGCCATCCGGGCGAGCGGCTTGGCACCCGGGCGGGTTATCCTGGAGGCAACCGAGACGGCGCTGATCCAAGACGTCGCGCAGGCGCAGCGTGTACTCGAGACGCTGAGGGCGAACGGCATCGCCATCGCGCTCGACGATTTCGGTACTGGCTACTCGTCCCTGAGCTACGTCCACCGCCTGCCCCTCGACAAGCTCAAGATCGACCGCAGCTTCGTCAGCGAGGTCACGACCGACCGGGCGAGCCGCGACATCGTCACGTCGATCGCCGCTCTCGCCCACAACCTCAAGCTCGACTGCGTGGTGGAGGGGATTGAGACTGCTGAGCAGGCCCGCCTGCTCGAAGGGCTCGGCTTCGTACTGATGCAGGGCTACCATTTCAGCCGGCCGATGGGCTTCCCCGACACCCTGCGCTACCTCGATGCCGAAGCGGGGCGGACCGTTCGACCGATCCAAGCCGTTGCCTAGCGGTCTTCGTCCTCGACGCGACAGCCTTAGCCGCCAACCCGTTCGCGTCTCCATCAGGAGGGAACGCCCCGATCCGCCGCTCAGGCTTTGTGGTCGCGCCTCGACCTGCTTCCCGCCTGAGGAACGAAAGGCCCCAGGTTGGCATTCCTTCTGTCAGCCAGCTTGGCCTTAAGGACTGCCGCTCATGACCCTCCTGATCATCCTCATCCTGCTCATCCTGCTCTTCGGCGGCGGCGGCAGCTTCTACGGTGGCGGTCGCTACCGCACGGGCGGACTCGGTATTGGCGGCATCCTGCTCATTATCCTGATCGTGCTTCTGCTCACCGGCCGGATCACGATCTGACGTCGTCCTGACGAGCGCGTCGCGCCACCTCGGCCATCATCTCGTTCGGGAGCGGTCGCTGCAGCTGCAAGGCCTCCTCGGCCGGCCCTTCTGAACCGCCCCGGGTTTCCTGGAGGCTCCAACTTCTGAGAGGATGGAGCCATGACGAAGCGAACAGCCCCTTTTTCGCCTGAGGTGCGCGAGCGCGCGGTGCGGATGGTGCGCGACCATGAGG
>NZ_JBSNCC010000052.1:0-3001 GCF_053764715.1 Methylobacterium sp. Gmos1 | reverse complement strand
GAGGCGGGTGCGGCGGCAGAAGGGGGGCGATCGCAGCCCAGAGATCGTCAGGGAGAAGCGGGCGAGCCATACCACCCCAACGCCCAACCGACCCAATCGTGCCGTTCTGTTAGGCGCTCTAAGACCCCGTTTCATAAGGCTCGTGCGAGACGCCTGACGAGAACCATGGCGGCTGCGAGCACGAAGAAGGCGAGCGCGGAGGAGACGGTGGCCTCGTGATCGCGCGCCAGCCTGCGGCAGCGGCTGATCCAGCCCAGGGCGCGCTCGATTACCCAGCGTCTCGGCTGCACCGCAAAACCTGTCTGCCCGTCCTCGGGCTCGACGATCTCGACGGTGATGGTGGTGGACGTGCCGACCCGCTCACCCCGATAGGCGCGATCGGCAAAGCAGTGGGCGAGGAACGGCCAGAGTTGGCGCGAGGCCCGCAGGAGCGCGACACCACCGTGGCTGTCATGCAAGTCGGCGGGCGAGACCGCGGCCATCAGCAGGCGGCCGTCGGTGTCTGTCAGCGCATGGCGCTTGCGGCCGACGACGCGCTTGGCGGCATCGTAGCCGCGCACGCCCTTGACCCCGACGCCACCCGAGCGCGCGGCCTGCGCATCCAGGATCGCCCCCGTCGGTCCGGCCTCGCGCCCGACCCGCTCGCGATCAGCCAGGGTCAGGGCATGGGCCAGCCGCTCAAACACGCCGGCCTCGGCCCAGCGCAGGAACCAGCGGTACACCGTTCCCCAGGGTGGGAAGTCGAGCGGCAGGTGGCGCCAGGCGCAGCCGGTGCGCAGGACGTAGAGGATGCCGTCGAGGACGGCGCGCTGCGACCAGAGCCACGGGCGGCCAGTCCGGGCCGGGGCGGGCAGCAGCGGCGCGAGCACGGCCCATTCGGCGTCGCTCAGGCAGGTTGCATACGGCAGGGTTTCGCGCGCAAGCTCGGCACGGGCGGCGGGCGTCCACATCGGGTCTCTCGGGTGAGCGTCAGACACTCCCCCAACACCCGCGACGCCTGCCGCTCACCCAATGCCCAAGCTTGCACACTCGTTCTGAAACGGGGTCTGAGACCCGCGAACGTGCGCTCGTCTTCGTCGAGCATCGGCGCATGCAGTACCGGTTGATCGAGCTCGCCCGCGCGCGGTTTGGTCTGACCCGCATCGATCTGATCAACGGCGACACGCCGATCACGCAACGCCAGGCGATCGTCAACCGGTTTCAGCGAAAATCTGCAGAAGAGGAGGCCTTCAACTTCCTCGTCCTTGGTCCAAAGGCGGCGGGCACAGGGCTACAGCTTGAACTCGATCGCGTCGCGTTCAGACGGGCAGGTCACGTACCAGCGGGCGTCGTCCTCCGCCGAGGTGATCGGTTCTAGATACCCTTGCCACTGCGGCCGGTCGAACAGCCAAACCAGCACCTCGTCGAAGTGGTCACTGTACATAATGCGGCTGACCCACTCGTCCGTGACAGCCAGCAGCACGGTCGTGCGGATAGAGGGCGAAGTCACACGAGCACCGGATCAAAGCCCATCAGTTCGCGGTCGCGCGTGTTACACCCCACCAGCCACGCCTGGAACTCGTCCATGGTGTTGATGTCGCGCATCGGGGTGATCCGCGTCATCTTCTCAATACGGTCGTGCCAGATGTAGACGAAGGGGTGCTTCTCGATCCGCTGAAGCGAGACCGAGAACCGATCAGCCTCGTCCACGAGACGTAGACGACGCGGCTCGTCCCCATCAGCGGTGGCACCGTCGATCGCGTACATCGTCTCGATCAGTTCACACGCGACCACGAAGCCGAGATCCATCACCGCGTGGAAGAAGTATTCGCCACCCTCCAATCAGGTCACGGGTGTGTTCGGCCGTCTTATTGGCCTTCCGCTTCGAGACCGGAGCGGTGCGAACGACGTTGAGCCGATCGCTGACGTGGACCACGACAGCGCCGGGCGCCGTCTTGAGGCTTCTGAAGGTGCTCACGACCGCACCTCGTGCTGCTCGACCTTCGCGGTCTTGCCGTGATCGTCCTCGACGAGTTCGCTGATCTCGTCGGCGTCCATCACGTCGAGATCGTCCTTGTCGTAGTGGTACTCACCCTCGACCATGTCGCGCAGAGCCTGGGTGACACCTTCGAGCGTTGCGTGGACCGACATCTCGATCATACCGCACCCCTCGCCATCCTCGATGGCGTCGATGAAAACCGTCGTCATGTAAAATACTTAACTGATGAATCAGCGCCCCGGCAAATGCACCGGCTGGCGACGAACAACCCATACGAGGTTCAAGCCGATCCGTCTAATTAATTTTGACGCTCGACCGACGTGCATGGTTTGATGCCCTAGTCCCGAAATGGGGACCAGCCCTTTTCGGGCTCGGATTCATTTAGAGAAGCACTTTGACTCATAATAGCCTCACCCAGCAAGTCCGGCCTGCCGGGGTCAACACCTTTGACTGGCGCCAGCAGGCAGTTGACGAACTGATTCGGTTCCTCAACCAAACCCTGATTCAGGGACCGGAGATTCCCGACACGAACTTCATCGCCAAGGATCTCGACGGACAGGACGACCAGAAGGTGCGCGCCTGGGTCAAGCAGAACACCACCCGTCTCGGCTGGACCGTCAAGGATTACGAGAAGGCCCTGCGCTACGAACGCATCCGCAAGGATCTCGGCGCCGTGCCCCACAACGCCACCGAACTCGTCGAGGCCCTCGTCCAGCGCGACAAGATGAGCGTGCTCTACAACGGCCCCATCCTCAACGACAAGGTGCCGGTGCTGGATCGCGAAGGCGTCAGCGACGGCCTGACCATGGAACTGCTGGAGGAAGAAGCGTTCTTCCAGAACCCGAAGGACGAGAACGTCGAAGAGTTCTGCCGCAACCTCCGACTGATCGCCGACACCCATGTAGCCGCCGATGTGAAACTGACCCAGTCGCCGATTGAATCCTGACCCAGGCCGTAGGCTGGGCTCCTTCTGCGGGAGGAGGCCCGGATGGTGGGTGAGGAGGCAGCGTTGGAGATCCGGGT
>NZ_JBSNCC010000051.1:0-3410 GCF_053764715.1 Methylobacterium sp. Gmos1 | reverse complement strand
CTCGTGGTCGCGCACCATCCGCACGGCACGTTCGCGCACCTCAGGGGAAAACGGGGTTGTTCGCTTCGTCATGGCTCCATCCTCTCAGAAGTTGGAGCCTCCGGGAAACCCGGGGCGGTTCAGGATCGGGATTGCCCCACAGAAATGGGGCGATCCCAAGCCATGCCTCCAGGTGGTCCAGCCACGCCTTCGACCCAGCCTCACCCATCGCGGTTCTCCCGCTTGCCTCAGCAAACAGGAGACCGCAGGCCGCAACCTGGCAGAGTAGCGCTAAGGCAGGACAGCCCGGGCGGCATCCTCCGTCGCGCGGTAGTAGCTGCGCATGAGGTCGCGGTAGACGAAACGCTCGTACGGCCGGCGACGCGAATACACCTCGGGCAGGGACAGGCCGAGCAGCAGGTCGTTGAGAGCGCTGGCATCGTGCGACAGGGCCGGATCGACGATCACGCCCTCGCCGCGGGCGCGCAGGCGCTCGGCCTGGGCGCCGAGATCGAACACCACCGGCGGAAGGCCTGCGGCCTGGGCGAGCGACAGGGTGTAGCAGTACGTCTCCGGCCAGATCGAGCCAATCAGCGCGAGATCGATCCGCAGCTCTTTCAGGAGGGCCATCGCCTCCTCGTCGCTCTGGTAGGGGCCGGTCTCGGCCACACCCACTTTGGCGAGGCGCTCGGGCATGTTGCTGTAGCCCACCACCCAGTACTGAATCGGCAAGCGCCGCACGCGGGCGTCGACGGCGAGATCGTGAAGGACGTTCGAGCCCTTGTGCGGTCCGACGCCGCCGAGAGCGGCGACCCGCAGGGGAGCGGGTGGGCCCATCGGTTCGGCCGGGGCGGCGGGGCGCAACGGAGCGGGCGACAGCCGCTCCTCGTGCGGCCGGACCGTGATCCGGCTGCCGGGCAGGTGCGGCCCGAGGCGCTCGGCAATGTCCCGCGACGGCGACAGCACGATGTCGGCTCCGGCGAGGAAGCGCGCATAGGTCTCCCGCCGGATCGCCGGGTCGACGGTGTGGCTGTCTTGATCGATGGCGATGCAATGGCGGCAGGCCTCGACGTCCGGCAGGCCGCAGAAGCGGTCGAGCGGCGTGACGAGGTCGTTGCGGTGGCAGACGGCGGCATAATCGTGCAGCGTGAAGGCATAGCGGCCGCCTGCCCGGACGATCTCCATCATCCGCTCCGTCGACGCCCAATCGAGGCCGACGAAGGAGTGCACGTGGATGAGTACCGGCTGCAGCCACTCCAAGAAAGCGGAGATGAGATGGGCCTGCTTGTCGACCTGCAGCGTGTCGAACGAGGAGGCTGGGATCGCCCGCGTCGATTCGGGCGGGCATTCGACCCGGATGTGACGCTCGCCTGCGGCCTTGAGGAACACGACCTCGTGGCCCTCGCTCATCAGGCGATCCGTGAGGTCGCGCAGATGCGTGACGATCCCGCCGCTCCGGTCATGAGTGACGAGCACGACCGTCCGCGGCCCGAGGCTCCGAGCCAGGCGGTAGAGGTCGAGGCGGATGCGCCCCTCCCGGGCGGGATCGGCCTTGATGTAGGTCAGCAACTGGGACGTGTAGTCCGGATGCTTGCCAAGCAGGCGCTGCTCGATCTGCGCCATGTTCTTCGCGAAGGTATTGTCGAAGGACGCCCCGCCGGAATGATAGACGAAGACGTCGTGGGCGAGAAGGTTGCGGTAGCCCGCCTTCCGAGCCCGCAAACAGAAGTCGTTCTCCTCGCCGTAGCCCCGACCGAACGTTTCGGCGTCGAGCACGCCGATCGCGTCGATGATCGAGCGCCGCATGTAGAAGCAGAAGCCGACGCCGGTCGGGATTTCGGAGGAGATCCGGCGGTTGCAGTCGCGGGCGCTGGCGTCTAGTTCCGGCAAGGAGAGTTCGAGCTGGATGCGGTTGTTGTAGTCGAAGAGCGGATAGCTGCAGATCGTCGCGTTGTTTGATAGCGGCGTGATGGTCGCCGCGTCCGGGTTGGCACGGGCATGCCACAGCATCCGATCGACCCAGTCGCCGTAGGGAATCGCGTCCGAGTTGAGCAGGATGACGTCCTTCGTGCCGCAGAAGGCGAGCGCCTTGTTGACGGAGGCGACGAAGCCGAGATTCACCTCGTTCTCGAGGTAGAGGAAGAAGCCCTGGTCAGCGAGCGCGGCCAGGACGTCGTTCAGCTCCGCCTGCGGCCCGTGATCGTTGATCACCAGGAGGGCGAAGCGGCTTGCCTGCGGGTTCGCCAGCACGGCGTGCACCGCCCGCAGCGTTTCCTCGTACCCTTTGTAGACCGGGATCACGACGACGGCCTCGGCGGAATCCAGGTCCTTCGCTGGACGCGCCGCGGCCCATTCGGCCTGCGTCGGCGCGGTCGCGGCCGGCCAGAGCGCGGCGCCAAACGGATTCGGCTTTAATCCAAGATCTCTTCCCTGAGTCACGTAGTGATAGAGTGGGTTTACGTCGGCTGATAATTCCTCTTTATAGTGTTCTCTATAATATTCATTCCAGAATAGCTCGGAAGGATTGCGTCCTTCTTTCCAACCGTACTCAGCGTAATGGCGAATCGCGTCGATGCCCGCTTCGCGGACATCGTTGTATCTCGACAGGTAGTAGTTCTCGTCGAAATCCGGAGTGATCGCCGCGATCACCGGCGCGATCGCCGCGTCCCGCCGGCGCGCCGCCGCCGCTTCGCGCTCCGCAGCCGTCACAGGACGCTCCGTCCCGTGAAGAAGGGGGTATGTCGAGATGTAATGGTAGAAAGGCGGGAGGTCGGTATATCCGAGGTGTTGGTGGTGATTGACGTAGTCCGGTGTGACGAAATCTGCGGTTGGCTCGCGGCCCTGCCGCCAACCCTCGGTCAGGTAGTGCTCCACGGGATCGACGTCGGACGCGAGATTGTATGTTCGGAGGTAGAACTCTACGTCGAAATAGTCGCGGATGACGCGCTGCTGAATTTCTAGGAAGTCCCCCGTCGGGCGGGTGGGCGTCGCGCGTCGCCGGTCGGCCGGCAGGGTACTGTAATGTACGAGCGGATTGACAGCCGGCAGGGCCGGATCGAGGTATTTATCCTTATAGTACAGGGTCGAGAATGTCGCAGATGGATCTCGCCCCTCTCGCCATCCACTTGCCATGTAGTGGTCGAACGGCTTCTGCTCGCTTGATGCAACATCAGGATTATTTTTAAGGTAGAATTTGGCATCAAAGTGGTTTGCCACTGGTCCGAAGTGACGAAATAGATTTCTAAACATTGTATAATCCGTAAATACAATCTGACGATCGCAGGCGCGCCTGCGGCGTGTGTCCCTGCGGCTAGAGCGTGTTATGAACTGATTATTGTACGTTCGATTTTGCTGAGCATATCGCAGACGAAGGCAACCATGTGGAGGCCCGCCAATGTGCTGGCGTAGCGCTCGTAATCCTTGACCAGCCG
>NZ_JBSNCC010000050.1:0-5003 GCF_053764715.1 Methylobacterium sp. Gmos1 | reverse complement strand
GCGCAACGCGGCACTCGGGGATGGCGAAGGGAGTGTTCATGCCTCCCACGATGGGGAGGGCGGATCAGACCATCATCGGCCCGAGGCAATCCACCGCCATCCACGCAAAGTGAGCAAGAACCAGAAACGGGGCAATCCCAGGCCTCGCCTTCGGCGACGCCTTTCCCCCCGGCGCTGCTCAAAGCGCTCAAGACGAGCGGCGCCGCCCACGCGTCCGCTGACGCGCGCCAGCCCGCCCCCGACCTGACCCTCAGCGCGTCGGTCGTCGAGAAAGGGCACGGCCGCATCGAGACGCGGCGCCTGAGCGTCAGCCGCGAATGCGTGGCCCATCTCGGCTGGCCGGGGGCCGCCCAGATCTGCCGGATCGAGCGGGTCCGTGAGACGAAGGGTCGGATCAGCCGTGAGATCGCCTACGCGGTCACCAGCCTCACGCCCGAGCAAGCCGACCCCGATGCCCTGCTGGCGCTCTGGCGCGACCACTGGCTGATCGAGAACCGCCTGCACTGGCGTCGCGACGTGATCCTTCGCGAGGATGACAGCCGCATCCGCACAGGTGCTAGCCCGCAGGCCATCGCTGCGCTGCGCAATGCCATGCTCCACCTCGTGAATGACGCCCCCGGACCGCTGCGCGCAACCCGCGAAGCCTTCGCCGAAAACAGGAACCACGCCATCAAAGCCGCTCAGCAAGGCTTTCTTTGAATGGCCCTGCGAACCGCGGCGACTCTGGATACGAGACCGGTGGGGCGGGGCCGGTGGCCGTGGGACGCGAGCATGCCGAGGCCGGGCCGCGCGTGCCAGTCCCCCGACCCGGAAAACTGTTTTGCGGATCTGGGTTGTGCCGGTGCCGGCCGCGATCTACCCTTGCGGCAGGACTGCCAGCCCGAAGGCCTCTCCCGCATGGTCACCCGCGTCGCTACCGTCGCCTTCGAGGGGATCGAGGCGCGCGCCGTCGACGTGCAGGTGCAGATCACGCCCGGCGCCGTCGCCTTCACGGTGGTGGGCCTGCCCGACAAGGCGGTGGCGGAATCGCGCGAGCGGGTGCGCTCGGCGCTGATCGCCTCCGGCCTGGCGCTGCCGGCCAAGCGCATCACCGTCAACCTCGCCCCGGCCGACCTGCCGAAGGAAGGCTCGCACTACGACCTGCCGATCGCGCTCGGCATGATGTGCGCCATCGGCGCCCTGCCGGCCGACGCGCTCTCGGGCTATTGCGTGCTGGGCGAGCTCGCTCTCGATGGCAGCCTGACGGCGGTGGCCGGCGTGCTCCCGGCCGCGATGGCGGCGAATGCCCGCGGCCTCGGCCTGATCTGCCCGGCGGCGAGCGGGCCGGAGGCGGCCTGGGCCGCCGGCGACATGGACGTGCTGGCACCGCGCTCGCTGATCCAGCTCGCCAACCACTTCAAGGGCACGCAGGTGATGGCCCGGCCGGTGCCGGCGGTGGCCGCGCCCGCCGGCGCCCTGCCGGACCTGCGCGACATCAAGGGCCAGGAGGGCGCCAAGCGCGTCCTGGAAATCGCGGCGTCCGGCGGTCACAACCTCCTGATGAACGGCCCGCCCGGCGCCGGCAAGTCGATGCTCGCCTCGCGCCTGCCCTCGATCCTGCCGCCGCTTGGGCCGCGCGAACTGCTCGAAGTCTCGATGATCCAGTCGGTGGCCGGCACGCTGAAGGACGGCGCGCTGTCGAATCGCCGGCCGTTCCGCGCGCCCCACCACTCCGCCTCGATGGCGGCGCTCGTCGGCGGCGGCATCGGCGCCCGGCCGGGCGAGGTGTCGCTCGCCCACGGCGGCGTGCTCTTTCTCGACGAATTGCCCGAGTTCAACGGCCAGGTGCTCGATTCCCTGCGCCAGCCCCTCGAGACCGGCACCGTGATGATCGCGCGGGCCAACCACCGGGTGACCTATCCGGCCCGGTTCCAGCTCGTCGCGGCGATGAACCCGTGCCGCTGCGGCCAGGCGACCGAGCCGGGCTTCGCCTGCCGGCGCGGGCCCAACGAGCGCTGCGTCGCGCAGTACCAGGCCCGGCTCTCGGGCCCGCTCCTCGACCGGGTCGACCTCCAGATCGACGTGCCGGCGGTCACCGCCGCCGACCTGATCCTGCCGCCGCCGGACGAGGGCTCGACGGAGGCCGCCGCCCGAGTCGCCGCGGCGCGTCTGCGCCAGGAGCGGCGCTACGCGGAAGCCGGCCAGCCCGCCGGCACCACCAACGCCTCGTGCCCCGCAACCCTGATCGAGGAGGCGGCGCGGCCCGACGCGGAAGGGATGGCGCTGATCCGCGACGCGGCCGACGCCATGCGGCTCTCCGCCCGCGGCTTCCACCGGGTCCTGCGCGTCGCCCGCACGCTCGCCGATCTCGACGGCGAGGCGCGGGTGCGCCGGCTTCACCTCGCCGAGGCCCTGTCCTACCGCAGCCGCCAGGACCGGCGCCCGGCCGCCGCGTGAGGCCTCGTGCTTAACGCCGCCTTGCCGTGACCCGTCGGATTGCGCCGATGCACTGAGCGCCCCGCTAAGCCACTTTCCCCACTCATCTTTCAGCTCCGTCCGCCACTCTCGCGCCTCGTCGGGTGTCCGGGAGGATTTGCGGGATGGGGTGGCTCTTCGCGGCGATCGGTGGCCTTCTCGCCCTCGCCTGGCTGGCGGTGCGCTGGAGCGGCCGCCGGATCCGGACCCTCGGCGAGGTCGAGCGCCTGCACGATCTCGTCTGGCGCACCTCCGAGAGCGAGGAGCGCTACCGCAGCCTGGTCGAGGCGCAGATCGAGCTCGTCGTCCAGCGCGATGCGCAAGGGCGCATCACCTTCGCCAACCACGGCTTCGCCGCCCTTCTGGGCACCACGCCCGACGCGCTGCTCGGCACGACGCGCGAGGTCGAGGTGGTCGAGCGGGGCGAGATGCGCCAGCGCGCCGACGGGGCGCGCCTCGTCGACCTCGCGATCCTGCCGGCGGGCGGCGGGCCCGTGCGCTGGTTCGCCTTCGTCGAGACCGTGACGCCTGGCCGCGACGGGCGGGCCGAGGTGCTGCGGGCCGGCCGGGACGTCACCGAGCGGGTCGAATCCGCCCGCTCGCTCGAGGAGGCGCGCAGCCGGGCCGAGGCCGCGAGCGTGGCGAAATCGCGCTTCCTCGCCAGCGTCAGCCACGAGTTCCGCACGCCGCTCAACGGCATCATGGGGATGGCCGACCTGATGCTCGAAACCCCCTTGAGCCCCGAGCAGCGCACCTATGCCGAGGCGGTGAAGACCTCCGGCGAGGCGCTGCTGTCGCTCATCGACGGCATCCTCGACTTCTCGAAGATCGAGGCCGGGCGCCTCGACCTCGCGGCCGAGCCGTTCGATCCGGCGGCGCTGGTCGAGAGCGTCGTGGAACTGCTGGCGCCCCGTGCCCAGGACAAGGGCTTGGAGATCGCCGCCGACATCGAGGCGCTGCCGGCCCTGCTGATCGGCGACGCCGACCGGGTGCGCCAGATCCTGATCAACCTCGCGGGCAACGCGGTGAAGTTCACGGAGGCCGGCGGCGTCGGCGTCACCGCCTCCTGGGCCGAGGATGGCTTGACGGTCGCCGTGCACGATACCGGCCCGGGCATCCCGGAGGAGCGCCTGCCGGTGCTTTTTCAGGAATTCGAGCAGGGCGACGGCAGCGCCAGCCGGCGCCACGAGGGCACGGGCCTCGGTCTCGCCATCACCCGGCGCCTCGTCGACCGCATGGGCGGCCGGCTCGACGTCGCGTCGCGGCCGGGGGAGGGGAGCTGCTTCCGGGTTCACCTGCCGCTGCGCGAGAGCCCCGGCCGGGCCCGGCCGCAGCCGCCGAGCCTCGCCGGGCGGCGCGTCCTGGTGGTGGCGGCCGCGGCCTTCGAGGCGCCCTACATCGCCCGCCGCCTCGGCCGGGCCGGCGCCGAGGCCGTGGTGGTCGAGACCGCGGCGGAGGCCATCGCGGCGATGTCCGCCGAATCATTCGCGGCCGTGATCGCCGACAGGGCGCTCGGCGACGCCACGGTCCGTGGGATCGCGGCGGCGGCCCGGCGGGCGGGCGTGAGACGCAGCATCGTGCTGCTGTCGCCGTTCGATCGGCGCGATTTCGGCTCCCCGGCGGCGGCCGGCTTCGACCGCTACCTGATCAAGCCGGTGCGCCTCACCTCGCTCCTCGCTCGCCTCGCCGAGCCGACGCCGCCGCCCACCCGCGCGCCGAGCGCGCAGGAAGGTAACCTGCCTCCGTCGTCGCGCCGGCCTCGGGTGCTGCTCGCCGAGGACAACCCGATCAACGCGCTGCTGGCCACCAAGGCACTGGAGCGCCTCGGCGCCGTCGTGCTCTGGGCCCGGGACGGGGCGGAGGCCGTGGCGCGGATGCAGGAGGCGGCCTCGGCGACCCAGTTCGACCTCGCGCTGGTCGACATCCGCATGCCGATCCTCGACGGGCTCGAAGCGGCGCGGCAGGTGCGCGCCCACGAGCAGGCCAACGGCCTCCCGCGCCTGCGCCTCGTGGCGCTGACGGCCAATGTCCAGGCCGAGGACCAGGCCGCTGCCCTCGCGGCCGGCTTCGACGGCTTCCTGTCGAAGCCCCTCGACCTCAAGGCCCTGCCGCCACTCCTGGAAGCGCAGGCGGCGTGAGGAGAGCGGCAAACGGCAATGGCAGGAGGGGGCGCGACTCCCCGCGGCGCACCCCCGTCCCCGAGGCACGGTGTCAGAACGGCCTTTCCCGGACCCATCCGGCCTTGCAACCGGTGCACGCCGAGACGCGGTCCCTGACCACCATTGCGTTGGCGCGCCGCCGCCGGGAAGTCGCCTGGGTGGCCGAACCGCTCGCGGGAAGAAGCGCGATGCCTGCGCGATGGCGCTCCCCGAACACGACGAAGCCCGCCAGGATGTCCTGGCGGGCTTTGTTCGTGAGGGTCGTGACGAGGGAACGTGTGACGTGCTTGGCAGGTCTGGCGGTGACCGACTCTCCCGTGTCTTGAGACACAGTACCATAGGCGCTGGGGCGGTTAACGGCCGAGTTCGAGATGGGATCGGGTTTGAGAC